>DASQWB010000015.1:0-5936 GCA_035640455.1 Gaiellaceae bacterium | reverse complement strand
CGCCGGCGCTGCGGTAGATGCGCGCGCGCCGCTCGAGCGGCTGGTCGACGCCGACCGGGACGTAGACGCCTCCCGCGGCGAGGACGCCGAGGACGGCGGCGACCTGCTCCCAGCCCTTCGGCAGCGTGACGGCGACGGGCTCGCCGGCGCGCACTCCGTGCTCGCGGAGGAGCCCGGCGACGTGCAGCGCGCGTTCCGCGAGCTCGCCGTAGCTCAGCCGGCCCTCGTCGCCGTAGGCGACGGCCAGCAGGTCGGGAGTGCTCGCCGCGCGCTCGAAGAACCCCTCGTGGAGGAGCGCCCTCGGCAGCGAGCGGTCGGTGGCGTTCGCCTGCGCGCGGACGGCGGCCTGCTCGGGCGGCAGGAGGCCGGGCGCCGGCTCCTTCCAGTCGGCCTCGTCCGCGGCCAGCCAGTCGAGCACGCGCAGGTAGGCGGCGAACATCGCCTCGAGCACGCCCTCGCGGAAGAGCCCCTCGACCGCGTCCCAGTTCAGGAAGAGGCCGCCCTCCCGCTCGGTTACCTGGTGGTCGAGCCACACCTGCGGCGTCTGCGAGGTCGTCCAGCCGGGCTCGCCGAAGACCCTGCGTACCCGCTCGTCGAAGAGCTCGCCGAAGCTGAGCGCGCTCGTGAAGACGACGGGCGCCGAGACCGGCTCGCCGCGGCTCCGCGTGAGGTCGCGCAGGACGTCGAGGCCGGAGTAGTCGGCCTGGTCGGCGTTCGCCTGCAGCTGCGCCTGGAGGTCGCGTGCGCGCTCGGCGAACGGCCGCTCCTCGGAGACGTCGACCGCGACCAGCATCAGGCTCGTGAAGTCGCCGACGAGCCCGGCGACGTCGGGTTGGACGAGCTCGCGGTCGTAGAGCGGCAGGTTGAGCAGGAAGCGCGGCTCCGCGCTCCACGCGCCGATCGCCTCGGCAAAGGCGGTCATGAAGACCGTCGGCAGCGTCAGCCCATGCCCCGCGGCCCGCTCGGCGAGGCGGTCCCAGCTCTCCCGCTCGAGCCGGCGATAGACCCTCGTGACCCGCGCCTCGTCGATGCGGCTCGGGTCGACCGCGAGCGGCAGCTCGGGGCGGCCGGGCAGCTCGTCGAGCCGCTCCTGCCAGTACGCGCGCGCCCGCTCCCATCTGGCGGCGCGGCGCCGGCTCCGCTCGGCGAGGTAGCGCGGGAAGCTGTAGCGAAGCGGCGGCAGCTCCTCGTCGGGCCGGTCGTAGAGCTGCGCCAGCTCCGCGAGGAGGATGCGGAAGCTGAGCGCGTCGGCGACGAGCATCTCGATCTGGACGTGGATGCGCGTCTCGCCGCCGGCGAGCAGCGTGAGCTGCACGTCGAACACCTCGCCGCGCTCGACGTCGAGCTTCCGGTGCGAGAGCCGCTCGCGGAGCGCCTCGAGCCGGGCGGCGGCCTCGGGGTCGGCGAGCTGCCGCAGGTCGTGGACGGTGAGGCCGGGCCATGGGCTCTCGGGGAGGATCTGCTGCCGGCCGTCGTCGAGGAAGCGGGCCCGCAGCATCCCGTGCCGCGCGACCAACGCCCGCACCGCCTGCTCGAGCCCCTCCGGCTCGATGCCGACGTCGTCGAACTCCGCGTAGAAGTGGGCACCGACGCCGCCGAGCGTCTGGCCCGGCCCGCGCCCGACCCAGTACGCGTGTTGCATCGGCGCGAGCTCGAACGGCGCGCTCTCGTCCACGACCGGCGGCGGCTCGGCCGAGCCGTTCGCCTGCGCGGCGCCCGCGCCGTTGCCGTTCCCGAGCCGGGCCGCCGCGAGCTCCCACCACGCGGCGAGCGTCGGCCGGGCTGCGAGCTCCGAGAACTTCAGCTCGAGCCCCGTCTGCCGCCAGCGGCTCGCCAGCGCCATCATCCGGACCGAGTCGAGTCCGAGGTGCAGGAGGTCGTCGTCGTCGGCGATCGTCGCCGGCTCGGTGCCGAGCGCCATCGCCACCGCCTCCCGCAGCCCGTCGAGGCTGAGCGTCCCCCCGCTCATCTCTCCCCCGTGTGCCTGCGCGCCCGGCCTACGCGCCGGCCGCGCGCTCCTGGAGCTCCCGGACGACGTGGTCCTGCACGTCCTTGAGCGACTCGATCCGCCGCGCCGTCTCCTCGTCGATCGGGAGGAGGTCGAACTGGTCCTCGAGGGTGAACGCGAGCTCGAGCAGGGCGAGCGAGTGGTACTCGAGGTCCTCCGCGAGCCGCGCGTCGTCGCTCGTGAGGCCGTCCTGGTTCGGGGCCAGCTCGAGCACGATCGCGCGAATCGTGTCCCGGACCTCCTGCTCGGAGCGGCCGTCGATCGTCGAGACGGCAAGGGAGTCAGACATGTGCACCTCCGGTTGTCGCAATTGCCAGGTCGGGACGGCGGTCGGCCGTCAGGCGGCCGTCGAGGAACGCCTCCCACAGCTGCCGGCGCTTCGGCTTCCCGCTCGAGGTGCGGGCGACCGTGCCCCGCGGAACCTCGGCGATCTCCACCTCGACGCCCTCGGTGAGCCGCCGCAGCAGCGGGTACGCCCGAGGCGCCCAGTGCGCGTGCGAGCCCTCGAGTACGGCGACCGCGGTCGGGAGCCCGTCGCGGACGCCGAGCGCGACCGCGAGCCGGTTGCGCGGGATGCCGGCGCCGGCGAGCGCGACCTCGAGGTCCTCCGCGAAGAGGGTAAGCCCGCGCAGCTTCATGCTGTCGCCGAGCCGGCCGAGGACGAAGAGCTGGCCGTCGACGACGAAGCCCGCGTCGCCGCTGCGGAGGCCGTCCTCGGCAAACGTGGTCGAAGACGTCGAGCCGCCGCCCGAGACGTAGCCGGCGGCGACGGACTCGCCGCGGACGGCGATCTCGCCGACGAAGCCGTCCGGCAGCGGGCGCCCCTCGTCGTCGAGGATCGCGATCTCGGCGCCGCCGAGCGGCCGGCCGCAGCCGACGACGCTCGTCGCCGCCGCCGTGGGTGCCTGCACCTTCCGGCCGAGCCCGAGCGTGCCGGAGGCGACGTCGAGCGCCCGCCACTCCTCGGCGAGCGGCAGGCCGGTGACGGCGAGCGTCGCCTCGGCGAGGCCGTACGCCGGCAGGATCGCGCGCCGCTTGAGGCCGAACGGAGCGAGCAGCCGGTGGAAGCGGTCGAGCGCGTCCGGGTCGAGGCGCTCCGAGCCGACGATCACGGCCCGCCAGTGCGAGAAGTCGAGCCCGTAGAGCTCGTCCGCCCGGACGCGGCGAGCGAGGTAGGCGAGCGCGAAGCCGGGCATCGCGGTCAGCCGCGCGCCGGCCTCGCCGAAGCAGCGCAGGAAGCGGAGCGGGCTGCGCACGAAATCCTGCGGGCGGAGGAGCCAGATGTCGCTGCGGTTGACGACCGGCGTGAGCAGGCAGCCGATCAGACCCATGTCGTGGTGGACGGGGAGCCAGGAGGCGGTCGCGTCCTCCGGCGTCATCGCGAGCCAGCGGCGGATGGCGTCGACGTTCGCCTCCAGCGCGCCGAAGGGGACGCGGACGCCGCGCGCGTGGCCGCTCGAGCCCGACGTGAACTGGACGAGCGCGAGCTCGGCCCGCCGGCGGCGCGGCGTCGCCTCGGTCTCGTCGACGTCGTGCACGAGCGTCGTCAGCGAGCGGGCCCGCGCGCCGAACGCAGGAGCGACATCCTCCGCGGCGATCGCGAGGCTCGGCTGCGCCGACGCGAGGATGCGGGCGACGTGCTCGCGGTAGACGACGGCGTCGTGGAACGCGGCCGGCGGCGCGACGGGCGCCGGGACCGCGCCGGCGAGCATCGTCCCGAAAAACGCCGCGACGAACTCGGGGCCGCCGCGGAGGGCGACGGCCACGATCTCCCCCTCGCCGACGCCGGCCTCGAGGAGGCCCCACGCCACGCGCCGGCTCGCGCCCGCGAGCTCCTCGTACGAATGGAAGTGCCAGTCGCCGAACGGCTGCGCGAAGCGGATCCCCCGCTGCGACGGGGAATCGAGCCAGTCGAGCAGCGCGGAGCGCGGCATCCGGCCGATCTTAGGGAGGGCCTCCTCGAGCCTCTAGAAACGGACCGATCTACGCCGCGAGAACCGGAGCCAGCGCGTCGTCGATCGCCGCGAGCACATCTGCGCTCAGCCGCACGCCGGCCGCGCCGACGTTCTCGTCGAGCTGGTCGGGCCGGGTCGCGCCGACGAGCGCGGCCGCGACCTCGCCCCGGCGAAGCACCCACGCGAGCGCGAGCTGCGCCATCGTCAGGCCGGCGGACTGCGCGATCGGCCGCAGGCGCTGCACCGCCTCGAGGGTCTCGTCGGCGTAGAGACGTCCCAGAACGCGGCCGCGCGTCCGCTCCGCGCGGGAGTCCGCCGGCGGCCGCTCGCCCGGCCGGTACTTCCCGGTCAGCACGCCCTGCCCGAGCGGCGACCAGACGATCTGGCCGATGCCGTTCGCGGCGCAGAGCGGGAAGACGCGCGCCTCGGGCTGGCGCCAGAGGAGCGAGTACTGCGGCTGGCTCGAGACGAAGCGCTCGCCCTCGGGCAGGTCGAGCGACGCCTGGATCTGCTCGGGCGTCCACTCGCTGAAGCCGATGTGGCGCACCTTGCCCTCGCGGACGAGCTCGGTCAGCGCGCCCATCGTCTCCTCGAGCGGCGTCCTCGAGTCGTAGCGGTGGCACTGGTAGAGGTCGATGTAGTCGGTGCCGAGCCGCTCGAGCGAGCCGTCGCACTGCTTGCGCACCTGCTCGGCGGACAGGCCCATATCCGTCCGCGACATCGGGAAGTAGACCTTCGTCGCGAGCACATACGACGAGCGGGGCACGCCGGCGAGCGCCTCGGCGAGGAACGACTCGGCGGCGCCGCGCCCGTAGACGTTGGCCGTGTCGAAGAGCGTGATCCCGAGCTCGAGCGCGCGGCGGATGCAGGCGCGGCTCCGCTCGTAGTCGAGCTCGTCGCCGTAGGTGAGCCACGAGCCGAGGCCGATCGCCGAGACCTCGAGGTCGCTAGCGCCGAGCCGACGGTACTCCATCGAGACCTCCTTCCCGGATCGCGGCGGCCGGAACGTAGCGGTCGCTCCCGGCGCCGAAGTAGCGCTCGCGGAGCGTGCGCTCGGCCGGGTCGTACGCGGTGCGGAAGAGCCCGCGGCGCTGCAGCTCGGGGACGAGCAGCTCGCAGATGTCGCGGATGCCCGCGCTCGGCGGGCACGGGAAGAGGTTGAAGCCGTCGACGCCAGCGTGCTCGAGCCAGTCCTCCATGCGGTCGGCGACCTGCTCCGGCGTGCCGAAGAGCATGAGCCGGTCGAAGCGGTGTGGCCGCCGCGGCATCGCCACGAACTCGCGCAGGTCGGCCAGCGTCCAGGTCCGGTCCGGAGACGCCTGGTTGAGGAACCCGACGACCGACCGGCCGTCCTGGGTCAGGATCTCGCTCACCGGCGTCTCGTCGGGATACGCGGCGAGGTCGACGCCGACCCAGCCGCACCACTTGGCGAGCATGCCGCCGCGGCTGCCGAGCTCGACGAACGCTTCCGCGCGCGCCTTGGCCTCCTCCTCGGTGCGGCCGAGCATGACCGGCATCCCCTGGAGCACCTTGATCGCGTCGGGGCCGCGCCCCCGCTCCTCGGCGAGCCGGCGGAGCTCGGCGACCTGGGCCGCGCCGCGCTTCGCGCCGCTCAGCGTGACGAAGACGACCTCCGCGTGCCGGGCGGCGAAGGCGGAGCCGCGGCTCGACTGGCCCGCCTGGTAGAGCACCGGCGTGCGCTGCGGCGACGGCTCGCACTGGTGCGGGCCGCGAACGCTGAACCACCGGCCCTCGTGCTCGATCGCCCGCACCTTGTCCGGGTCGGTGAAGACGTCGGCCTCGACGTCGCGGACGACGGCGTCGTCGTCCCAGCTCCGCTCCCAGAGGGCGTGGACGACCTCGAGGTACTCGTCGGCGCGGTCGTAGCGCTCGTCGTGCGGCAGGTACTCGGCGAGGCCGGTCGACGCGGCGAGCCGGAGGTCGGAGGTGACGATGTTCCAGCCGACGCGGCC
>DASQWB010000014.1:0-62988 GCA_035640455.1 Gaiellaceae bacterium | reverse complement strand
GCTGATCGGCGTCCAGGTGCAGTCGGACACGCTCGAGCTCCTCCCCTGGTGGTGGCTTCAGGACCACGTGATCACCCTCGGCGAGATCCGCTGGGTCGTCCTGGGCTGCGCCCTCGTCCTCGGCCTCGTCTTCCTGCGCGTACCGCAGCGGCTCGCGCTTCTCCTGCCCGCGGTCGTGCTCGCGTACTACGCGGTGACGCTGCCGCCGATCGAGAACGGCCGCCACGGCGTCCGCCAGGCCTCGCTCGGCGCGCTCTTCCAAGGGATCACGACCGGCAAGCGCGACTGGGTAGACGCGACCGTGGGGCGCCACGCGCCGGTCGCCTACGTCCGCTCCGGCCGCCTCGACGCGATGACGCTGTGGCAGAACGAGTTCTTCAACCGCAGCGTCGGGCCGGTGTACGAGCTCGCGAGCCCGCTCGGCGGCGGGCTGCCGGCGACGGAGGTGCACGTCGACCGGAGCGACGGCGCGATCCTCTCGACGGCCGACCGGCCGGTGCGGGCGAGCTACGTCCTCACCGACGCCTCGGTTGCGCTGCCCGGCCGGATCCTCGCGTGGGACAAGCTGAAAGGGGTCTTGCTGGTGCACACGTCCTCGCCGCTCCGCGAGACCCAGCTCGTCGACGGCCTGTACCCTGACACGTGGTCGGGCCGGCATGTGACCTACACGCGCTTCCGGTGCCGCGGCGGCCGCGTGAGCGCCCTCGTCGTGACCGATGCGCACCTGCTGCGGCGGGCCCAGTTCGTCACGTCGGGCAGCGTCCGGGTGCGCGTTCCGCCGGGGATGCAGCGGACGATCACGGCCCCGCTGCGGCGCGGCCCGGGAGCGCGCTGCACTGCGCGCTTCACCGTGACGCCGACGAAGGTGCCCGGAAAGGGCGACCTCCGCCGCCTCGGCATGCACTTCCTGAGCTTCCGCTACTCTCGGTGAGGATCGTCTTCGACGTCAGCGCGCTCTCGCACCGACGGACCGGCGTCGGGAACTACGTGCGCGGCTCGCTCGCCGGTCTCGCCGAGGCGGCCGGGGGACAGCACGAGATCCTGGCCTGGGCGCCCGCGAGCAGAGCCGGCGCGCGACTGATCCGCGAGGCGCTCGCGGGGATCGACGTCGAGGGCCGGCTGCCGACGCTTCCGCTCGCGCATGCCTGGCGGACGGCGTGGAGCCGCGCCGGCCGGCCGCCGATCGAGCGCTTCGTCGGCAGCTTCGACGTCTTCCACTTCGGCGACTGGATGTACCCGCCCCAGCGGAGCGGCGTCCGCGCGACGATGATCCACGACCTCGTCCCGCTCCGGTTCCCGCACTGGGTGCACCCGCGGACGGTGCGGATGCACGGCGCGAAGTACCGCAACGCGGCCCGCACCTGCGACCTCCTCTTCGTCAACTCGGACTACACCGGACGGGATGTGACCGAGCTGCTCGGCGTACCACCCGAGCGGATCGTCGTCGCGCATCCGGGGCTCGAGAGCGGCTTCGCGCCGGACGGCGAGCGCGCCGACCTCGGCCGCCCGTACGCGCTCACCGTCGCGACGCTCGAGCCGCGGAAGAACCTCGACACGCTGTTCGAGGCGCATCGCCTGCTCGGGAACGGCCTCGCCCTCGCTATCGCGGGCGGGAAGGGCTGGCGCGAGCCGCGGCTCGACGGCGACGGCGTCCTCCCGCTCGGCTTCGTGCCACACGACGGGCTGCCCGCCCTCTATCGCGGCGGGGAGGTCTTCGTCTTCCCGTCGCGCTTCGAAGGCTTCGGGATGCCGATCGTCGAGGCGATGGCGTGCGGCGTCCCGTGCGTCGCCTCGTCGCACCCCTCGCTGGACGAGGCCTGCGGCGACGCCGCCGTGCGGGCCGATCCGGAAAGCCCAGAGGCGTTGGCGGCGGCGATCGAGCGCGCGCTCGCGGAGCGCGACGAGCTCGTCCGGCGCGGGCTCGAGCACGCGGGCCGGTTCAGCTGGCGCCGGGCCGGCGAGATCATGCTCGCGGGCTACGCGGAGGCCGGTTGAGCCCCTTTTGAAATGAAGAACGGGCTGCCCGGCCGCGCTGGGCGGCGCGCACTCGCCCATCGCACCCGGGCAGCGCGTCTTCATTCCAAAATGAGCTCTCTGAC
The DNA here is from genome assembly GCA_035640455.1 of Gaiellaceae bacterium. GTDB lineage: Bacteria > Actinomycetota > Thermoleophilia > Gaiellales > Gaiellaceae > AC-50. Next base: position 60,889 of record DASQWB010000014.1, on the reverse strand, counting down.
ACACTCTCGTCCCATGCGGGTCGGCATCGACGTCTCGCCGCTCGCGCAGACGCGCGCCGGCACGGCGCGCTACCTCCGGGCGCTCCTGCGCGAGCTCCGGCCACCGGAGGTCGAGGTCAGCCGCTTCGGGTTCGGAGGCGACGGCCGCGCCGCCACGCTCGCCCGGGAGCTCGTCTGGTATCCGGTGGGGCTGCCTCGTGTGGCTCGTCGAGCCGGGGTCGACGTTCTCCACTGCACGACCTACCGCGGGCCGTTGCAGGGAGGGCCGCCGCTCGTCGTCACCGTCCACGACCTCGCGGTCTTCCGCCACCCGGAGGCATTCCCGCGCTGGACGCGCGCGTACGGGCGGCTCGTCGTGCCGCACGTGATCCGTGCCGCGTGGCGCGTGATCGCCGTGTCGGAGTTCACCCGCCGCGAACTCGTCGAGCTGCTGCGCGTGCCGGAGGAGCGGATCCGGGTGATCCCGAACGCCGTTGACGACGAGTTCCGGCCCGACGGTCCCGCTGCCGAGGGCGAGTACGTCCTCGCGGTCGGGACGCTCGAGCCGCGAAAGAACCTCACCCGCCTCGGCGAGGCCGCGCGGCGCCTCGGCGTCGAGCTGCGGGTCGTCGGCGCGCGCGGATGGGGCGACGTCAGCGTGAACGGCAGCGGCGTCCGCTGGCTCGGCGAGCTGCCCGACGAGGAGCTGGCGCGGCTGTACCGGGGCGCTCTGTGCTTCGCGTACCCGTCGCTCTACGAGGGCTTCGGGATCCCGATCCTCGAGGCGATGGCGTGCGGCGTGCCCGTCGTGACGAGCGCGGGCGGCGCCACCGAGGAGGTGGCGGGCGGCGCGGCCGTCCTCGTCGACCCGCTCGACCCGGCCGAGATCGCGCGCGGCATCGAGGAGGCGGCGGCGCGCCGCGACGAGCTGCGGCGGCTTGGGCTCGAGCGGACACGTCTGAGTGACTGGCACTCGGTCGTGTCCGAAACGGTCGAGGTGTATCGGGAGGCCATGTGAGCCCCGAGCCGCTCGTCGTCGTCGACGCCGATGCGCTCGGGCGCGAGCGGACCGGCGACGAGACGTACGTCGAGGGGCTGCTCGGCGCGCTGCCGGCGGTCGCCGAGGGCCTGCGCGTAGCAGCAGTGACACGCTGCCCGGAGCTCGTCCCGCCTGGCATCGAGCCGCTCGAGCTCGGCGCGCGGAGCCAGGAGCTGCGGATGGCGTTCGCGCTGCCGCGGCTCCTCCGCCGGCTGCGTCCCGCGCTCGCGCACTTCCTCCACGTCGTCCCGCCTGGGTGTCCGTGCCCGGCTGTCCTGACGATCCAGGACCTGTCATTCGAGCGCGACCCGACGGTCCTGCGCCTGTGGGAGCGACTCGTCTTCCGGCGCTTCGTGCCGTGGTCGGTGCGCCGCGCGGCCAAGGTGATCGCCATCTCCGAGCGGACGAAGCGCGACGTCGAGGAGCTCTACGGCGTTGTCCCCGTCGCGACGCCGCTCGGCGTCGACGCCGCGTTCGCGCCGGGCGCGGAGCCGAACTCGTACCTGCTCGTCGTCGGCAGCGTCGAGCCGCGCAAGAACCCGCTCGCCGCGGCGGCCGCGGCTCGCGAGCTCGGGCGGTCGCTCGTCGTCGTCGGGCCGGTGCGCGACGAGTCGCTCGCGCGTGAGCTGCGTGCCCGCGGCGCCGAGCTCCGCGGCTACGTCCCGAAGGAGGAGCTCGCACGCCTGTACCGCGGCGCCGCCTGCCTCGTCTTCCCGTCGCGCTACGAGGGCTTCGGGCTCCCGCTCGTCGAGGCGATGGCTTCGGGGACGCCAGTCGTTGCCGCCCCCGACGCGGCGCTCCGCGAGGTGGCCGGCGACGCGGCCGTCTTCGCCGAGCCGGACGCGCTCGCCGACGGCGTGCGGCGCGCGCTCGCGGAGCGGGAGCAGCTCGTCGCGGCCGGCCTCGAGCGGGCGCGGCGCTTCACCTGGGAGGAGACCGCGCGACGCACGGTCGCCGTCTACCGCGAGGCGCTCGCGTGAGGGTCTCCGCGGTCGTCGTCTCGCACGGCCATGCTCGTGAACTCGAGCGGTCGCTGCCGGCGCTCGCGCCGCAGGTCGACGAGCTCGTCGTCGTGGCGAATGTCCCCGGCAGCGTCGGCGGGGTGCCGGATCGGGTGCGGATCATCGAGAACCCGAAGCCGCTCTCGTTCGCAGCGAACGCGAACCAGGGCTTCGCGGCGACGAGCGGCGAGGCGGTCGTGATCGCCAACCCCGACGCCGTTCCCGAGCCGGACGCGGTCGCGATCCTGCGCGACTTCATGGTCTCGCGGCCGCGATGCGGGGTCGCGGGCCCGCGGATGCTCTATCCGGACGGCTCGTGGCAGCCGTCGCGGCGGAGCTTTCCCACCGTCGGCGCGACGCTCGTCCGGCGGACTCCGCTTCGCCTGTTCTTCCGTCCGCTGCGCTGGCAGCGCAAGCACTACCTCCTGGACGAGCGGCCGGAGGAGCCGGCGCGCACAGACACGATGCTCGGCGCCTTCCTTCTCCTGCGCCGCGCGATGCTCGAGGAGGTGGGTGGCTTCGACCCTGGGTTCCGCATGTACTGCGAGGACATCGACCTGAACTACAGGGCCGCGAAGGCGGGGTGGGAGCGCTGGTACGTGCCCGCGGCGGTCGTGGGCCACGAGTACGCGGCCGTCATCGACCGGCGCTTCCTGACGCGGCACACGATCTGGCACGCGCGCGCGATGGCGCGGTTCCTGCGCAAGCATCCCGAGCGCCTGCTGGCGCTGCGGTGACCGAGACGAGCTCGAAGTACGCGGGCGCGGCGGAGCGCTGGAGCGAGGAGCAGTACGCCGACTCGGTCGCCTACCTTCGCCACCGCGCGGAGCTGATCGTCTCGCTCGGGCCGCGGTTGCAGCCCGGCGACCGGGTCCTCGACCTCGCCTGCGGCGACGCGGGCCTCGCCGACTTCTTGCGCCCCTACGACTACCTCGGCGTGGACGCGAGCGAGGAGATGGTGCGAGCGGCGCAGGCCCGAGGAGCGCGCGTCGAGCTCGCCGACCTGAACGAGTACGAGCCGCCCGCGCCGGTCGCCGCGACGACCTGCTTCCGCGCGATCTACTACGCCGGCGACCGGCGCGCCTTCTTCCGCCGGGTAGCCGGCTACACGAAGAAAAAGGTCGTGTTCGACCTGAACCCGCGGCAGTACCGCGTGGAGGACATCCGCGCCGACCTGGCCGCAGCGGGCTTCGACCGGGTCGCGCTGCACCCGTTCTTCGTCCCGCAGACGCGGGCGCTGCCCGCGCCGCTGGCCGCGCTCCTCCGAGCTGCCGAGTGGAGCGGCCCGTTCGCCCGCGCCGCGCTCCGCGTCCGCTTCACGTACCTCGTCGCCGCATCGCGGTGATCGACGACTACCTGGCAGAGCTCGCGCAGCGGCTCGAGGACGTCCTCGGCGACAGCCTCGTCGGCGTCTACCTGCACGGCTCGGCTGCGCTGGGAGACTTCTCGCCTACGAGGAGCGACCTGGACGTGATCGTGGTGGTCGAGCGGCCGCTCTCGCCGCGCGAGAAGGATTCGATCGTCGAAGTCGCGCGCTCGTGCCCGGCCGCCGGAGGCTCGAGCTCCACGTCGTCCGAGAGAGCGCGATCGAGCCACCGGAGGCGCCGCGCTTCGAGCTGCACGTCAGCGGCGAGAAGGTCGTCGACGGCAGCGACCATCCGGGAGATACGGACCTGCCGATGCACTTCGCCGTTCTCCGCGAGCACGGGCGGGCGCTCGTCGGCCCGCCGCCCGCGACGATCTTCCCGCCCGTTCCGCGAGCGACGCTCCTGCGCGGCTTCGCCGGCGAGCTGCGGTGGGCGGAAGAGCACGCGCCGCCGTCGTACCAGGTGCTGAACGCGTGCCGCGCCCTGCGCTTCCTCGAGGAGGGCGTCCTGTCCTCGAAGCTCGCCGGCGCGGAATGGGCGCGGAGCCGTGGGCTTCAGCCCGCGCTCGTCGACGCGGCCGCTCGCCACCGTCGAGGCGTGACGGAAGATCAGCCGAGCGCGGAGCCCGCCGCCGAGCTTCTCCGTGAGGTGCGACGGCGGCTTGTGGCAGCCAGGCTAACGGACGCAGCTCGCCTCTGACGGCGAGCACATCGGGCCGATGCGAGTCTCCTGCGTCGCGAGAAGAGCTCCATTCGCCGCGTACGCTCGAACCAGCCGTGGGAACCGGCTCGGATCCTGTGCGACCTCGGTGAAGGACGCGTACCCACCGGTCGGCCATGTGATCGCCGAGGCGTCGTGCGTCGAGCCGTTGGCCTCCTCGACCGCGACCCGAGCGACCTCGGGACGTAGGAAAACTGCGATGCTCGCTGCGCGCACTGTCGCCGCCGTCCCGGCTTGGGAAGAGAAGACGGCTAATGGGCTGTGGTCGAAGATTTGGGCCGGCGTCATGAACGACGAGTGACCGTCCGAGTCGATGATCGCTGCTTCCCGAGCACCAGAGCGGCTCCGCCCGATGACGATCGAGCGACCGAATGCCAGATTGCCGGCGGTCCCGGCGGTCGCGAGATCTGCCACTTCAGCTCTCTTTGCCTGCGAGATGAGCCCGTCCAGAACGGCAGGAGGTGCCTTCACGGCCGTGAGCGGACGGGGTGTGCTGCGCTTCACGGTCGGAGCCTGAGCCTGCCCGCGCGGGATGCTCGAGTCGAAGAGATTGCTGAGAAGCGCGAACGAGAGAGCGGCGACTGCTCCGATCGCGGCACTTGCCAAGAGCTTCCTCAGCATCCTGTCGCTCCCTTACGCATTCGCGCGTCGGCAGTTGATCCAGATGTTCACGTCTTGCGAGTTGAAGCAGCCGAGCTTGTCGGTCGCCGCGACTTGGTAGAAGGTCCAGCTCTGGCCGCTTCGGACGTCCGGGGCGCTGATCCACGTTCCACCGCCGGTCGTGTGGAGGAACTTGATCACATAGCCGGCGGGATCCGTGACGGTGTATGTGCCTTGTGTGGTGCTGCAACACATCCGCACCTTCGTCACTCCGGTGTGCGGGTTGTAGATGCACCAGGAGACGTTCCAGTAATCGGTGGTCGCGCAGGTGGCGTAGGCGTTCTCGGCGCCGGAGAGAACGCCGAATCCTCGGTGCGAGGTCGCCGCGAGGGCAATCGCGATCCCGACGGCACAGAAGACGAGCCTGAGGAGAGCCTGCCTCAACGTGGGCCAAGTGTAGCCCCGCTTGCTAGCTAAAGTCAAGTGGCCGGAACAGACATGTCTACGGCCGGCCGACCTTCAGCTAGCTCGTCACAGCGACGGCGGCCGGCGAAGCCGCTTCGGAGCGATAGCGGCCCGGCGGAACGCCGAACGCGCGCTTGAACGCTCGGCTGAAGGAGAACTCGTTCGCATAGCCCGTGCGCCGAGCCACCTCGGCGAGGGTTAGGTCCGGCCGCTCGAGCAGCGTCGCCGCCCGGACGAGCCGCGTCCGGGAGACATAGGCGAGCGGCGCCTCGCCGACGAGCCTCGCGGAAGCGGGCTGCGAACGCCGAGCGGGAGTAGCCGACCGCGGCGGCGAGGTCGTCGACCGTCCAGCGCCGCTCCGGCTCCCGGTGGACGAGCTGCACGGCCCGGGCGATCGGATCGCGGAGCGCCCGCGCGTGCTCGGGGTGCGCGGCTGCGAACTCGGCGAGTCCGAGCCGGAGCGCCTGCGTCAGCATGGCGTCGGCGAGGCGAGCGAGAACGGCCTCCACGCCGGGCGCGTCGGAGGCCGAGACCGCGGCCAGGAGCTCGAGCGTGGCCGCGACCCATGGCACGGGACCGCTCGCAGTACTCCGCATGTGCAGCACCGTCGGCAGCGCGCGCAGGATCGGGTCGGCGGCATCACCCTCGAGGGCGAATCCACCGCAGATGAGCTCGGCACGTTGCCCGTCGCCGCCGTGGCGCAGACGGCCGTTGCCGCTTCGTACCGTGCTGAGGATGTCCTCGAGGAGCGGCGTCGGCGAGCCCGGCGCGTCACGCATCCAGTGTCGCGGGCCGGTCGGGAGGACGACGAGGTCGCCCGTGCGCAGCGGACGCGGCTCGTCTTCTCCGTCGACCTCGAGCAAGCACGCGCCCTCGGTGACGACGTGGAAGCTCGGATTGCCGTGCGCCTCGACGCCGAAGCCCCAGGGTGCGCCGATGTGCGACCGGCAGTAGACGGTGCTCCGCACGCGAACCGCGCGCAGGAGGTCGCTGACCACGTCCGGGGCTACCCGGCGGTCGAGGAGCTCCATCGCGCGGCGAACGATACTCAGCCCTGGCCGAACATCGCCGCGAACGGACGCGCGTCGAAGTAGACGCGGATCTCGGCGATCTTCCCGTTCCTCACACGCGCCCACTCGGCCACCGGCGACGTGCCCGCGGGTGTGTTCGTGTGCAGGTCGTAGATCGTCACCACGTCCTCGTCGTCGGCGAGCACCTTCTGCACGTCCGTTCCGGTCACGATCTGGGCGAGCTTGCCGAGCGAGGCCAGGTAGTCGTCCGCGCTTCCGAACTCGTCGATGGGGCCTTTGAAATTGGAGGTCGTCGGCGAGCAGCGAGCGTGCCGTCTGCACGTCGCCCTGCCCGAACGCCTCGTGATACCGCTGCACCACCTCTGCTGCATTCATGGCGACGAAGATGCCTGCGTAACACGGCCGCGGCAATGACCTCGACTCGTCTAGCGCGGCCGGAAGCCGAAGCTGACCTGGGCGCCGAACTCGCGCACGTCGCTCGAGTGCGAGTCTTCCTGCGCCGGCACGAAGGTCGGCGAGATCAGCACCTCGACGCGGAAGGGCGGCTTCGGCGTCGGGATGACGAAGCTCCGCTCGAGACCGCTCTCCACCTTCCAGCGCCGGATCTGCGTCACCGACGCGAGCGCCGGCTGCTTGTCCTCGACGCGAAGCGGGCCGACGCGGATCGTGACGTGGCCCGGCGGTGCCGGGCCGTTCCACGCGGCCCGCGACACGTTTACGACCACGAAGCCCGGTTGGTTCCCCGGTGTCCGGTAGCGGGAGTAGGCGCTCTGCTTCCCGGCCCAGCCGTCGGCGTAGATGCCGGTCGCGGCGTCCACGAGCCGGAGCGGCGGCACGATCCTGTACAGCCGCCAGTCCTGCGCCGCGCCGCCACCGTGGTGCTCGACGCTCGTCACGGGCCGGCCGACGAGGTCGATTCCCGGATCGACGACGGCGTACCGGATCCCCGGCGCGTCGGTGATCCGTCCGTCGGGCGCGAGCAGGTCGGGCGAGAGCGTCGGCCCCGGCCCCTTCGCCGTGCCGTCGAGGCTCCAGACGTAGTGGAGCGACTTGTTCCAGAACTCCAGCAGCCAGAGCCCGTTCGCGTCGGTGATCTGCTGGCCGAGGTACATCGCCGGCTCGCCGTGGTCGGCCTGGTCGAGCCAGTTCAGCGGGCGCGGGTAGTTGTGCAGGAGCTCGTCGGAGAAGTTCCGCGACGCGCTCGCGGCCGCCATCTGGCCGGTGATGTTCCAGGCGAGCACGAAGAGCGCCGCCGTCACGACGAGGCCGCGTACCGCCCATGCCGGCACGCGGCGCACCCGGGGCGCGAGGAGCACCGCGACCGACGCGGCCAGCACGCTCAGCAGGACGATCCGCGCGCCGTGCGGCGTGAGCCCGAGGTTCCGGTTCGCCGACTGGAGGATCGAGAGCCCGGGCGCGTCGTTGTAGAGGTGGACGTCCATCTTGTAGTCCGTGCCGACGAGGACGTAACCGGCGAGCGCCGCCGCACCGGCGACCGGCAGCAGCCGGACCCGCGGCCGCTCGAGGAAGAGCGCCGTTGCGACGAAGAGGACCGGCGAGACGTAGATGAGGTTCCGCTCCTCGGTGAGCGTCGAGAAGACGGTCGAGACGTATGCGGCCTTGATCGCCGTGTACCAGGCGAACCCGGCGACGCTCGCCGCCGCGACGGCCACGAACGCCCGCTCGCGCTCCGTGCGGACGACGCCGCGCGGCCGCACCAAGGCGGAGAGCCCGGCCACGACCGGGAAGACGCCGAGGCCGATCGTGAGCGCGCCGACCGCCCAGAGGCCGTAGTCGATCATCCGGTCCTTGTAGAGCGTCGTCGCGACGTACCAGCTGAACGACCGGTGCGTGACGTACGCGTTCACGACGATCAGGACGCCGGCGATCAGCGTCGCGGCGCCGATCCAGTCCCAGGTCGACCACCGCTCGCGCCAGCGGCGTGCCCACCGGCCGTGCCACGCGAGTCCCAGCGCGGCCAGGACGTAGACCGCAGGAATGACGCCGAGCTCGCTCCGCACGAGCGGCGCGACCGCGCAGGCGATCGCCGCGCCGCCGATCCACCAGGCGCCGCGCGTCGACAGCGCCTTCGCGATCAGGAAGAGGCAGAGCGCCGAATAGGGGTAGGCGAGCGGCTCGGGGAGCAGCATCGGCGCGTAGAGGAAGGCGGGGATCGCCGCGCTCGCGGCGGCCGCGAAGAGCGCCGGCCGCGGGGACACGACCATTCGGGCCAGCCAATAGGCGGGGAAGACCACCGAGGTCATGACCGCGACGCCCAGGTACTTGATCGTCGAGTAGGCGTCGAGGACGCTGTGCAGCCACCAGGCGGGCGCGATCAGGAAGTTGTAGAGCGAGCCAAACGGGTGCGGCTGGCCACGCCGCGCCGCGTGCCCGGTGGCGGCGATCGCGCGCGAGAGCTGGGCCGTCTCGAGCTCGTCCGTGAAGAGCCAGGGCGTGCCGTGCAGCCAGGCCTCGACGCCGTAGACGAGGCAGAGCCAGGCGAAGACGGTGAGGATCGGGAGGGCGGAGCTGAGCCGCTCGAGCCGCGTCCGTGCGGGCGCGGCGACCGCGACCGTCGTCACTCGGCCGACGCGCCGAGGATGACGCGTGGGTCGAGATCCGTCTGCCGCCGCACGAAGTGGCACGTCACGCCGGCCTGCGCGCAGCCGTAGACGACGAAGTCGAGCCGTTCGCGCGGCGCGTCCGGGATCGTCACCAGGACGAGGTCGGGCCGCGCGGTCACGAGGATCGACTCGATGTCGTCGGCGCCGCCGAGGACCGGGACGCCCTGCAGACGGCGGCGGCGCAGGCGCGGATCGTCGTCGACGAAGCCGACGACGTGCTCGCCCGGCGTCTCGCGCAGCTCGCGCAGGAGGCTGCGGCCCCCGCGGCCCGCTCCCACGATGAGCGTGCGGCGCACGCCCTCGCGGCCCTTCAGCACGGTGAGAAAACGGAAGAGCGCCCGCTCGCCGAGCCGGGAAGCACCGACGAGGATCGTGCAGAGCAGCCAGTCGACGGCGAAGACGCTCTGCGGGAAGTCGCCCCAAGGCTGACTCGCTGTGATGAACACGTAGGCCGCGAGCTCCGAGAGGCCGACCGCCATGATCGTCGCCGTCGCCTCCCGCGCGCCCGCGTAGCGCCAGACGCCGCGGTAGAGGCCGAAGGGGATGAAGAGCGCGAACCGTGCTGCGAGGAGCACGGGCAGCGTTACGACGAAGATGTGCTTCTGGTACGTGCTCCCGGTGCCGTGGACGAAGAGCAGGTACGACGCGAAGAACGCGGCGCCGACGATCGCGAAGTCGACGAGCACCTCGACGAGGCGGCGGACGTGGATCGCGACCAGCGCCATCCGGCCCGCGGGTACGCGCTCCAGGTCGGAGAGGAAGGTCGCGAACTGGACGAGCAGCGCGAAGGTAAGGAGCACCCCGACGAGGGTGACGGCGCCGCTGTTGATGTTGTTGTACGCGAGGCTCGTGCCGCCAAGCGCGGCCGCGATCAGGCCGAGGAGGAGCACGGCGCGCTTCTCGGAGAGCCCGCGGTAGACGAGCCGGTGCGACGTGTGGTCGCGTCCGCCCTGGTAGATCGGCCGCCCCTCGAGGACGCGGACGATCGTGACGAGCGTCGTGTCGAGGATCGGCACCGCGAGGACGAGGATCGGCAGGAAGAGCGCCGCGACCGTCGTCCCCGCCGCCTTCCAGCTCGCCGAGAGGCCGAGCGCGGCGAGCGCGAAGCCGAGCAGCTGGCTCCCCGAGTCGCCCATGAAGACCGCGGCGGCCTTGCCGGGCCGCAGGTTGAACGGCAAGAAGCCCGCGCAGGCGAGCCCGACGGCCAGGGCGAGGACGAGCACGAGCCGGTTGTCGTGGGTCGTCGACGCGTCGACGGCGAAGTAGGCGCACGCGATCGCCGCCATCGTCGCCGCGAGCCCGTCCATGTTGTCGAGCAGGTTGAAGGCGTTCGTCATCCCGACGAGCCAGAGGAGCGCGATCGCCGTCGCGAGGACGTCGTTGCCGACGATCTGCACCTGCAGGCCAGTCGCGATCACGAGCGCCGCGGCGCCGATCTGGCTCGCGAGCTTCGCCAGCGGCGGGAGTGCGCGGAGGTCGTCGAGGAGGCCGGCCGCGAAGACGATCGCGCAGCCGCCGAGGATCCCGAAGAGCTCCTCGCTGCCGTGGAGCGCGCCCGTCGCGAGCGCGGCCCCGACCCCGGCGAGGAGCCCGGCGAAGAGGCCGACGCCGCCGAGCATGGGCGTCTTCTGCTCGTGCCAGCGGTCGCCGCGGGGCTCGGCGACGACGCGGCGGCCGAGCGGGGAGCGGATGAGCGCCCACGTCATGAGCGCGGCGGCCGGCAGCGCGAAAGTGGCGAGCGCAGCGGACATTCGGGATCGAAGGGTAGACCGAGCCTGTTAGCGAGTGGTGATCTTGTGCCGTTTCTACACTAGGCCTCGGCCGTGGCCGTCTACGCCGACCTCTTCCGCTACCGCGAGCTCTTCGGCAACCTCTTCCGCCGCGACTTGCAGGCGAAGTACAAGGGGTCGGTTTTGGGCGTGGCCTGGTCGCTCGTCAACCCGCTCGTCCTGCTCGGGATCTACCTGCTCGTCTTCTCGCTCTTGTGGAAGGCGATTCCCGTCGACCACCCGGCGCTCTTCCTGCTCTCCGGGCTCGCGATCTGGATCTTCTTCTCGACCTCGATCCACGCCGCGTCGCGGAGCATGCTCGACAACGCGAACCTGATCCGGAAGACGCGCTTCCCGCGCCAGCTCGTGCCTTTGTCGGTGGTCGCGACCAATCTCGTCAGCTTCGGCGTCATGCTCGCGGTGCTGCTCGTCCTGGACTTCGCGCTGCTGCCGCGCGCACGGGGGACGATGTGGCTCGCGCTTCCTTTGGGGGTGGCGCTGGTGGGGCTTACGGCCGGGCTGGCTTTGGGGTTGGCCTCCGCGAACGTGGTCTTCCGGGACGTGGAGCACCTGATCGGTGCGCTGCTCCTGCCGTGGTTCTTCCTGACCCCGATCCTCTGGATCCCGAGCGCCTTCCACCGCTACCACGGGGTGGTGCACTTCCTGCACTGGGCGAACTTTGTCACGCCCGCGGTGGACGCGATCCGCGACCCCCTGTTCTTCGGGCGGCTCCCGCACGCCGGGGACGTGGTCTATCTCTGCGTGGCGGCTGTGGTGTCGCTGGCGGTGGGGGCGTGGCTCTTCAGCCGCGTCGACGACCAGATCGCAGTCGAACTGTGACGCGGCCGTCGTAGAGCCACGGCTCGTCCGGCGGCGGTTTCAGCGCGGGCAGCCCCTCGATAGGCTCAGCCCAGTCGGGCTCGAGTTCGTGCACCACCGAGGGACAAAGGAGCGGGTGCTCGAACGCGGGATTCCGGCCGCCGCCGGGCGCGTACGGCGCGAGGGCAGGTGGCGGGCGGCGCAGGAGGCCGGTGTCGACGGCGATGGAGCCGCCGACCGCGGCGTAGCCCTCCGCGTGCGCGTCGAGGATCCGGCGCGACCAGTCCGGCGCGGGCACCACTCCCGGGGCCAGGTACGCAATCGCCTCGGCCTCGGCCTCGGGCACGAGCGGCTCCTCCTGCACGCCCGGATCGCCGCCGCGAACCGCCAGGGCGCGGCGCTCGATCCGCGGCGCGACGAGCACGGGTCGCTCGAGCGGCGCGTTGCCGAGCTCGCTGAACCAGTAGCGATCCTCCGCGACGAGGTCGAACGCGAGCCGGTACGGCCCCGGCGGGAGCGGCCCCCGCACCGCGAGCTCGGCCTCGACACGCTCGCCGGGTGAGACCTCCCGGGGCAGCGCCGTCCAGAGGCCGTCCCAGACGATTGGGTTCCCGAGCTCGTCGAGCCAGTGGTACCCGAGGCAGACCCGCCGCTCGCCGGTCGGCGGCCAGGGGACGGTTCCTGCGTTCTCGAACGCGAGCCGTGCGGTGCCGAGCGCGCCGGCGCGCGGGCGGCCCGCGTCGTAGGCGAGCCAGCGAACGGCCAGGGGACCGCTTGGAACGGGGTGCTCGCCCGCCGCCTCCATCTAGGGTGGAAGGCTATGTCTGAGCCTCTACTCGTGCGTGCGTGCCGGCGTGAGCGTGTCGAGCGGACGCCCGTGTGGTTCATGCGCCAGGCGGGCCGGTCGCTCCCCGAGTACCGAGAGCTGCGGAAGCGGCACGGCTTGTTCGACATCGTCCGCGACCCCGAGCTCTGCGCCGAGGTGACGCTCCAGCCGGTGCGTCGCCACGGCGTCGACGCGGCGGTGATGTTCGCCGACATCATGCTCCCCGTCCTCGGCATGGGAGTCGAGGTCGACCTGATCGAGAACGTCGGCCCGGTGGTGGCGCAGCCGATCGCGTCGGCCGCGGACGTGGCCGCGCTCGGCGTGCCCGACCCGGACGAGGCGGTGCCGTCGATCCTCGAAGCGGTGCGGATCGTCCGGCGGGAGCTGCGTCACGACCAGGCGGTGGTCGGCTTCTGCGGCGGCCCGTTCACCGTCGCCGGCTACCTCGTGGAGGGCCGCCCGAGCCGCGAGTTCACGACGGTGAAGATGCTCATGTACCGCGAGCCGGCGGTGTGGCACGGACTCCTGGAGACGCTCGCGGACACGTTCGCCGCGTACGTGGGTGCGAAGGTCGAGGCCGGGGCGGACGTGATCCAACTCTTCGACTCGTGGGTGGGCGCGCTCTCGGTCGCCGACTACGAGGAGTTTGTGGCGCCGTACTCAGCGCGGATTCTGGCCGCGGTCGCAGCGCCGACGATCCACTTCGGCACCGGCACGGCGCACCTGCTGCGCTCGATGCGCGACGCGGGCGGCGACGTGATCGGCCTCGACTGGCGAATTCCGCTCGACCGCGGCTGGGCGGAGGTCGGCGAGGACCGCGGCGTGCAGGGCAACCTCGACCCTGCGGTGCTCCTCGGCCCGTGGGAGCGTGTGGAGGCGGGGGCGGAGAACGTCCTTCGCCGCGCCGCCGGCCGCCCGGGCCACGTCTTCAACCTGGGCCACGGCGTCCTACCCGACACGGACCCGGCTGCCCTCGGGCGGCTATGTGCACTAGTGCACGAACGTACGGCGGCCGTTCCCGCCTGAACTGCCTCAGCAGATGCACCCTCCATACCTCGTGATGCAACCGCTGTGTTGGCTGAAACAGGCGCAGCAGGACGGGCAAGCGCGGTGCAATACCAACCGTAGCCGGTGCTGCAGTAGGCGGACGTCGGGCACGCGGAGGGGTTGTAGCAGCAGGTTTGGGACCCTTGCGCCGTGGCGAACGCCTTCGTCGCCGGGACGGCGCTCAGGCCCACACCGAGCGCGAATGTCTTTGCGAATTGCCGAATGAAGCGCACACGAGACGTCCGCGTCTCCACGTGCTGATCGAGATCCATTATCCCCCTCCTCCGAAAATCTGTTGCTCCGGCGACTGTAGGACGCAGACGGCCTGTAGGCAAGTGTCTTTTCGAGACATGTCGCCTTCGGGCAGGTCTGCTCACCGTTTCGCGAGCCGTGCGACGAGCAAGAGGGCCGCTGTCAAGGCGACCGCTCCGGTGATTTCCAGCGCGAATCCGCTACCTGCTCGGAGACGAGCCGCCAACGCGACCACGCCTGCGACCACGAAAGCCCCAAGGACGGTCGCGGAGACGCTCGCGGCCCGACGGCGAAGCGCCGAGGATGCATCACCGACCGGAGTTCGCAGCTCCAACGACCAGTACGCAAGCTCCGCAGCGAGAACGAACCAGGCCGCGTACACCGCCGTTGCTCTGCCCGTGTTCTCGCCGCTCAGGTAGAGGAAGGTTCCGTATTCGACCCCGAGAAGCGCGAGCGCCGACGCCAGAGCGCTGTCGTGGAAGCCGCTGATTCCGACGAGGAAGGTGCCCGCCGCGAGCAGGCCGACCACTAAAGGAAGCCCCGCCAGGCGATCCACCGCCACGACCGGATAGATCCCGAGGGCGACGACCGCGGCCGTCGCGGCGCCCGCCGTCGCTAGACGTGCGCGTGTCGGCCGTGGCGCCGAAATTCGGTCACCACCTGGATCGCAGCCGCCAGCGGAACCCCTTCGCGCCATTCGACGATCGGAACGCCAGCATCGAGGTAGAGAGCGCGCAGTCGTGCCCGCTCGAGCATCCAGAGTCGATGCGCGAGCCGGTCGAGCTCGTCATGCCCGGCCGCCACGAACGGGAGCGGCGAGACCTCGAGGATGACGACGTCGAACCCTCTCGCTCGAAGATCGAGCAAGGCGTGCGTGGCGCGTTCGTCGAGCAGCGGGCTCAGTGCGACGACGAGGGCCTTCGGCGGGAGGATGCGACTGGGAATCGCACCGATCTCTCCGCCCGCGTGGCTCATCACGACAGCGGTTTCGAGAAGCCAGTCGACGATGCGATAGAGCAGCGAGAGCCCGGTTCCCGGCACGACCCAGTCGAGCACGCCCCCGAACGAGATCAGCCCGACTCTGTCTCTGTGCGCGAGATGCCGACGGACCAACGCGAACGCTGCCGAGAGTGCCTGGTCGAGGGTTCCCCGGTCGGCGCGTCGAGCTTCCGCAAAGGTGTCGAGGAAGATAACCACGTCGGCATTCCGCTCAGGGTGGAGCTCCGCCACCCAAAGCTCGCCGCGTCTTGCGGTTGCGCGCCAGTTGACTCGCCGGAGGCGGTCGCCTGGAGCGAACGGACGGAGGTCCGCAAACTCGAGGCCATCTCCTCTCTGACCTGAGACGACGTCTCCCGCGAAGAGGCCAGTCTCGCGAGGGTAGAGGAGAGCTCGAAGTGCCTCTTCGCGGGGGTAGACCTTGATCGTCGCTTCGGTCTCGATCGTCTGTTCGTGCACGAAGAGCCCAAATCGATCTCTCGCGCGAAGGACCACGGGCGAGAGTCGAAATGTCCCCCACCGAGCGCAGCGCAACTCGATCTGGTACCGCAACGGCTGGTTTGCGAGGAGCCGCGTAGAGAACGGATTGCGTTTCTCACCAATCTGCTCGAGCTCCGGAGCGGCCGCGACGAAGACCTCGAGCGCTTCGACGGGGACATCGGAGTCGAGCGCGATCTCAACGCGCAGCGTGTCTCCCTCGAGGGCGCGGTCGGGCTCGAGTTGGATCCCAGCGTGGATCGACGGCTTCCGTGCCGCGGCCAGTCCGGCGACCAGGATCGCCAGGAACGGGGCGGCCAGCACGGCGAGTCCCGCTTGGCCGAAGACGAGCGCGGCGAGCAGCCCGACCGCGGCGAGCGTGGCGTAGGCGGCGAGCTTCGGGGTGGCCGCTTGCCTCACGCCCTCGGACGGACGATGTCTTCGGCCTTCGGTGTCGGAACGGTGTCGAGAGCTTCTCGGACGACGTCTTCGCCCCGGATGCGTTGGACCCAGAGCTCGGGGCGCAGGGTGAGCCGGTGCGCGAGCGCGGGCACGGCGACGGCCTTGACGTCCTCGGGCGTGACGTAGTCGCGGCCCCGGAGTGCAGCCTTCGCGCGGGCGAGCTTGAGCAGCGCCAGCGTGCCGCGGGGCGAGGCACCGATTTGGAGCCGCGCGCTGGCGCGGGTCGCAGCGACGAGGTCGACCATGTAGAGGCCGATCGCCTCTGAGACGTGCACCTGTTCGAGCGCCCGCTGGAGCTCGATCAGCTGTGGCGCATCGACCACCGGCTCGAGCACGACCTCGTCGCGGGCGCGCTCGAGGCGCCGCTCGAGCACGTGCCACTCGTCCTGCCGCTCCGGGTAGCCGACGCCGATCCGGAGCAGGAAGCGGTCGAGCTGCGCCTCGGGGAGCGGGTACGTGCCCTCGTACTCGATCGGGTTCTGGGTCGCCAGGACGACGAACGGCGGCTCCAGCAGGCGCGTCACACCCTCGATCGTGACCTGCCGCTCCTGCATCGCCTCAAGCAGCGCAGCCTGCGTCTTCGGCGGCGCGCGGTTGATCTCGTCCGCGAGGAGCAGGTTGGCGAAGACCGGGCCCGGCCGGAACTCGAACTCGCTGTCGCGCTGGTTGAAGATCGACGAGCCCGTGACGTCGGAGGGCATCAGGTCGGGCGTGAACTGGATGCGCGCGAAGCGCATCCTCGCCGCCTGAGCGAACGACCGGGCGATCAGCGTCTTCGCCAGACCTGGGAAGTCCTCGATCAGCACGTGCCCGTCGGCTAGTAGACCGAGCAGGACGAGCTCGAGCGCGTCCCTCTTGCCGACCACCGCCCGCTCGACCTCGTCCAGGATCCGTTCAGCGGACGTCTTGACGTCGTCGACCTCGAGCACGTTACGAATCTTCGAGGGTTTCGAGTGCCGTCACGGCGACCGCGAGCCGCTCCGCGGAAATACCCGGAGCGAAGGGATCCGCTGGACTTTCCCGATCAGGCCGTACCAACGCCCAGAGCTCATCGCCGAGCAGCGATCGAGCCCGCTCTCCGGAAAGATCGAGATCGATGCCGCGAACGGCGAGAAGGGTGACAGCGATCGCTCGCAACCGCGGCCGCACGCGCATGTGGAGGTCGCCTGCGCCGGCGACTCCGAGCGCCACGATTCGTTCCAGGCGCGCGAGCTCTTCCGGACGTCCCGGCCGCGACTTCTGCCGTAGCAGCGCCCGCTCGAAGTCGCTATGCGCCCCTCGATAAACCGTGTTCGTCCGGTGCGTAAGTACGGCTGCGGCGAGCGCTGCTGCGATCAAGATCGCGATACCGAATCCCAGGAGGCCGGCGGCGAGCAGCAAGGCGGCGAGAAGGGCGAGAAGGGCGAGAAGGGCGACTCCACGCCGGATCAAAGCGCCTCCAAGTCGCGCCGGACCGTCACGAGCGCGTCAATTGCGTCTGACTTCATCGAGTCGGCGATGGCGTGGTGGCTGAACTTGGCTCGCTCGAACAGATCTGTCAGTTGCTGTGCCGCACTGGTGCTTGCCTCGAGTGTCGAAAGGACGCGGGTCAGGTACTCGAACGGTGCCTCGGAGGGCCGGCGATCGAGGCCGTGTCGGCCGAGGGTCCGCTCCATCCGCGCATAGGACGCGATGATCGCTCGTCGTGGGTCGGTCTCTGCCCAGAGATCGGCAAGCGTCTCTTCGAGCACCTTCACTAATTCGACTGATGCCGTCGGCTGGGATTCTTGAAATCGCCGTCGCCGCCGCACGACGAAGATCGCTGCGGCGGCAGCGAGAAAAACGACGAACGCCGTTGAGCCAGCAGCAATCCAAGGTATATGCCCGTGGCTCGCGCGACTGGCTTGAGGCTGCCCAGGCTTCGGTCCGCCTCCCGGAAGCAGATGTACCCGGTTCGGGTTCATGACGTGGCCGACGCCTCCTCCCCCGCTTCCGAGGGTGTAGAGGAGTGCTACCGCTCCCACCGCGGCGGCGACCCCGAGCGCAGCGATAGGAGGAGCGCACGACGGGCATAGAGACGACGCTGCGACAGTGCCAGCGCCAATCCACCGCCAACGGCGAGAACGCCGAGCGTGGAGCCCGACCACGTAGCAGCGCTTCTCCCCCATGACCCGCCCCTCGTCCACTCGTCGTGGCGCGCCGCACCTGCGACGATGGCGGCAAGTGTCGTGGCGGCAAGCGTCCTGCCGGCCGCGCGGAGCCAAGAACGCCCTTCGAGGTCTATCGGCGCGCCTCGGTCATCGTTCGCCTCCGTCACAACCGCCCGCGACCGCAAGAAGGACCGAAACGATACCGCGCTCGTGTTGTCATTGGTAGCTGGGGGCTCGGCGGTATCCCTGCGATGGCCCTGCGTCGTACCGTCCGCGCAGATGCTTCCCGCTAAGGAGCTGCAGACTGTCTTCGGCGCTGAGTACGGCCGCGTGGAGGTCGAGCCGCTCGATCGCGGCGTGCCGGCGGCGACCGCAGGCGTCTGGCTCGTTCGCGCTGGTGACGACGCAGCCGTTCTCAAGCTGGTCCACGAGGCCGCGGACGGGAATCCTCGCTGGCCCGCCGCCGATCGCGGGCACCCGTACTACTGGCGCCGCGAGGCCTGCGCGTACGAGTCCGGCTTCCTCGAGTGGCTCCGGGGCGGCGTGCGGGCGCCGCGCTGCCGCGGCTGCTTCGAGCGCGCAGACGGCCCGTTCGCGCTCTGGCTCGAGGCGCTGCCCGCCCCGACCTGGACGATCGACGGCTACGGGCGCGCCGGCGCGCGCGCTGGGCCGGATGCAGGGCGCCTTCGCGGCGGCGCTTCCGCGCGACCGCTGGCTGAGCCGACGGTGGCTCCGCGCCTACCTCGACCTGCGGCTCGAGCTGACCGGCCTGCGGAGCGACGAGCAGGAGGCCACGCTGCGCGCGCTCGAGGCGGAGCCGCAGACCTTCTGCCACCTCGACTTCTACCCGGAGAACCTGTTCGGCGACGGCGAAGAGCCGATCCTCGTCGACTGGGCCTACTGCGGGATCGCCGCACTGGGCGAAGATCCGGGCAACTTCGTCCCGGACGGGCTGCTGGACGGCTTCGTCGCGGCGGACCAGGCCGACGAGCTCGAGCGTGTGGTCTGGGACGGCTACGGCGCCGGTTTCGCCGACGCCGGCTGGGCAGGCGACGAGCGCCGCGTGCGCTTCGCCTTCTGCGCGACTCCGTGGCTCAAGTACAAGTGGGTGCGGCCGGCCCTTTTGTCGTGGACGCTCGACGACGCGACGCAGGCGCGCTCGCGCGCCACGCTGCCGCTGATCGACCGCCTGGGCGAGGAGGCGCGTGAGCTAGCGTCTTCCGCGTGAGCGACGTCGCGGTCGTCCTCATGGCCTACGGGAGCCCGGAGCGGCTCGCCGACGTGCCCGCCTACTACGCCGACATCCGCGGCGGCCGCCCGATCCGGCCCGAGCTCCTCGACGACCTCGTCGAGCGCTACCGACGGCTCGACATCGAGAGCGGCTCGCCGCTCAACGCGATCACCGAGGAGACTCGCGCGGCCCTGCAACGCGAGCTCGGCCTCCCCGTCTTCACCGGCATGAAGCACTGGACGCCGCGGATCGCGGACGCGGCCGAAAGAGCCTTGGCCGCGGGCGCGCGGACCGTCGTCGGGCTCGTCCTCGCGCCGCACTACTCGCGGCTCTCGATCGCCGGCTATCGGCAGCAGCTCGAGGAAGCGCTCGCCGGCCGCGCCGAGCTCGTCTTCGTCGAGAGTTGGCACGACGACGAGGGCTTCGTCGACCTCCTGGCCGCGCGGGTGCGCGATACCAACGCACACACCGTCTTCACGGCGCACTCCCTCCCTGCGCGCATCCTCGACGAAGGGGACCCCTACCAAGACCAGCTGCTCGCGACCGCCTCAGCTATCGCGGAGCGGGCAGCGCTCCGCGGCTGGTCCTTCTCGTACCAGTCGGAGTCGGCCACCGGCGAGCCGTGGCTCGGGCCGGACGTCCTCGATCACCTCGAGGACCTGCACGGCCGTGGTGTCCGCGACGTCCTCGTCTGCCCGATCGGGTTCGTCTCCGACCACCTCGAGATCCGCTGGGACATCGACACCGAGGCGCAGGAGAAGGCGCGGGAGCTCGGCCTCCGCCTCGACCGGATCGAGATGCCGAACGCCGATCCGGCCTTCGTCCGCGTCTTGGCGGGGCTCGTCCGGCGGCGGCTTCCGCTACCGTCGTCGGCGGGATGAGACCGGGCGAGATCCGCATCGACGGCGTCTCGCGCCGCTTCAAGGTCTACCCGCGGCAGGGCCGCACGCTGAAGGACCTCGTCCTCGCGCGCAGCGCGACGAAGCCCACGGAGGTCTGGGCGCTTCGGGACGTGTCCCTCGCGGTCGAGCCGGGCCGCGCCGTCGGGCTCGTCGGGCGGAACGGCTCCGGAAAGACGACGCTGCTCCGGCTGCTCTCGGGGATCATCAAACCGACGAGCGGGGACGTCTCCGTCGGCGGCCGCGTCGGCTCGCTGCTCGAGCTCGGTGCGGGCTTCCATCCCGACTTCACCGGCCGCGAGAACGTCTTCCTGAACGGCTCGATCCTCGGCCTCAAGCGCGACGAGATCCGGCGCGCCCTCGACGAGATCGTCGCCTTCGCAGAGCTCGAGCGCTTCATCGACCTGCCCGTCCGCACGTACTCGTCCGGCATGTACATGCGCCTCGGGTTCGCGATCGCCGCGCACCTCGACTCGGAGGTGCTCCTCTTGGACGAGGTCTTCGCCGTCGGGGACGAAGCCTTCCAGCGCAAGTGCTTCGGGAAGATCTTCGAGTTCAAGCAGCGCGGTGGCACGATCGTGTTCGTCTCGCACGACGCCTCCTCGGTCGAGCGGCTCTGCGAGCGCGCGATCCTGCTCCGCGAGGGCCGGCTCGAGTTCGACGGCTCGACGCACGACGCGATCGTCCGCTACCACAAGCAGCTAGCCGACGAGCGCGACCCGGAGGAGCGGACCGCCGGCCTCCGCGAGTGGGGGAGCGGGGAGATCCGGATCGCCGCCGTGGAGCTGCTCGGCAGCGAAGGGGAGGAGCGGCGCCAGTTCCTCTCCGGCGAGCCCTTCGTCGGGCGGCTCCGGCTCAGCACCGAGCGACCGGTCGCGCCGCCCCTCCTTCGCTGGGAGCTGCGCGACGAGTCGAACCTCCTTCTCGCCGCCGGCGCGCAGGAGACGGCAGCGCTCGGCTTCGAAGGGAGCGGCGAATGCGTCCTGCGCTTCGAGGTGCCCGAGCTGCCACTCGCCGACGGGCGCTTCCGCCTCCGCGTAGGCCTCTCCGACGCGAGCGGCGAGCACCTCTACCACCAACTCGACGAGGCGGCGAGCTTCGTCGTCATCCCGGGAGGCGGCGAGCGCGGCCTGCTCCGGCTCGAAGGCTCGTGGTCGAGGGAGGAAATCGCCGCGCCCGCAGAACTTCCCACTCGATGAGCTCGCGGACGTGTCCCGACTGGCCGCTCCTGATGGAGCTCGCGCCCGACCTCCAGTTCAAGCACTACACGGTCGCCGAGGCGCACCTGCCGGCCGAGGCGCTCGTCAGTCTCCCGGACGTTCCCTTGGGCGCGGTCGCGATCTGCTGTGACCTCGAGCACCACGTCTACTACGCGCAGCACACGGAGCCGAAGGTCGCCGCCGCCCTCCGCGACACCCACTGGTTCGAGCTCGGCGAGTGGGCGACGACCGGCCCGGGGCGCGCCGCTTAGAAGCGGACGATCCGGTCGCAGTCGCTGGTCCAGGTATCGAGCCGGTCGACGTGGACGGTGTCGCGGCCGGCTCCGCAGACGATCGTGTCCGCGTCGCCGTCGCGCGCGAAGATGCGGTCGCGGCTCCGGCCCCCGCGGAGCGTGTCCTCGCCCGGGCCGCCGTCGAGGAGCTGCGGCTTCCCGGAGTCGCGGCCGGAGAGGAAGTCGTCGCCTGCGCCGCCGAAGAGGCTGTTGGCGCCGCTCACGCCCCTCAGCTCGTCGTTCCCGGGGCCACCGAAGAGCCGATCGCTTCCCCAGCCGCCGCGGATGAAGTCGGCGCTGGCGCCGCCGTGCACCACCTGTCCTCCGCGCCCGCCCACGCCGTCGAAGCTGTCCTCGCCCGGGCCTAGATCGACGATGCCGCGCACGCCCGACAGCCAGACCGAATCGCTCCCGGCGCCCATGTCGAGTCGCTCGTCGAGCCGCGCCGTGCTCTCCACGCGCACAAACGCCGCGTCGTCGCCGCCGAGCGCACGGAGATGGACGTCGCCGGCGGTGACGAAGAACGTGTCGGGGCCGTCGGTTCCCGTGACGAGCCCCGCCTGGACGACGGCGTTGTCGCACGTCCCGCTCGCGCTCGAGCGGTCCTGCGCCTTCGTCAGCCATCGCGGCGTCGAGTCCAGCGCGTCCGGCACGTCGCTGATGACCCGCGCGTCGGTTCCGTCTGCACGTGCGACCACGAGCTGGCGGCCGCGCACGACGGCGACCTGAGTCCCGTCCGGCGACCACGTCGCCTCCGTGCCGGCTAGCAGCAACCGCGTGTCGCCGCCGGCCGCGTCGACGATGCGAATGCCGGTCGGGCCCGAGACGAGGATGCGCGTCCCGTCGGGCGACCATTCGAGCGAGGCGTAGCTGCCGAGCCCCGTGAGGACGCGCTCTCGCGATCCGTCCGTGCCCACAACGTGGATCGAGCCGCTGTCCGCGCTTCCGTACTCGGCCCCGACGAAGGCGATCTCGTCGCCCGACGGCGACCACGCGGGGGAGGAGACGCCGAAGCGCGGGCTCGTGACGAGCCGCCTGTCGCTCCCGTCGTCGGAGACGACGGCGATCGCGGCGCCGCCGGGCTCATGCGACACGAAGGCGAGGTGCTTGCCGTCGGGCGACCAGGCGGGCCAGCTCCCGGTGGCGACGATACGCGGATCCTCGCCGTTCGGGCCCGCCACGACGATCTCCGGCGGCTCGGCCCCGATCGGCCCGTAGGCGATGCGCCCGTCCGGCGCCCAGACCGCGTTCCAGTGCGCGACGCTCAGACGCTGGAACCGCGTTCCATTGGGGGAGGCGGCGCAGAGGAACGACCCCTGGTTCAACCGCCATCCCCACTCGGGTGCCACGCTCTGGGCGAAGACGATCCGGCCGTTCGCGCCGGGAAGCGCGGCGTCGCCCGTGCCGCAGCAGACTACGGCGGCCAGAGCGGCGGCGACCGCGAGCTTCACTCCGTGGACGCTAGCTCACGGTTGTCAGCGCGTCGTGAGGCGCCCGTTAAGGATCTCCTCGAGCGGCCGCGTGTTGAGGACGTCCGCCGCGCGGGCCCACCCCCGTCGGGCGGTCGCGATCGCGAGCTGCATGTTCCCGAGCCCCGCGAGCGAGTGCGCATCGGTCGAGCACGTGATCGGCACGCCCGCCTCCACCGCCCGCCGCACGTGCTCGCCGCGCAGGTCGAGCCGATCGGGTAGCCCGTTCACCTCCAAGGCGACTCCGGTCTCGAGCGCCACCTCGCAGACCGCGTCGAGGTCGAGCGCGTTCTCCGGGCGGTGGTTGATGATCCGGCCCTTCGGGTGGCTGAGGCAGCGGACGGCGGGATGCCGCATCGCCTCCGTGACCTTGCGCGTCAGCTCCTCCCGGCCGCCACGCTGGCCGGCGTGGAGGCTGAGCTGCACCCAGTCGAGCTCGGCGAGGACGTCGTCCGGGAGGTCGAGTGACCCGTCGGCACGGATGTCGCACTCGGTCCCGCGGAGGACGCGGAAGGGCTCGAGCGCCTCGTTCGCTGCGGCGACCTCCTCGCCCTGCCGCCGGAGCGCGTCCGCGTCCAGCCCCGGCACGACGCGCACGTTCGTCGTGTGGTCGCAGATCGCGACGTAGGCGTAGCCGAGGTCACGGGCGGCGCGCGCCATCTCTTCGACCGAGGCGCGCCCGTCCGACCAGGTCGTGTGCATGTGCAGGTCGCCGCGCACGTCGGCGAGCTCGACGAGCGGCGGCGGCGCGCCGCGGAACGGCGCCTCCCTCAGCTCGGGCGGCACCCACGGGAGCCCGAGCCCGCGGTAGACGGCCTCCTCTGCGGCCGCGTCCGGAAGGGCTCCGAGCCCCTCGACGTACGCCTCCGACCCCGTCGCCCGCACGAGCTCCGTGCCGAAGCGCGCCGGCTCGGCGACGACGAGCTCGACGGGGACGCCCTCGACGGTCGCGCCGACCGCGCGCCGCTCCGTCCGCTCGACGATCGCGAGGATCGCCGGCAGCGCCGCGAAGGCGTCGAGCACCGCCTCGGGCCGCTCCGCCGCGCACACGACCGCGAAGAACTCGTTCTCGTCGCGCCAGCGCCGCGCGTCTCCCGCCACCTCTGCGTCGAGCGCCTCCGCGATCGGCTCGAGGAGCGCGCGGGCCCGATTCAGGAGCAGCGGCCGCGCGGCGCGCGGCGGCTCCTCGCGGCTCAGCCGCTCCAGCAGCTTCGCCTCCGTCGCAGCGCCGATCCCGGGCACCTCGCGCAGCCGCCCCTCGGCCGCAGCGGCCCGGAGCTCCTCGGCGCTGCGCACGCCGAGCCTCCGGCCGATCTCGATCATCCGCTTCGGTGCGAGACCGACGAAGCGGCCCAGGCCGACGAGCTCCGGCTCGACCTCTCGCTCGAGCTCGCGCAACTCGGCGATCTCGCCCGTCTCCACGAGTTCCCGCAGCCGCGCCTCGATGCCGGCCCCGATCCCGCGTAGCTCCCGCACCCGCCCAGCCCGGACGAGCTCGGCCACCGGAGCGTTCGTGCCGCGGATGAGCTCCGCTGCCCGCCGGTAGGCGCGGGCGCTGTAGTAGCCGGCCCCCGCGAGGTCGAGGAGTGTGGAGAACGCTTCGAGTCGTTCGGCGATCGCGGCGTTGTCGAGGTTTCGGGAAGCGCTCACGACGGCGATAGTCTCCCCGCATGGCGGCGATCCTCGTTCCCTTCCGGGGCGCCGAGGGAAAGCGGCGCCTCGCTCCGGCCACACCGCAGGCCCGGATCGCGCTCGGCCTGGCGATGCTCGCCGACGTCTTGAGCGCCTGCGTCGCCGTCGCGCCGACGACGCTCGCGAGCGACGACGAGGCCGCGGCGCACGTCGCCGCCGAGGTGGGCGCCGGCGTCGTCGCGGGCCTGCCGCGGGGCCAGGGCGCGGCTGTCGCGTTGGCGCTCGCGCGGCTCGACTCGCGGCCGGTCGCGATCGTGAACGCCGACCTGCCCTGCGTCGTCCCGGACGACCTGCGTGGGCTCCTGCGCGCGCTCCCGCGCCGCGGCCTCGCGCTCGCGCCTGCCGCCGACGGGACGACGAACGCGCTCGCGCTCGCCGACCCGCGTCTCTTCCGGCCGCTCTACGGTCCGGGGAGCGCCGAGCGCTTTCTCGCGCTGCCCGTACGGGCCGTCACCGTCGACCACCCGAACCTCGCCGACGACGTCGACACGCTCGACGACCTCCGCCGCCTCGAGGAGCGCGCCGGCCCGCGGACGCAGATGGCGCTCGCCATGGCCGGCCTGGCCCGCGTCGCGTGAAGACCGTCGTCCTCTCGGGCGGCGTCGGCGGCGGACGGTTCGTCCGTGGGGTCGTGGACGCCGTCGCGCCCGCGGACGTGACCGTGGTCGCGAACGTCGGGGACGACCTCGAGCTCCTCGGCCTGCACGTCTCGCCCGATCTGGACAGCGTCCTCTACGCGCTGTCCGGCCGGAACGACGAGGAGCGCGGCTGGGGGCGGGCCGGGGAGACGTGGCACGCGCTCGAGACCGTCGGCGAGCTCGGCGGCGAGACGTGGTTCCGGCTCGGCGACCGCGACATCGGGCTCCACCTCGTCCGGACGGACGCGCTCCGGGCGGGCGAGCCGCTCTCGTCGGTGACGGCCCGGCTGGCGCGCGCGCTCGGCGTCGAGGCGATGCTGCTCCCCGCGACCGACGACCTCCTTCGCACCTGGATCGACACCCCGGCCGGCAGCTTCTCGCTCGAGGAGTGGTTCGTCGCGCGCGGGCACCGCGACGAGGTCGACGGCGTGCGTTTCGCGGGAGCGGAGACCGCCCGCCCTTCTCCCGGTGTGGTCGAGGCGATCGACGGCGCCGACCTCCTCCTGATCGCGCCGAGCAACCCCTTCGTGAGCATCGGGCCGATCCTGGCCGTGGCGGAGATCCGCGCCGCCCTAAAGCGTCGCCGCGTCCCGGCGGTGGCCGTCAGCCCGCTCATCGGCGGCAAGTCCGTGAAGGGCCCGGCCGACAGGATGCTGGCGCGCCTCGCCGGCGGCACCGGCCCCGCCCACGTCGCCGGCTGCTACGAGGGCCTGATCGACGCGCTCGTGATAGACGCGGCGGACGAGCCGGGCGCGGCGGAGGTGGCCGAGCGCGGCGTCCGTCCGGTCGTGACGAAGACGCTCATGCGCGACGCGGACGCGCGCCGCCGCCTCGCGGAGGCGGCCCTCGACGCCGCCGGGGCGCTCGCGTGAAGGTTGCGGTCGTCGGCGGCACCGGCAGCTTCGGCCGGGCGCTCGCGCCGCGGCTCCGCGACCTCGGGCACGAGGTGGCGATCGGCTCCCGCGACGCCGCACGGGCGCAGGAGCGTGCGGCGGTGATCGGCGTCGCGGGCGGGACGAACGCGGAGGTCGTCAGCGGCGTCGACCTCGTCGTCCTCGCGGTGCAGTCCTCGGCGGCCGTGGACACCGCGCGCGAACTCGCGGACGCGATCGGCGAGACGCCCGTCTTGTGCGTCGCCAGCGACCTCCGCTTCACCGACCGGGGCGTCCTGCCGGCGCGGAACGAGGGCTCGATCGCCGAGGACGTGGCCGCGCTCGTCGCGGGACCCGTCGCGTCGGGTCTGCAGGCCGTTCCCGCCGCGCACCTTGCCCACCCCGAGCCGCCGGATCAGGACGCCCTCATCTGTGGGAGCGACCCCCGCGCGAAGGAACTCGCGCTCGAGCTCGCGCAGGGCCTCGTCGCCGGTCGCGCCCTCGACGCGGGCCCGCTCGAGAACGCGCGCGCCCTCGAGGGCATGACGGCCGTGATCCTGCATGTGAACCGGCGCTACCGCGCCGTCGCAGGCCTGCGCCTGACCGGCGTCCCGTGACCGAGCTGCGGGTGATCCCCGTCGAGGGGATCCCGGAGGTCGGCCCCGGCGACGACCTCGCCGCGCTGCTCGCCGAGGCCGCGGCCTTCGAAGACGGTGACGTTGTCGTCGTGGCACAGAAAGTCGTGTCCAAGGCGGAGGGACGGACCGTGCGCCTGGACGAGGTCGAGCCGTCGTCTCGCGCGCGTGAGCTCGCCGGCGGCGAGGATCCGCGGCGGCTCGAGGTGATTCTCCGCGAGACGGCGCGGATCGTCCGCGCGCGGCCCCCGCTCGTCATCGCCGAGACGCGCCACGGCTTCGTCTGCGCCTCCGCAGGAGTCGACGCCTCGAACGCGCCGGAGGAAGGCATGCTCGTGTTGCTGCCGCTCGATCCGGACGCCTCGGCGCGGCGCATCCGCGACGGGCTCGCCGAGCGGACCGACCGGACGGTCGGCGTCGTCGTCAGCGACTCGTTTGGCCGTCCGTGGCGGCAGGGGACGACCGACGTCGCGATCGGCGCGGCCGGGATCCGCACACTGCTCGACCTGCGCGGAACGCGCGACCGGACGGGCTACGAGCTACACGCCACGACGATCGCAGTCGCCGACGAAATCGCCAGCGCCGCCGAGCTCGTGCTCGGCAAGGCGCGCGACGTCCCGGCCGCGATCGTCCGCGGCCTCGACGTCGCCGGCGAGGGCGCCGCCCGCGACCTCGTGATGCCGACCGAGCGCGACCTCTTCCGCGGCGATTTCCCTCCTTCGGGGGGGTAGCCGGCGACAAGGCAGCCGATACAAAAAGTCAAAGGCCAGGGTTCGGGTTGTCCTCGACGTTCCGCTGCCGCAGAGTGGAACGTCGGGAGCTCGCCACCTAACCGAGCCTGCGGCTCCAGGCGGCCGGCCTCCGCGGCCGGCCGCCCTCTTACGGGCCAAGCCTCTCGATCGCCCAGCCGCCCTCGGCGCGGCGGTAGCGCAGGCGGTCGTGGAGCCGGTTCGCGCGGTGCTGCCAGAACTCGTACGTGTCCGGGCTCACGCGCAGCCCGCCCCAGGTCGCCGGCCGCGGAACCTCGCCGCCGCGGGCCTCGAGCTCGGCCACGCCCTCCTCGAGGACGGCGCGCCTCTCGACGACGTGGCTCTGCCGCGAGACGCTCGCGCTGATCTGAGCGCCGCGCGGCCGCGAGCGGAAGTACGCCTCCGACTCGGCCTCGGCGATCCGCTCCACCGGCCCCTCGATCCGAACCTGCCGCCCGAGCGGGTCCCAGTAGAAGAGAAGCGCCGCCCGCGGGTTCTCCGCCAGCTCCTGCCCCTTCCGGCTCTCGTACCCGGTGTAGAAGACGAAGCCGCGCTCGTCGAAGCCCTTCAGCAGCACCATCCGCACCGAGGGCCGGCCGTCGCGCGTCGCCGTCGCGGCGGCCATCGCCTCGGGCGCCCGGATTCCCGCCTCGCCGGCCTCCTCGAACCAGCGCGCGAACTGGCGCAGCGGGTCGGGATCGACCTCCGCCTCGTCGAGCCGGCGCTCTCGCGGATCGACAGTCACACGAGCGTCAGCTGCCGGAACGGCTCGAGACTCGAGACGCCGACCCCGACGAGCCGGAGCGCGCCCGGCCGGTCGCGGAGCGCGCGGTCGAGGAGCGCGCATGCGAGGTCGCCGATCGTCGCGCCGTCGTCGGTTCCGGCCGCGAGCGTCGTCGAGCGGCTGCGGATCGAGAAGTCGCCGTAGCGGAGCTTCGTCGTGATCGTGCGGGCGTTCATGCGATCGCGCCGCAGCAGCTCGCCGAGCCGCTCTGCCATCCCACGCAGCTCGGCGTGCAGCCGCTCGCGGTCGGCGACGTCCCGCTCGAACGTCTCCTCTTGGCTGTACGAGACCCGCTCCGAGGAGAGGTCGAGCGGCCGCGGGTCGATCCCGCGTGCGCGGTCGCGAAGGAGCGGGCCGAGCTTGCCGGGCAGGAGGCGGCGCAGGTCGGCGTCGGGCAACGCGGCGAGGGCGCCGATCGTCGTCACGCCGGCCGCACGCAGCCGCTCCTCCGAGCGCGGCCCGACGCCGGGAAGCAGCCGCACGTCGAAGGACGCGAGGAACGCGCGTTCCCGCCCCGCCGGGACGACCGTCAGCCCGCCGGGCTTGCGCCGGTCGCTCGCGATCTTGGCGACCACCTTCGAGCTCGCGACCCCGAGCGAGCAGGTGAGCTCGGTTGCGGCGCGGACCGCCGCCTGCACCGCCTCGGCGATCTTGCGCGCCTCGAGGAAGTCGCACGCGACCTCGCCGACGTCGAGGTAGCCCTCGTCGAGGCCGGTGCGCTCGACGGTGGGGACGACGCCGCGGACCGTGCTCCAGACCGCTTTCGAGTACTCGCGGTAGAGGTGGTGCCGCGGCCGCAGGAAGACGGCGTTCGGGCAGCGGCGAAGCGCCTCGGCCGCGCTCATCGCCGAGCGGATCCCGAAGCGCCGCGCCTCGTAGTTCGCGGTCGCGACGACGCCGCGGCCGTGCGGGTCGCCGCCGACGACGAGCGGCTTCCGGCGGAGCTCCGGAGCCTCGAGCTCCTCGACGGCGGCGAAGAAGGCGTCGAGGTCGAGGTGCGCGACGATCACCAGGCGAAGGCTACGGATCGAAGAGGCCGGCGAGCTCGTCCCGCTCGTCGGGAGCCAGGTCGAGGTCGAGCGCTCGTCGCGCCGCCTCGAGGTGCTCGGGCCGGCGCGGGCCGACGACCACCGCCGTCACCTGCGGGTTCGACAGCACCCACGCGATCGCGAGAGTCGCGGCGTCGACGTCCCGTGCGGCGGCCTCCTCGGCCAGCTGCTCGAGGCCGCGATAGGTCGCGTGCGTGTCGAGGTGCAGGTAGCCCTCCGGCCGTTGCGTCATCCGCGAGCCGGGCGGCGGCGGCTCGCCCTCGCGGTACTTCCCGGTCAGCCAGCCGCCGGCCAGCGGGCTGAACGGCGTGAAGCCGAGGCCGTGCTCCTCGCAGAGCGGGAGGATGGTGACCTCGGTGCTGACCCGGTCGAGGAGCGAATACGAGTTCTGCACCCACTCGTAGCGGACGAGCCCGTGCCGCGCGCTCGCCTCGAGAGCCTCTTCGAGCTCGATGCCTTCGTAGTTGCTGGCGCCGACCGCCCGGACCTTGCCCGCGCGGACGAGCTCGTCGAACGCTTCGAGGGTCAACTCGATCGGCGTCGTCGCGTCGGGCGCATGGGCCAGGTACATGTCGACGCCCTCGACGCCGAGCCGCTCGAGGCTGCTTTCGAGCTGCCGCTTGATCCGCCGCGGGCGCAGGCCCCAGTCGGCGTCCGCGTCCATCGGGTTGTAGACCTTCGTCGAGAGCTGGATCCGCTCTCGTACCTCGGGCTCCTTCGCGCGCAGCCACTCGCCGATGGAGGTCTCGCTGCGCCCGCCGCCGTAGGCGTCGGCGGTGTCGAAGGTCGTGATCCCCGCCTCCCAGGCCGCATCCATGATCGCCGCGGCTTCCTCGCGCGACTCGCCCTGGCCGAACAGCTCGGGCGCCGATCCGACCCCGCCGAAGTTCCCGCACCCGAGGATCAGTCGCGTGACCTCGAGGCCGCTCCCGCCGAGCGCGCGCCGCTCCACCGGCCAATTCTCGCGCGCGTCAGGCGCCGAGGTGGCGGCGCAGCGCGGCGAGCCGCGAGTCCCACGCGGCACCGACCTCGGCCATCCAGGCCATCGCCTCGGCGAGCGGCTCAGGGGTGAGCGCGTACCGCGTCTCGCGGCCCCGCTTCTCACCGACCACGAGACCCGCCTCCGCGAGCCCGGCGAGCTGCTTCGCCACCGCCTGCCGCGTCACCGGTAGCTCGGCGGCGAGCTCCGTCGCGGTGGCGCTGCCCCGCTCGGAGATGGCGCGCACGAGGTCGCGCCGGCCGGGGTCGCCGAGCGCCGCGAAGACGCGGTCTACACCAGCGTCCACGCGAGCGCCGACGCACGCAGCTCGAGCGCCGTCGACCACTCCGGCGACGGTGACGTCTCCCGCACGAGGAGCCGCGTCCCCTCGGGCACCTCCTCGAGCGTAAACGCGACCTCGCCGTCGTCGTCCCAGTCGAGGACGAGCCGCTCGCCGGGCTCGGCCTCGCGGACGATCGCGTGCCGCTCCTCGCCGTCGTCCCAGCGGAAGACGCCAGCGCCGCCGGGCCGCGCGTCGAGCTCGACGTCGTTCGCGAACCACTCCTCGAGTCGCTCCGGCTCCGTCAGCGCCTCCCACACCTCTTCGGGCGGGGTGGGAAAGACGACCTCGCGCACGATCTCCATCGCTCCTCCGATCCCGCAACCGTACGGTTGCGTATCATTCGCAACTCGACGGTTGCACTTTACGCGAAGGAGCAACGGATAAGCCAGCTCGTGCCGATGGTCATCGACTCCGACGGGCGCGTCGAGCGCGCGTTCGACATCTACTCGCGCCTCCTCAAGGAGCGGATCGTCTTCCTCGGCACCGAGGTCGACGACCAGATCGCGAACGTGATCGCGGCCCAGCTCCTCTTCCTCGAGGCGGACGACCCCGACAAAGACATCAGCCTCTACATCAACTCTCCCGGCGGCTCGGCCTACGCGGGCATGGCGATCTACGACACGATCCAGTATGTCAAGCCGGACGTGCGCACGATCTGCGTCGGGATGAGCATGTCCGCGGCGGCCATGATCCTCGCGGGCGGCGCGGCGGGGAAGCGCATGGCCCTCCCGAACGCGAAGGTGATGATCCACCAGGGGTCGGGCGGCTTCCGCGGCGCGCCGGCCGACATCCAGATCGCCGCCCGCGAGATCCTCGACACGACCGAGCGGATGGCCCGCATCCTCGCCAGGCACACCGGGCAGCCGTTCGACCAGGTGATGAAGGACATCGACCGTGACCGCTTCATGACGCCCGAGGAGGCGCGCGAGTACGGCCTGATCGACGAGATCGCGTCGCCTCGGGTGTTGGAGGTCGCGCCTATGGCCGAACCGGCGAGATAAGGCTCGGGTCGACCGGTCGTTTCAGACGGGGGCGCGGGCAGAGCCCGCACCCCCCTGATATCGGCACCGCAAGCGGTGCCTACGGTCGAAGCGGCGAAATCCGGCTCCGGTCGACCGGTCGCTTCAGACGGGGGCGCGGGCAAAGCCCGCACCCCCTGATATCGGCACCGCAAGCGGTGCCTTCAGCCGGTAGAACAAGAGATGTGGCGCGCCGCGCGTGGGACCGGTTCCGGCACCTGCTCGCGGCGGCCGAGCGGCGGCCCGTCGCAGTTCTCCTCGTGGCCGTGGCGCTCGCGCTCGCGGCCGCGTGGGGGCTCGGCGACCTCGCGGGCTACGGGCACGTCCGCCACGAGCTCGGCCGGATCCATCCGCTGTGGCTCCTCGCGTGCCTCGCGGGCGAGGTCGTGGCGTACGTCGGCTACGTCCTCGCGATCAGGGACACGGCCCGCGTCGACGGCGGCCCCGAGCTCGGCGCCTCGGCCTCGACGCAGAGCGTCGTCGCGGGCTTCGGCGTCTTCGCGGCGACGCGCTCGAGCGGCGGCTTCGCCGTCGACTATTGGATCCTCCGCCGCGCGGGCGAGGACCGGGACGGCGCCATCGCGCGCGTGCTCGCGCTCGGGGCGCTCGAGTACACGGTCCTCGCGCCGGCCGCGCTCGTCTCGGCGATCTTCCTCGCGCTGAGCGCGACAGAGCACGTCTCGGACGCGCTCACGCTGCCGTGGCTCGCGGTGATCCCGGGCGCCTTCGTCGCCGTCTGGCTCACGTCGCCCAAACGCGCGAAACGCTATGCCGACCCGGGCGACGGCGGGCCGATCCGGAGGGCGTTCGCGCACGCCGTGGCCGGGCTCTCGATCCTGCGCTCGCTCCTCGTCTCGTCCCCGCGCGAGCACGGGCTCGGGTTCCTCGGCGCGGCGCTCTACTGGACGGGCGACATCGCCTGCCTGTGGGCCGCGCTCCAGGTCTACAACGGCCACCGGCTCTCGATCCCGGCGCTGATCCTCGGCTACGCGACCGGCTACGTGCTGACGCGGCGCTCGCTGCCGGCCGGCGGCGCGGGCGTGGTCGAGATCGCGCTCACGTTCGCCCTCCACTGGGTCGGGCTGCCGTTCGTGCCGGCCCTGCTCGGGGTGATCACGTACCGCGTCTTCAACTTCTGGCTGCCGATGGTGCCGGCCGTCGCCGTGCTGCCGACGATCGCCGAGCTCCGTGCCGAGTACGCGGGAGCCGAGCGGCAGGCAGACCGCGAGCGAGACGGGCTGGGGCGTCGGTGATGCGCGTCGGGATCTTCTCCGACGTCCACGGGAACGGCGTCGGCCTGGACGCCGTGCTCGCTGACCTCGAGCGCGCGCAGGTCGACCGGCTCGTCTGCCTCGGCGACCTCGTCGAGGGCGGGCCGCAACCGGCCTGCTGCGTGCGCCGCATGCGCGAGCTCGACTGCCTCGTCGTCCTCGGGAACGCCGACGAGTGGCTGCTGAGCGGCCGGTTCGAGCCGGGGACGTCCGCGCGCTCGCGGATGGGCGCGTGGGCGCTGGAGCAGCTCGACGAGGCCGACCGCGACCTCATGCGCGGCTTCGCCGCGACGCACGAGCTCGAGCTCGGCGGCGGGCGCCGGCTCCTCGCAGTCCACGGCACGCCCACCTCGACGCTGGACACGATCGAACCCGATGCGAGCGAGGCGGAGCTCGCCGAGCTCCTCGGCGAGGCCGCGGCGCTCGCCGCCGGTCACACGCACCTCCAGTGGCAGCGGCGCCTCGGCGAGCGCGTCGTCCTCAACCCGGGCCGGGTCGGCGGCCCGTTCGGCGGGCGCGAGCTCCCGAGCGCGAAGAGCGACCACGACGGGACGGGCGAGTACGCGATCCTGACGGCCGACGAGACGATGCTCTCGGTCGAGCTCCGCCACGTCGACTACTCGCTCGAGGAGCTCCGGAGGGTCACGCTCGCGAGCGGCATGCCGCACGCGGAGGAGGCAGCCCAGCTGCTGGACGTAAGCTGACGCGAATGGTCAGACGCGTCGCCCGGCTCTTCAGGCCCTATCGGTTCCGGGTCGGGCTCGTGCTGCTGTCGATCCTCGTCACCGGCGCGCTCGGTGTCGCGCCCGCGTTCCTGACGAAGGCGATCATCAACCAGGCGCTGCTCCCGCACGACCTCCGGCTGCTCTGGGAGCTCGTGGTGCTGATGATCGCCGTGCCGCTCGTCGCCGGCGCGATCGGGGTCGGCCAGACCTACCTGACGACGGTGGTGGGCCAGCGCGTCATGCAGGACCTTCGGAACCGCCTGTACGAGCACCTCCAGGCCATGTCGCTTCGCTTCTTCACCGGGGCGCGGACGGGCGAGCTGCAGTCGCGTCTCCAGAACGACGTCGGTGGCGTCCAGAGCGTCGTCACGGACACCGTCTCCTCCGTGCTTTCGAGCGTCGTGACCGTCCTCAGCACCGTCGTCGCGATGCTGCTCCTCTCGTGGCAGCTGACGGCGCTGTCGTTCGCCGTCGTGCCCATGTTCGTCTTCCTCACGTGGCGCGTCGGTCGCGCGCGCCGCGCGCTCTCGAAGTCGACGCAGGAGTCGCTCGCCGAACTCTCGACGCTCACCGAGGAGACGCTCTCGGTCTCGGGCGTCCTCCTCGCGAAGACGTTCGACCGCCAGCGCGACGCGATCGAGCGCTATCGCGAGGGGAACCGCCGCCTCGCCTGGCTCCAGATTCGCCAGCAGATGGTCGGCCGCTCGTTCTTCGCCCTCGTGCAGACGTTCTTCTCTGCGTCGCCGGCGCTCATCTACCTCGTGGCCGGCTACTCCAACTTGAGCCTCGGTACGATCGTCGCCTTCACGACGCTCCAGACGCGCCTGCTGTTCCCGATCGGGAACCTGCTCCAGACGAGCGTCGAGGTGCAGTCGTCGCTCGCGCTCTTCGAACGGATCTTCGACTACCTCGACCTCCCGCACGACATCGCCGACGCGCCCGGAGCGCGGGAGCTCCCGAAGGACCGGGTCCGAGGCGAGATCCGGCTCGACCACGTCGACTTCCGCTACGACGAGCCGGTGCAGCCGGCCGCGCTCGAGGCGCAGGCGGTCGAGCCCGACGGCGACGGTGCCCGCCCGCCGCGGCGCGAGTGGACGCTCGAGGACATCGACTTCGAGATCGAGCCGGGACAGCTCGCGGCGATCGTCGGGCCGAGCGGGGCAGGCAAGACGACGATCTCGTACCTCGTCCCGCGGCTCTACGACGTCACGGGCGGCAGCGTGCGGATCGATGGGATCGACGTGCGGGACATCAAGCTCGCCTCCCTTGCGGAGATCGTCGGCATGGTGACGCAAGAGACCTACCTCTTCCACGCCACCGTGCGCGAGAACCTCCTGTATGCGAAGCCCGACGCAACGCAAGAGGAGCTCGAGGCGGCGGCGCGGGCGGCGGCGATCCAGGAGCGGATCACGGAGCTCGAGGACGGCTACGACACCCTCGTCGGCGAGCGCGGCTACCGCATGTCCGGCGGCGAGAAGCAGAGGCTCGCGATCGCGCGCGTGATCCTGAAGGACCCGCGCATCCTCATCCTCGACGAGGCCACGTCGGCGCTGGACACGGCGAGCGAGCGGCTCGTCCAGCACGCGCTCGAGCCGCTGATGGAGGGGCGGACGACGATCGCGATCGCCCACCGGCTCTCGACGATCCTCGCCGCCGACGTCATCTTCGTCCTCGAGCGCGGGCGGCTCGTCGAGCAGGGGACGCACGAGGAGCTCCTGCGGAGCGGCGGCCTCTACGCGCAGCTCTACGCGCAGCAGTTCCAGGGCGGGCTTGTCGAGGCCCGGTGCGAGGACGGCGTCGTCCTCTCGAGCGGCGAGGTGCTGACGACGGCCGCGGCGGGCTAATGCCCGTCGCGACGCGGATCGCGGCGATCCTCTCGATCCTCTTCGCGCTGTGGGGCCTCGCCTTCGTCGCCACGCCGATCGGCGCGGTCGGTGGCGCCGCGGCAGCCGCCTTCGGTCTCGCCTTCGGAGCGCTCGCGCTGCACGGTCGCCCCCACGGACGATGGCGAACGACCGCGCTCGCCGGGGTTTCGGTCAGCGTTCTCGCACTCGCTGTCTTCGCCGTCGTCGTCTCGTCGATCGTGTGGGAGTGACGTTCTGCGACGAGGCGGCGTGGGGCTTCGGCTGGATCCAGGAGGAGCGGCTGGCGCGGTGCTCGCACGTGTTGAGCGCCGAGGGACGGGTGTGGATCTTCGATCCCGTCGACGCGCCCGGCGTCGAGGCCCGGATCCGAGGGCTCGGCGAGCCCGCGGGCGTGATCCAGCTCCTCGACCGGCATCGCCGCGACTGCGCCGCCTTCGCCGGCCGCCTCGGCGTGCCGCACCACGTCGTCCCCTTCCAGGGTGTCCCCGGAGCGCCGTTCGACCCGGTACCGGTCGCGCGCCACCGGTTCTGGCGGGAGGTCGCGCTGTGGTGGCCGGAGGAGCGGGTGCTCCTCTGCGGCGACGCGCTCGGCACGGTCGGCTACTTCCTCGCGCGTGGCGAGAGGCTCGGCGTGCACCCGCTCCTCCGTCTCCTGCCGCCGAAGGCGCTCGGCCGCTTCGCGCCGCGGCATGTCCTGTGCGGCCACGGCGACGGCATCCACTGCGTCGAGGTGGCGCGGGCGCTCGAGGAGGCCCTCGCCACGGCGCGGCGCCGGCTCCCTCTGCTGCCGCTGAGCCTCCTCCTGAAGGAGCCTCGGCCGTAGCCACGTCGTCCGGAGGCTGTCTTGACAACGACATTCGAAACGATGAACGTTCTCCGGATGCCGCCAGCCGATGACGCTCGTCGACGAGACGGCGACGCCGCCTCATCGCCGCCTGAGCTTACGACGCGTTTCATCGCCTACACGTATCCCGGCTGGCACTCGGCGAGCTGGCGCGCGGGGCTCGAAGAATGGGAGCTGATGGACACCTTCGTGCCGTACTTTCCCGGCCACGAGCCGCTCCCGCGGCCGCTCGACGGCCCATACGACGACTCCGATCCCGAGACCGCCCGGAAGCAGATCCGCCTCGCTCGCGATGCCGGCATCGACGGCTTCACGTACTTCCTCTTCTTCGACCAGTCGGACTTCGTGCTCAGCCGGCCCCTCACAGCCGCGCTCGACGTCGTGGAGGCAGATGACGAGACGTTCTCGATCGGAACCACGTGGTGCCTGCGGCTTCCGCACCACGAGCTGCCGTTGGGGCCGGAGACCGACGGTCGTGGTGTCGCCCCGCCGACACCTCGAAGCTCCAAGCCTGCGCCGGCCGCGACCACCCCGGCGGAGCTCGCCGGCACCCGCGGCACCTCGAGTCTCGACGAACTCGACGTCGGCGCCGGCCTGCGCCTTATCGGCGTGGAAGGGACCGGAGTCGACGACGCCGGGCTGGGTGCCGTCGGAGAATGACCGCGCTCGCCCGCGACGCGAACGAAGCCCTCGGCGCGGCCTTCCGAGCGGCCATCGCCCAGCCCCTGCCGTTCACGTTTCGTCAGCTCCGGCGGCTCGTCGAGCGCCTTGCCCGCCTCGGCGAGACGGACGGCAGGCTCGAGAGGCTCACGCTCCGGGACCTCGAAGAGCTGCTCGAGCTCGAGGCGCTCGGCGACCTTCCCCTGTGGATCGTGAGCGCGATCGTGGACATGACCGTCGCCGCCCGCCAGGCCGGCCGAGCTCCGGAAGAGGTCTTCGACAACGTGCCGCTCGACCGGCTCGCCGATGTCATCGACCGGAGTGTGGCTCGGCTCGGCATCGACGACGTCGTGGCGTTGGGCTCGTTCGCGCGTGCAGTGGGCGGAGAGGACGACGTGCTGGCGGCGTTGAGGCTCAGGACGGTACGACGCAGTCTCAGCGAGGGCGCCCTCCGGGTACTGGCGGCCAAAGACATCCGTGAGACGATCGAGCGCATTGCCGCAGCCTGAGACGCGGCGGTATCCGTACGTCCAGCGGACCTCGCGGTTCACGATCGACATCGCACGCCGCTTCTTCGACGCGTGGATCGAGCGGTTCGCGTCGCGAAGAGGCTTCCTGCGCATCGACGGCCGTCCCGCGCTCTCGATCCTCAACCTCAACGACTTCGTGCAGGTCTACGGTCTCGCGGCGTTTCGCTTCATGCTCGAGGACGGCCGCGCGCGAATCGAAGAGGCGCTCGGAGTCGAGCCCTTCTTCGTCGGGCTCTTCAATCGCGCGAATGCCTACAACGTGAAGATCACCAACAAGCTGCCCGTCGAGGCGGCGACCGGATACGGGCTGCTCCCGGACTGGCTGGGGCCGCCCGTCCAGGACTACGAGACGCTGATCGCGAAGCGCGTCGGCGAGTGGTACTTCGTGCAGGAGGGGCTGCG
Source organism: Gaiellaceae bacterium (assembly GCA_035640455.1). Lineage (GTDB taxonomy): Bacteria > Actinomycetota > Thermoleophilia > Gaiellales > Gaiellaceae > AC-50. The sequence continues at coordinate 23,138 of DASQWB010000014.1, read as the reverse complement.
GGTGCCGTTCTATCCGGTCGTCTGCGCCGGCTGGGACGCGACGGTCAGAGGCGAGCGGGTGGCCGAGCTCAGCGCGATGCGCGGCTTTCCGTGGCGTCCTGTCGTCAGGGGCGTCACGCCGGAGCTCTTCGGCCGGTTCCTGGACGAGGCGATTCGTTTCATCGACGCGACGCATCCGGCGGACAGGATCGTCTTCATCCATGCGTGGAACGAGTGGACCGAGGCGTCTGTGATCGAGCCGAGCGACCGGTTCGGGACGGCGTTCCTCGACGAGATTCGGGCCCGGAGCAGCAGCCTCGCGACCCTGCCGGCGGCTTCATGCTGAGTAAGGTCATCGTCTCGTACGACACCGACCGCTACCCCTTCGCTCGGCTCGTGTCCGAGCACCTCGAGGTCGAGGACCTGAGCCTCCTCCACGACCGGCACGCCTATCCGCTCTTCACGCGCGACACGGACCAGACGACGCCTCTCCACCGGCGGCTGTACGAGATCGGCGACGTCTTCTACGAGACCTACCGGGCGTTCGTGCACGACGAGGTACGCAGGCTCGTGGGGGAGAACGTCGTCTACCAGCGCAAGCCGAGCTTTCGGTTCCAGCTTCCCGGCAACGTCGCCGTCGGGAACTTCCATCGCGATCGCGACAACTTCCACGACGTCACCGAGATCAACTTCTGGGTTCCGCTCACGACCGTGACGGCCGACACCGCCGTATGGGTCGAGTCCCGCGAAGGCGAGCGCGACTTCCGGCCCTGCTTGCTCGACTACGGCGAGATGCTCGTCTTCGACGGCGCGAACCTCGAGCATGGCAATCGCGTCAACCGCTCCGACCGGACCCGGCTCAGCTTCGACTTCCGCGTGGTGCCGGAGCCGCTCTTCCGCGATCGCGACAAGCGAAGCCTGAACACGAAGATGCGGTTTGCGCTCGGCGATTACTTCGAGCGCGCTGCCCCGGTCGCGGCTCGACCCTGACGAGGGCCCGACGCCTGCGCCTTCCTGCTGGCGCTACGGTTGGCGACGGGCGAAAGGAGACAGATGAAGCTCGAGGGGATCCACCACATCACGCTGATCACGGGCGATGCGCCGCGGAACGTCGACTTCTACACGCGGGTGCTCGGCCTCCGGCTCGTCAAGAAGACCGTGAACCAGGACGACCCGACCGTGTACCACCTCTTCTACGCCGACGAGAAGGGGAGCGCGGGCGCCGACATCACCTTCTTCGAGTACCCGGGCTCGCGGCCCGGGCGCGCCGGCGCGGGGATGATCCACCGCATCATCTGGCGCGTCGGCTCGCAGGAGGCGCTCGACTTCTGGGAGGAGCGGCTGCGTGCCGAGGGCCTCGCCGGGCTCGAGCGCGACGACGGGCGGCTGCGGTTCGAGGACCCGGAGGGGATGGGCCTCGAGCTCGCGGTCGTCGAGACGGACGACGAGCCGCTCGTGGCCGAGCATCCGGAGATCCCGTCGGAGCTCGCGCTCCAGGGCTTCGACAGCGTGCGCGCCTACGCGAGCTCGCCCGAGGCGAGCCGGCGGTTCCTCGAGGAGGGGCTCGCTTTCGAGCCGCGCGGCGAGACGGCGTGGGAGGCGCGGGGCGAGCAGCGCGGCGGGCTCTACGGCTACGACCCGCCACCGGCGGAGCGGGGCATCCAGGGCGCCGGCACCGTCCACCACGTCGCGTGGGCCTCGCCGATGGCAGACCACGAGGAGTGGCGGCGCCGAGCCGCCGAGGCCGGCGCGACCCCGACGCCCGTCATCGACCGCTTCTACTTCCGCTCGATCTACTTCCGCGAGCCGAGCGGCGTCCTCTTCGAGATCGCGACGCTCGGCCCGGGGTTCGCGACCGACGAGCCCGCCGAGCACGTCGGCGAGCGGCTGTCGCTGCCGCCGGACTTCGAGCATCTGCGGGAGCGCCTCGAGCCGGTGCTCACGCCGCTCCCGAACCCGCGCGAGGCCTGGACCCGACGCTAGTGCACTAGTGCATAGGCCGGTTTGGGCTCGCGTTGCGTGGGCACACGCCTCCTACGTCCCGAAGCAAAGGAGGGGCCGTGGGCGACCGCACGCAGCGGCTCAAGGGCAAGGCCAACGAGGTCAAGGGCAAGGCGAAGGCCGAGGTCGGCTACGAGACCGGCCGGAGGACGACCGAGAACAGGGGCGCCGCGACGGCGGCGAAGGGGAAGGTCCAGCAGGCCGCCGGCAAGGCCCGGAGCGAAGTCAAGAAGCGCGCGCGCTGACTGCTCCGGACATAACGGCCCGGCGCGCCGCTCGTAGCGAGTGGGTCGGCTGGCTGGGACGGTTCGGGCTCGCGGCTCAGGGCGTTTGCTTCACGACCGTCGCCATCCTCGCGCTGCAGCTCGCGCTCGGCGACGGCGGGAAGGCGACCGACCCGCAGGGCGCGTTTCGCGTCCTCGCGACGCATGGCTGGACGCGGGCGCTCCTCGTGCTGCTCGTCTGTGGCTTCGTCGCCTACGCGCTCTGGCGGCTGGCGCAGGCGCTCTTCAACCGCGGCGGCCACGGCCACGATCCCGCGGGCTTCGGCCGGCGGCTGATCCAGTTCTGCCAGGCCCCTGATCTACATCGGGTTCGCCGTCAGCGCGGTGCGCATCCTCAGCGGGTCAGGCGGCAGCGCGCGCGGCGAGCGGCACGCGGTCGGCGGGATGCTGTCGTGGCCCGGCGGGCCCGAGCTCGTCGGAGCGATCGGCGCGACCTTCCTCGTGGTCGGAGCCGTCAACGTCTACTGGGGCCTCGGCGAGCGGTTCAAGGAGTCGCTCCGTCTGGACGAGGCCAGGGCCGACACGGCGCGTGCGATCACGCTCGTCGGCAAGATCGGCTTCGTCTCGCTCGCCGTCGTCCTGGCGCTGATCGGCTGGTTCCTCCTCAAGGCCGCCGTCGACTACGACGCGAACAGGATCATCAGCCTCGGCGGCGCGCTGGCGAAGCTCGCGCACGCGACCTACGGGAAGTGGCTCCTCGGGCTCGTCGCCGCCGGGCTGCTCTCATACGGCCTCTTCGGCATCCTCCAAGTCCGCTATCACCGCGTCTGAGCGGACCGGGCTCGAGCCGTCGGCGACGCGCGGCTAGTCGGGCCGCGGCGGCGCTCCCGCCTCCCGGAGGAGCTGGTCGTAGTCGCGGTTGCGAGCGTCCTCGAGGAGCCACGTCTCGAGCCGCGCCACGTCCGCCAATGCCTCGCCGTCGCCCTTCTCCGTCGCCTCGACGATCGCGCCGCCGCCGACGAGGAGCATAGGCGGCAGGCCGTCGACCCCCGGTCGATTCTCGATCCGGAAGCCCTGGTATCCCAGCCGCGCCTGCGGCGGAGGCACGCGAAGCGCCCGCCCACGAGCTTCCGCCAGCCGCGTGGCGACCTCCGCGACGCCACCCTGGTCGAGCGGCCACGACGGGTTCGGCCGGCCCGAGTAGACGAGCAGGAAAGCGACGACGGCGTTCTGTTCGGGCTCGCTCATGGCCTCAGCTGATCGTCACCTGCCCTTGGCACACGCAGTAGCACCCGCAGAAGACCGTGTACGGGCCGCGGTCGGCGGTGCGTGGATCCGTGATCGGATTGCCGCTGTTGTCGAGGTTCGTCACCGTCCAGCCGGGCTTGTGCGACCAGTAGCCGTCCCGGTCCAATCGGTACCAGTTGAAGTCGTTGTAGACCTCGCCGGGGGCAATCGCGAGCGCGACTTTGTAGCAACAGTCTCGGCAGCCACAGCCGCGGTCGCAATCGAGCGGGCGGAGACCGTCGGAGCGCGCAGCGGCGTCGATGCCCGCGCAGTCGATCGGGAAGGAGTACATGTGCCCGGTGGCCCGTCCGGGCTGGGCCCACGTATCCGTTCGGATCGCGCAGGCGTAGTTGTAACAGTTGTTGGTGAACTGAATTCCGTCGGCCCAATTCTGCGGATCGTAGGCGGGAATGCACCGCTCGACCCAGCGCACGAACGCCTCGACGAGCCGCTCGAGCCAGTTCATCCGACCAACAGCGCGCCCGCCTCAGGCAGGCTGCGGCTCGTCCGGCCGCACAGGCGCTCCGGCTTCACGGAGCAGCTGGTCGTGGCCGCGACTCCGGGCTTCGTCGAGGAGCCACGACTCGAGGCCGGCCACGTCCGCCCACGCCTCGCTGTCGCCCTTCTCGGTCGCCTCGACGACCACCCCGCCGCCGACGAGGAGGACGGGCGGTAGACGGTCGACCCGCGGTCGGTTCTCGATCCGGAAGCCTCGGTAGCCGAGCCGTGCCGGCGGCGTCGGCACGCGAAGCGCCCGTCCACGCACGTCCGCGTGTCGAGCCGCGACGTTCCCGATGCCGCCCTCGTCGAGCGGCCACGACGGGTCAGGCCGGCCCGAGTAGACGAGCAGGAAGACGACGACGGCGTTCTGTTCGGGCTCGCTCATGATCTCAGTTGATCGTCACCCGTCCTTCGCAGACGCAGTAGCACCCGCAGAAGACCGTATACGCGCCGCGGTCGGCCGTGCGGGGATCCGTGATCACATGGCCGCTGTTGTCGAGGTTCGTCGCCTGCGTGCCGCCCGGCTTGTGCGACCAGCGACCGTCCGGCCCCAGCCGGTACCAGTGGAAGTCGTTGAATTCTCCGCCGGCCGGGGCGACCACCAGCGCGACTTGGTGGCAGCATTCTCGGCAGCCACAGCCGCGGTCGCAGTCGATCGCGCGAAGCCCGTCGGAACGCGCTCCGGCGTCGACGCCCGGGCAGTCGATCGGCAGCGGGTACATGTTCCCCGTCGCCCGGCCCGGCTGGGCGAACGTATTCGTCCGGATTGCGCAGGCGTAGTTGTAACAGTTGTTGTTGAACTGGATCCCGTCGTTGTCGTTCCAGTTCTGCGGGTCGTAGGCGGGGATGCAGCGGCGGACCCAGCGGACGAAGGCGTCGACGAGCTGCTGGAGCCAGTTCATCCGGCCGCCGTCTGCGAGAGGCGCTCCGCCGTCTCGACGTTGCAGGTCCGGTAGCGACGCAGGGCCGCGATCCCGCCGCGGACGAGGCCGCGCTCCGTCAGTTGCCGGAGCGCGTACGCCGAGCAGGTCTCGTCATAGGCGCACCGGCGCGGGAGCCGGCTCGAGACGCGGTCGCGATAGAACGAGACTCCGGTGATCGCGAGCCTGAGCAACGGCCGTCGGCGTTCCATGACCACGAGTCTGACGGGCAACCCATCCGGAGTCAACGGCCTTCGCGGGCAGCTTCGACGAGCTTCGCCGGCGCGACCTCCGCGTAGGCGTCCTCGGCGATGCCGGCGAGCTCGTTCCAGTCGAGGCCCCGGTCGAGCCGCACGCCGAGCCAGCCGCGGTGGCCGACGTAGGGCGGTCTGAAGAAGCGCTCCGGATCCGCCTCGACGAGCGTCCCCTGCATCCCCGTCGGGGCCGCGCACCAGATCGCGAAGCGGCCGTCGCCGTGATGGTTCGTCAGCACCATGAGGAACGCTCGCTTGCCGCGGACGAAGAACGTCGGCGCGCCGTGGCTCAGCCGCTCGCTCGTCTCGGGGAGGGCGAGGCAGATCTCTCGCAGGCGCTCGAGGACGCGCTCCCGCACCACCGGATCCACGACCATGGCGCTGGATCTTGACGGCTTAGATCAAGATCCGCCGGGCGATCTCGCTCGGGCAGCCCTTGCCGAGCAGCTCGGCGGCGAAGTGCAGGTCGACGCGCGTCTCCGTCGCCAGCTCGACCGCCTCGTCCCAGCTATATCCCGCTCGCAGGAGGACGATCAGGCGCCACCGCACGACCGTGTCGTCGCTGCGCGCTGCGACGGCCGCCTCGAGGCTCGCCGCGCTCGCCTTCGGCGTCTGCATGACTCCGATGTACGCCGTCTGCGGTGCCCGCACACCCACGGTGAGACTAGTCGGTCCTGCGCGAACGGCTAGGTCGGCCGATCGGTGCCTGTCACGGGACAGGCACCGATCAACGGCTACGAGAACTCGATCACGCTGCGGATGCCGTCCTGCGCCTGCATCAGCTCGAAGCCGCGGTTGACCTCGTCGAGCGTGAGCTTGTGCGAGACGAACGGCTCGACGTCGAGCTCGCCCGCGAGCCAGCGCTCGACCAGGCGCGGCACGCCGTCGCGGCCCTTCACGCCGCCGAACGACGAGCCGGCGACGCGGCGGCCGGTGATGAGGTAGCGCGGGACGACGTCGAGCGTCTCTCCCTTGCCGGCGACGCCGCAGATCGTGGCGAGTCCCCAGCCCATCCGCGCCGCCTCGACCGCCTGGCGCATCACGGCCACGTTGCCCGTCGCCTCGAAGGTGTAGTCGGCGCCGAGGCCGTCGGTCAGGTCGAGGATCCGCTCGACGGCGTCCGGTCCGCCGCGCACCACGTCCGTGGCGCCCTGCCCGCGGGCGAGCTCCATCCGCTCTTCGGAGAGGTCGACGCAGACGATCCGTTCCGCGCCCTGGAGCCGGCAGCCCGCGACGGCGCCGAGCCCGACCATCCCGGCGCCGAAGACGGCGCAGGTCGCGCCGGCCTCGACCTTCGCGGTGTTCATCGCCGCCCCGAGCCCGGTCGAGAGGCCGCAGGCGAAGGGGCAGGCGCGGTCGAGCGGCGCGTCCGGCGAGATCTTCGCGAGCGCGATCTCCGGCATGACGGTGTACTCGGCGAAGGTCGAGGTGCCCATGAAGTGGCGGATCGGCCCGCCGCCGTCGGCGTACGAGAACCTCGTCGTGCCGTCGGGAAGCAATCCCTGGTTCTGATGCTCGCGAATCGCGAGGCAGAGGTTCGTGCGCTCGTCGCGGCAGTGGACACACTCGCGGCACTGGGGGGAGAAGAGCGTGACGACGTGGTCGCCAGGCACGACCGACTCGACGTCCTCACCGACGCGCTCGACGACACCCGCGCCCTCGTGCCCCAGTACCGCCGGCGCGTAGCCGGACGGGTCGGCACCGGAGGCGGTGTAGAGGTCGGTGTGGCAGACGCCGCAGGCGACGAGCCGGACGAGCGCCTCCCCGCGCCGCGGGTCGGCGAGTTCGACCTCCTGCACGGCGAGCGGCGCGCCGAACTCCTCGAGCACGGCGGCGCGGATCCTCATCGCGCGATCGTAATCCGGTACGCTCCGCGCGAAAACCAGGACGTGTTCGGCGGCGCGCACGTGAGCGCCTTCCCTACTCGTTCGATCGCAGGTAGGGGAGGTGTTAGTCAGATGGCGACCGGAACCGTCAAGTGGTTCAACGACTCGAAGGGCTACGGCTTCATCCAGCCCGAGGGCGGCGGCAAGGACGTGTTCGTCCACTTCTCGCAGATCGCGGGCGAGGGCTTCAAGACGCTGAGCGAAGGCGCGAAGGTGGAGTTCGAGACGCGCGAGGGGCAGAAAGGCCCCGAGGCGACGAACGTCCAGATCGTCCCGTAGCGGCGGCCGATCCGCCGCGGGCGGGCCGTAGAATGGGTGGCGGTGGCGGGTAAAGAGGAGAAGATCGAGCTCGAGGGCGAGGTCGTCGAGGCCTTCCGCAACGGCATGTACAAGATCGCTCTCGACAACGGCCACGAGACCCTCGGGTACACGGCCGGCAAGATGCGCCGCTACCGGATCCGGATCAACCCGGGCGACCGCGTGAAGGTCGAGGTCTCGCCCTACGACCTCGGGCGCGGCCGGATCGTCTACCGCGAGCGCTGATCGACCGGCGCGAGTTCCCTCGTGCGCGGGTTGGCGGCAGGCGCCGCGCTCGTCGCGCCAAGCTTCTCGTCGCGCCCGCCTCTTCGTGACCTCCAGCACGGCTTCGCCGGAGACGTCGTCACGCCGTCGAGCTCCGGCTACGACCAGGCCCGGCCCCTCTACAGCACGCGGTTCGACGCCATTCGGCCGCGGGCGATCGTCTTCTGCGAGACCGTCGGCGACGTCGTGCACACGATCCGCTGGGCGCGGCGCCACGGCGTCCACCTCGAGCCGCGGTCAGGCGGGCACAGCTACGGCGGCTATTCGACGACGAGCGGCGTCGTCCTCGACGTTTTTCCGGCTGAACCACGTGCGCGCCTCCGAGGGACGCGCCGTCGTCGGCGCGCTCCTCGTCGACGTCTACGCCGCGCTGGCCACAGAGGGCCTCATGATCCCGGCGGGGACGGCCCGTCTGTCGGCATCGCCGGGCTCATCCTCGGCGGCGGCCACGGCTACGCGGTGCGGAAGCTCGGGCTCACGTGCGACGCGCTGGAGGGCCTGATGATCGTGACCGCGGCCGGCGAGGTGCTGCGCTGCGACGCGCGGCGCCATGCCGACCTCTTCTGGGCCTGCCGCGGCGGGGGCGGCGGCAACTTCGGCGTCGTCACGAGCTTCACGTTCCGCGCCACGCCGGTCGGCGAGGTGGCGACGTACCTCGCTCGACCTGAACCTGACGGCGACGGAGACGCGGACGCACGTCACCTCGGCAGGGCAGTACCTCGGCTCGGCGGCGGATCTCCAGGCGGCGCTCGCGCCACCGCTCGCCGTCGGGACGCCCACCCACGTGGAGGTCAAGTCGCGAACGTTCCTCGAGGCGGTGCTCCACTTCGCGCACCGCTACGACCCGACCGGCTTCTTCCGCTTCCGGCAAAGCATTCGTTAGGGTCGGCGGCGTGGCCCGGCTCGCCACGATCGGGATCGTCACGAGCGACCTCGCCGACTCGGTGCGCTTCTACCGCCTGCTCGGCCTCGACGTCCCCGACCCCGGCGACAGCCCGCACCATGTAGACGTTTCCTCTCCAGCGGGACGGGAACGAGAGCTGCATGCCGAACAAACGAGCCAGCGTCAAGAACGAGAAGCAGTACGAAGGCCTGAGGAAGAAGGGCATGTCGAAGGAGCGCGCGGCGAAGATCGCCAACTCGCCGGGCGCCTCGAGCCGCGGCGGGAAGAAGTCAGGCTCGGGCAGTAGCTCATCTCAGGGCGGCACGACCGCGCAGAAGAAAGCCGCGGGCCGCAAGGGCGGCCGGGCAACCGCGCGGAAGAGCTAGCTGCTCGGGGACGTCAGCAGGAGGAGCTCGACAAGCCCGAGAACCGCGGCGACGACCCACAGCAGGGCGCGGATCGCGGCAGCGTGGTCGATATCGAGGTGCGGTCCGGGCGCCATTACGCCGGCGCGGACCGGTCGTGAGCACGCGAGCAGGGGCCGTGACTCGTACAGCACCGGCGGAGCCATGATGCCTGGTCGCTCCATCATCTGACCCTAGCGCCTTGTGCGGACGTTGAATAGTCCCCTCCGCATTCGGGTAGGGAATGCGCATGGCAACGAGGAAACAGATCGAGGCCGCCATGCGGAACGTGAAGAAGGCGCAGCAGGCCGCAAAGCGGAAGCGGACGATCGCGAACCTGCCCGCGAGCACGAGGCGCGGGCTGGGCGAGCAGGCGGCGCGAGGACGTGCCCGCGGCGGTCGCCCGGGGGCCGCGCTCGAGGACCGGAACCGCGAGCAGCTCTACGAGATCGCGAAGAAGGAAGCGATCCCCGGCCGCTCGAAGATGGGCAAGTGGGATCTGATCGAGGCGATCCGGCGAGCGCGTTCCACGACCTAGCGCAGCTCGGGCCGCTTCCGATCTGGCACGGGATCATCGCCCGCGCCGTGGAGGGCGAGCGGATCACACTGACCGTGGTCGAGCTGGACGCCGGCGCCGTCGTCTTCGAGCACGCGCACGAGAACGAGCAGCTGGGCATCGTCCTCGCAGGCTCGATGAGCTTCCGGGTCGGCGACGAGGTGCAGGAGCTCGGCCCCGGCGACACGTGGACGATCCCGTCGAACACGCAGCACGAGGCGACCGCGGGGCCGGACGGCGCCGTGGTGATCGACGTCTTCTCGCCGCCGCGGGACGACTGGCGCGCGCTCGAGCCGCTCGACTCGCGGGCGCCTCGCTGGCCGTGAGAGCCGTCGTCGTCACGAGGCACGGCGGCTCCGAGGTGCTCGAGCCGCAGGACGTGCCGGAGCCCGAGCCGGGCGAGGGCGAGCTACTCGTCGACGCCGAGGCGATCGGCGTCAACTTCCGCGACGTCTACGAGCGCGAAGGCGTCTACGGCGGCGAGCCGCCCTACGTCGCGGGCGCCGAGGGAGCCGGAACGGTCGTCGGCACGGGCGAGCCGGTGGCGTGGAAGGCGGCGCCCGGAAGCTACGCGGAGCGGGTCGTCGTCCCCGAGCGCGAGGCGGTGCCGATTCCGGAGGGCGTCTCGAGCGAGCTCGCGGCGGCGGTGCTTCTCCAGGGCACGACCGCGCAGTACCTCGCGACGAGCACGTATCGCGTACGGCCGGGCGACGACGTCGTGGTGCTCGCCGCGGCCGGCGGCGTGGGGCAGCTCCTGATGCAGATCGTGAAGCTCCGCGGCGGCCAGGTCGTCGCGGTGACCTCGAGCGACGAGAAGGCGAGGTTGGCCCGCGAGGCCGGCGCCGACGAGGTACTCCGCTACGAGGGCTTCGCCGAGCGGGTGCGCGAGCTGACGGGCGACGGAGCAACGGTCGTATACGACGGCGTCGGCCGGACGACCTTCGACGAGAGCCTCGACGCGCTCCGCCCGCGCGGCTTCATGGTGCTGTACGGCGCCGCGAGCGGCCAGCCGGACCCGGTCCCGGTGCCGAAGATCCAGGGGAAGTCGCTGTACCTGACCCGCCCGCAGCTGCACCATTACACGGCGACGCGCGAGGAGCTGCTCGAGCGGGCGCGCGACGTCTTCGAGTGGGTGCGCGAGGGGAAGCTGAAGGTGCGGATCGGCGGCCGCTACCCGCTCGAGGAAGCGCGCCGCGCGCAGGAGGACCTCGAGTCGCGCCGGACGACGGGGAAGCTCATCCTCCTGCCTCCCGGCGCCTGAGCTGCCGGATCCTCACGCCCTTCGCCGAGTCCTCGATCAGAGTGCGCAGGCGCCTGCGCCTCGTCTCGTCGCGCTTCGCGCTCGCGACCCACCAGATCGCCGTCTTCCGGTACGACGGCGGCTGGGCCTGGAAGAACGACCAGGCCCGCTCCTCGGATCGGAACTGCCGCTCGTCCTCGGGCGCGAGCTTCGCGCCGTGCCGCTGCTCGTAGGCGTAGATCGCCGACCTGTCGTCGGTGCGGGCCTCGAAGGCGCGAAGCCCCGCCGGCTGCATGCGACCTTCGGCGATCAGCTCCTGCACCCGCGCGATGTTCACGGCGCTCCAGGTGCTCCGCACCTTCCGCGGCGTGAACCGGATCGCATACGCGTCGGGACCGAGGCTCTTGCGGACGGCGTCGATCCAGCCGAAGCAGAGCGCCTCGTCGACCGACTCCGGCCACGTCATGCTCGGCCTTCCGGTCGCCTTCTTGTGGAAGCCGACCCAGAGCTCGTCCGCCCGGTCGTGGTGCTCGGCGAGCCAGGTCCGGAACTCCGACGGCGAGGCGAAGAAGACGGGCTCCACGCGGATGATCGTAGAGTCGGCCTGTGGACGAGCAGCCGTTCGAGCTTTCCGTCGACGGCGGCGTCCTCCGCGGGCATCGCGGCGGGTCGGGCGCGCCGGCACTGCTCCTTCACGGCGGCGCGGCCGTCCCCGACTACACGAACGGCTGCGCGGAGATCCTCGACGGTCTCTTCTCGACGATCCGCTACACGCAGCGCGGGACGCCGCCCTCGGGAGGGGGCGCGCCGTACACGGTCGAGGCGCACATTGCCGACGCGCTCGCCGTCCTCGACTCCTTCGGCCTCGAGCGCGCCTGGGCGATCGGCCACTCGTGGGGCGGGCAGCTGGCGCTCCATCTCGTCGTCGCCCACCCGGAGCGGCTCGTCGGCGTCCTCTGCATCGACGCGCTCGGCGCCGACGGCTCAGTCTTCGCCGCGTACGAGGAGCACCTGCGCCGCCGGCTCAGCCGGGAGCAGTCGGCACGCATCCGCGAGATCGAGGAGCGCCGGCGGGCGGGTGACGTGACGGAGGCCGAGCTCCTCGAGCGCTTCGCGCTCATCTGGCGGCACTACTTCGTGCGGCCGGAGAGGGCGCTCCCGCCGCCGGAGCGGGTCGGCGTCCAGGCGTCGATCGAGACGAACCGCTCGCTCGCCGAGCACTTCGAGCGCGGCACGCTCGCCCGTGGGCTTCCGGCGGCGCGCTTGCCGGCCCTGTTCGTGCACGGCGAGGACGACCCGATGCCGCTCGGCGACACCGCGACGCTGATCCCGGGCGCGCGGGTGGAGACGATCCCCGACTGCGGCCACTTCCCGTGGATCGAGCAGCCGGCCGCCTTCCGGGCCGCGGTCGAGCGGCTCCTCGGGTCCGTAGACTGACCGCATGACCCTTCTGCCGAAGCTGGCCATCGCGTGGGCGATCAACGCCGCCGCGCTGTGGGCGGCGGACGCGCTCTGGGGCAGCGTCAGGATTCACGGCTGGGCGGCCTACCTGATCGGCTCGGCCGTCCTCGGCATCGCGAACACGATCATCAAGCCGGTCGTCGCGGTGCTGACGCTACCGCTGATCGTCGTCACGCTCGGCTTCTTCTACCTCGTGATCAACATCGCGATGGTCGCGCTCGCGGAGTGGATCGCGCCGAACTTCTCGATCGACGGCTTCTGGACGTACGTGGGAGTCGTGGTCGTCGTCTGGGCCGTGAACTGGATCGGCCGCGAGGTCGTCGATCGGCTCGAGGCAGGGACGCGCCGCCCGCGGACGATCTGAGGGCTAGCTCAGGCGCGAAGCGACGAGCCGTGCGAGCGCGATCTGGCGCGGGACCGGCTTGCTGAGCGACTGGAACGAGAGCGAGCCGATGGCGCGATTCACCTGGAAGGCGTAGAGGTCGACGTAGTACGGCACCGAGCGGCCCGCGACCGTGAGCCTGAAGACGATGTGCCACGACAGCGACCGCGCGCCGACGCGCGGCGACCGGTTCGATCGCTGAGACGCCACCGAGACCGCGACCCCGGACTTCGCGAACTGCCGCGCGAGCTTCGAGCTGAAGCACGAGAGGAAGCCGGGCTGGGATCCGAGAGCGAAGTCGCCGGAAGCCTGCGCGGCGCTGGCGTAGAGCTCGACGGCCGAGGCGATCGCGGTTCCGGAACCGTGCGTGAACCCCGAGCCGGCCCTGCCGGTGACCGTGAACCGCGAGAAGTCGGGGTTGTAGCCGCGGCAGCGGGGTCCGTGCGAGAGAGGCACGTTCAGCGCCGTCCAGCCGGGGACGAGGTCGCTCTGCCGGACGAGCGCGTGCCGCGCGAGCGCCATGTCGGCGTTCGTCAGGCGTTCCTTCTCGTCGCGCGGCCCCGCCGAGGCCGTCGCCGCGAGAGCGAGCGCGAAGACGAGGACGAGAGCAAGCGAGGCGAGGCGACCCACGCCCGCTTCATCGTGCTCGGGCGGCGGGCAGACGATCCCCTGTCCGGGTAGACGACCCGCACGCGAGCGAACCGGCGCTATGTCGCGCGCCTGCGCAGCGTGCGAAAGGTGATCGAGTAGCGGAGCGCCTTCGCCGGCGGCACGTGGTGCTGCCACGCGTTGCGTGCCTCGCCGGTGAGGACGTAGCCCGACCGCGGCTCCAGCTCGAGCTCGAAGGTGCGCCGGACGCCGCCCTTGTCGCGGCGGAAGCGCATCCGCGCCCGCGAGCCGAGCGAGACTCCGACGACGGTCCCGAATGTAGGCGCGTCGCGGTGCCAGCCGATCTGCGCGCCGGGCGGGTAGCGCTGGACGAGGATCTCGGCGAGCTCGTCGAGCTCGACCTCCGCGAGCTCCGCGGCGCGCTCCCGGACCGGAACCAGCCACTCGGGGATCGGCTCGGCCTCGTGGAGGGCGGCGCGGCGCTCGTAGTCGTAGTCGACGCCGAAGTGGCGCGCGGTGCGCTTCGCGACGACGCCGTGCATTCGGATCTCGCGGAAGTCGAGCCGCTCGAGCTCGTCGAGGAGCGCCTGCTCCTCCTCGTGCGTCAGCAGCTCGGGCCGGTAGACGAGCCCGTCGGGCCGGTCCTCGATCACCGGCCGCGTGCCGGCTGCGGAGGCAGCGGGCACGAGACGAACGGCCGGCCGAGGAGGAGCCGCCCGAGCTTGTATGCCTCACAGCCGGTGCAGAAGCCGGTCGCGGCAGCAAGGAGCGCGAGCCCGGCGACGAGGCTGCCGAGGATCGCGCCAAGCGTGGGAGCTCCGGCCGCATAGGCCGCCGTCGACCCGCCGAGGAAGACCGCGCCGACGAGGTTCGCGAAGCGCGGCGGCCGCGAGTCCTCGAGCGGCCCTTCGCCGAAGCGCGGCTGGACGAGCTCGAAGTAGGCGAGGCAGGGGAGGCAGAACCGCCGGCCAAGCGTGAGCCCGACGACGAGCTGCGCCGCGCCGACGCCGAGCAGCCACCACCAGCCGGTCGCGACCGCGATCGCCGAGAGCACGCCGATCGTCGCTTGGTTGAACCGAGGCGCGCGCGAGTCGATGACGTCGAGGTCGCGGTACGGGTGGGCGAGTCGCTTCACTTCGGGAAGTATTGCAACCATGTCTCCGCTCTTCCGCCGACGGCCGTCCGCCGAGGAGGTGCGGCTCGCGAACGAGCTCGACGCGCGCGGCTTCTTCCGCTACCTCGATCCAGAGGACGCAGAGAAGGCCAAGACTGCCGTCGCGAAGGACGGGATCGAAGCGATCTGGCGGGTCGAGACCGCCCGGTTCGTCCTCGCAGCCGATCCGGAGGATCTCGCCGAGGGCGGAATCGCCGACTGGCTCGAGGAGCTGCGGCCGGCACTGGACCGGATGGGCGTGCGGATTTCCGAAGACGTCGAGCAGGAGATCGACGAGTCGCGCTACGTCGTCTACACGGGCGGCCGCGACTACGCGATCTACGACCTCGCCGGCGCCGATGCTGCCGCGGCGGAGGACAGGGCGTTCCTCTGGGGCCTCTCGTGGTCACGCGGGTTCGCGCTGCTCAACGACCTGCTCGAGCAGGCCGGCTCGGAGGAGCGCGCCTACGCCGGATCGGACGCGGGCGTCTGGTTCCTCACGCCCGAGCTCTATGAGGCGCTGGTCGCAGAGCTCGGCAGCGACCGCGAGCGGCCGTACGTGCCGAACGAGCAGCCGCCCGCGTTCGGCGAGCCGAGTCAGGGCCGTGGTTCGGCGCTGCCGTAGCCCGAGACCGCGTCCGCGAGGTTGAAGAGCGCCCCGAAACGGCGCTCGTCCGGCGGGGCGACGTCGTAGATGCCGACCTGCCGTGCGTCCGGGTAGACGCTCACGTTGGGCGCGTTCTGCTCGCTGAACATGAGCAGCCGCACCGGGCGGTCGCCGCGGTTCTCGTACCCGTGCGCCCCGCGCTCTCCGCGCGGGAAAGCCACGACTCCGCCCTCGGACACGTCCTGCCAGCCCTGGCCGGTGCGAACGGCGACCGTTCCCTCCAGCACGACGAGCAGCTCCTCCCGCTGCAGGTGGTAGTGGAAGTGCATGCCCTGTCCCGGCGCAAGCTCGTAGACCGTCAGACCGAGGTGCTTTGCCCCCGCGCGCTCGCCGACCCGCGCCCGGCGGTAGTCGCCTTCGTCGCGCAGCTCTGCCGTGTAGATGTTCTCCATCCGGCCCTTAGTGGTCCTCGTGCTCGATCGCGTCCGGGAGGGACAGCCAGGGATGCCGTCGCGATTCGAAGACGGAGACGGTCGGCGGCGGGAAGGAGGGATCGGCGAACGCGCCGATCGGAACCGCGACGACGTCCGGCGCTCCCGCAGTCGCGTAGAAGACCGTGGCGCCGCAGTCGGGGCAGAAGTGAAACGTCCGCTCCTCGCCCCAGTCGGAGGTGCGGACGTAGTCGGCGTAGCGGCCGACGACGCGGACCTGATCTGCCGTCCACCGCGCCTGCATCCCGAAGGCGCTGCCGGTGCGGCGCTGGCAGGCGAGGCAATGACACATCGAGATCCGGAAGGGATCGCCCTCCGCCGTCAGATGGAGTTGCCCGCAGCTGCAGGCGGCCTCGCGCGTGTGCACCGCCCGATCCTACGAGACGGTCGGCTAGTGGTAGGGCGGAAGCTCGAGCGCGCGCTCGTACGCGGCCCGGTCGTGCACCGGCTCGCCGTGGGCGACGATCACGTGCTCGAACGGCAGGTCGAGGAGCGCGCGGAGCGCCGGCAGCGCGCGCTCCTCGTGCCAGGGCGTCGACCAGACGCGGAGCTCTCCCTCCGGCGCCGTCAGCGCGTCTGCGAAGACGAGCGCGCGCTGCTCCGGCAGCCAGAGCGGCGTCTCGTTGCGGCCGCGCCCGTCGTAGAGCGTGACGAGTCCGCCCGGAAGCTCGCGGCCCGGCTCGATCGGCTCGAGCTCGGTCTCGGGGACGTTGTTGGGCCAGAAGAGCGCCGGCCCGAACGCCCGCGCGCCGTAGCGCCGCACGAAGAGGTCGACGTCGCGCACGTGGTCGGGCTTGAGCACGACGGCGAGCGTCGGCGGGCGCGCGTCGAGGCGACCCCAAACCTCTGCGTCGTCGGGCGGTGCCAGCGGGTCGAGCACGGCGACCTCGCCACGGGACTCCACGACGGTCGAGGTGACCGTCGGCGGCCAGCCGACGTGCGGCGCCCACTCGGGGTGCTCGAGCCGCCAGATCCAGAAGCCCGGCGCGACGTCGCGGAGCTCCGCCATCCGGCCGACTGTAGTGGCTTGACCGGTTCGTCCGCGCAGGCATAGCTTCTGCCCGAAGAGCGCGCATGCCAGACCTCGTCAAGATCCTCTCGATCGACGGCGGCGGGATCCGCGGAATCATCCCGGCGACCGTCCTCGCCGAGATCGAGCACCGGACTGGCGCGCGCATCGCCGACCTCTTCGACCTGATCACCGGCACCTCGACCGGCGGCATCCTGGCTCTCGGTCTCGTGAAGCCGGATGCAAACGGCCGGCCGCAGTACGCCGCCGTCGACCTCGCCGAGCTCTACGAGCGGGAGGGTCACCGCATCTTCGAGCGCTCGCTCTGGCACGAGATCGTCGCGATGGACAACCTGCTCGACGAGAAGTACCCCGTCGCCGGCCTCGAGGCCGTGCTAGAGCAGTACTTCGGCGAGGCGCGCCTGAAGGATGCGGTCGCCGAGGTACTCGTGCCGAGCTACGAGCTCGAGACGCGGGAGCCGTGGTTCTTCGCCCGCCACAAGGCTCGGGCGGACGCGGCGTATGACTTCCCGATGCACTTCGTCGCGCGCGCGACCTCGGCGGCGCCGACGTACTTCGAGCCGCTCGAGCTGACGACGACGAAGCCGCCCGGTGGGCTCGTCGACGGCGGCGTCTTCGCCAACAATCCGACGATGTGCGGGTACGTCGAGGCCAAGGAGCTCCATCCCGAGAACGACGAGGTGCTGGTCGTCTCGCTTGGGACTGGCGAGCACACGCGGCCGATCCACTACGCCCAGGCCAAGGATTGGGGGCTCGCGATGTGGGCAAAGCCGATCCTCAACGTCGTCTTCGACGGCGTCAGCAAGACGGTCGACCACCAGATGAAGATCCTGTGCCGCGACAGCGACGAAGGCGATCCGCGGTATTACCGGATCCAGACGGAGCTCGATCGCGGCAGCGACGACATGGACAACACGAGCCCGGCGAACCTCGCCGTCCTGAAGGAGAAGGCGGACGAGCTGATCCGCGACGTGAGCTCGTCGCTCGACACGCTCTGCCGCGAGCTCACCGCGGGGGTGCCGGCCGGATGACGGCGGTCACGAGCAAGTTCCAGACGATTGTTCTGTCCCGCGAGGGAGAGGTCGCGCGCATCACGCTGAACCGGCCGGAGAAGCGGAACGCGCTCTCGCTCGAGCTGATGGAGGAGCTGATCGCGGCGCTCGAGGCGCTGCGCGCGGATGCCGAGATGAGGGCGGTCGTGGTCGCGGGCGCTGGGCCGGTCTTCTCGGCCGGGCACGACCTCGGCGAGATGGTCGGCCGCGAGCTGCCGTTCTACGAGCGGCTCTTCGACGTCTGCACGGTGATGATGGAGACGATCCACCGCCTGCCGCAGCCGGTGATCGCGAAGGTGCACGGTGTGGCGACGGCGGCGGGGTGCCAGCTCGTGGCGGCCTGCGACCTTGCGGTGGCCTCGGTCGACGCGCGGTTCGCGACGCCGGGGGTGAAGATCGGCCTGTTCTGCTCCACGCCGATGGTGCCGCTGTCGCGCGCGGTCGGCCGCAAGCGCGCGCTCGAGATGCTCCTGACCGGCGAGATGATCTCGGCCGAGACGGCTCTGGAGTGGGGGCTCGTCAACCGGGTGGTGCCGGCCGAGGCGCTAGACGACGCGGTCGCGGAGTTGGTGCAGAAGATCGTGCGCTCGAGCCCGCTGACGGTCGGCATCGGCAAGGAGGCGTTTTACGCACAGATCGAGCTCGACGAGCACCGCGCATACGACCTGACGAAGTCCGTCATGGCGATGAACGCGCTGGCCGGCGATGCCCAGGAGGAAATCTGCGCTTTCCTGGAAAAACGTGATCCAAGCTGGAAAGGGAGCTAGAGTGGGTTAGAGACTCGGCCGCCCCGGGCAGGCATCTAGACAAGCCGAAACTACGAAGGGGGAGTGAGGCTCATGCGGCGTCTGATTCTCTGCCTCGCCGCCGCCTGCTTGGCTGTCGTGCTGACGGCAAGCGGGGCGCCGGCGAAGAACGGCAAGGGCACGTTGTGCGTGCTGCACGCGAAGCTCACGGCCACGGCCGAGACGACCGGCTCGACGTCCGTCGCGAAGGGCCATACGACGATCAAGGTCCGGGCGAACGGCACGATCGAGTTCAAGACGAAGATCCTGAACAAGGCTCACGAGACGTTCGTCGCGGGCCATATCCATCAGGCACCCGTCGGGGTTGCCGGCCCGATCGTCGTGCCGCTGTTCGTGGCCCCGTCGCCGCCGACGAGCGCGCGCCAGATCAAGCAGAGCGGCATCGCGACGCCGAACGCAGGCACGACCGGCGCGGCTCTCTGCGCCAACCCGAGCGCATACTACGTGAACTACCACACGACGGCGTTCCCGGGCGGCGCGATCCGCGGCCAGCTGCACTAGCACGGAAACTCGCGAGAGGTGGGCGAGGGCTTGCGCTCTCGCCTACCTCTTCGCCGACCACTCGCGCACGTCCGTCACGTCGACGGCGAGCACCGGCGCGCCCGGCGGCTCGTCGCGGTACTGCGGGTATTTCTCGGAGAGCAGGCGGAGCGCATGCTCGAGCTCGTCGCCGCCGTCGAGCACCCGCGCGCGGCCGCGGAGCCGGATCCACCAGAGGCGGCTCCAGTCGTCCTCGTAGTGGTCGACGAGGATCGTGACGTCCGGGCGCTCGCGCGCGTTCTCGATCCGGCGGAGGGTCTTCGAGCGCTTCGGCTTGGCGTCGACCGCGGAGTAGAGCGTGTCGCCGTCGATCGCGAAGACGATCGGCACGAGATGCGGCCGGCCGTCGGGGTCGATCGTGGCGAGCCTGGCCACTCGCGCCGCCGTTAGTCTCGGGTCGTGCACTTCGGGGTGATCCTGCCGAACTACGGCCGGGATTCGTCGCTCGACGGGATCCGCCGCACCGCGGAGCTCGCCGAGGAGCTGGGCTTCGACTCGGTGTGGGCGACGGAGCACATCATCGTCGGGCCGGACGGCGTCGACTCCTTCGGCCGTGTCTACGCGCCTTTGGTGACGCTCGGGTGGATCGCGGGGTTCACGTCGCGGGTCGCGCTCGGGACCTCGATCGTCCTCGCGCCGCTGCACCACCCGATGCACCTGGCGAAGGAGGTCGCGACGCTGCAGGAAGTCTCGGGCGGGCGCGTGCGCCTCGGCGTCGGCATGGGCTGGCACCGCGACGAGTACGACTTCCTAGGCGTGCCGTTCGAGGGCCGAGGGCGGCGCGGCGACGAGGTGATCCGTGTGATGCGCGCGATCTGGAGCGGGGCGAGCGACTACGAGGGGCCGCTCTGGTCGTTCCACGACGCGACGTCCGAGCCGTTGCCGAGCCCGCAGCCCGAGATCTGGGTGGGCGGGAGCTCAGACCGAGCGATCCGCCGAGCGCGGGAGCTGGGCGACGTGTGGCACCCGTCGCGCGGCTCGGGCGTGGAGCACGTGCGACAGGTGAAGGAGCAGCACCCGGAGCTGCGGGTGATCCCGCGTACGAGGCCGGATCGGGTGGACGCGATGCTCGGGGCGGGCGCGGAAGGTGCGGTCATCACATTCCCGGACGAGGCTGCGATGCGCGACTTCGCCAGGCGCCGGCCCGCGTAGATGCGGGTGCTGGTCACCGGCATGTCCGGCACGGGCAAGTCGACGGCACTGTCCGAGCTCGCGAAGCGCGGCTTCCGCGTCGTCGACACCGACTCGCCCAAGTGGAGCGAATGGGTTCCGGCGGAGCGCGAATGGCTGTGGCGAGAAGACCGGATGGCGGAGCTCCTGGCGGACGAAGGCGAGCGGACGCTCTTCGTCTCGGGCTGCATGTCGAACCAGACGAAGTTCTACGATCGCTTCGACGCTGTCGTCCTGCTGAGCGCGCCGGCCGAAGTGATTCTCGACCGCGTCGATCGGAGGACGACGAACGACTACGGCAAGACGCCGCACGAGCGCGACCTGATCCTCACTTACCTGGAGACGGTCGAGCCGCTCCTGCGCGCGAGGGCGACGCACGAGCTCGACGCGAGCCGACCCGTTGCCGAGGTCGTGGACGCGCTGATCGCGATCGCGCAGTACAGATAGCCGTCTTAGGGTGCCGCGCCCTCGGCCTCGGCGGCGGAGGCCGGCACGCGGAACATCCCGTACGAGGCCCGACGCTCGTGCCGCGCGAGCCATGCGAGCACCTCCTGCGGTGTGTCCGCTGCGACGAGCACGTGCGTCGGATTGGCCAGCGCGACCCACCGGCTGACGTGGGGTCGTAACGCCTCCGCCTGCTCGCTCTCGGCATCGCGGTCGCGCGGCATCTGAGTTAGCCGACCAAGTCCTTGAACGCCGGCTCGTCGCGGATCGGATCGAAGTCCGGGTCGCGGGCGGCAAGCGACCGGCCTCGCTCTGATCGCTCGATCGCCACCCGTAGGTGCTCGATCGCGTCCTCTGTGCGCCCGGCGAGGCTCTCGCAGCAAGCGACGTTGTAGAGCAGCCCTGCGTACTCGGGATGGGCCTCAGCGAGCTCGAGTCCCCGGTCGGCGGCCTCGGCGTATTCGCCGGCCTGGTAGAGCCGGTTGAGCGGTCCCCAGATCTCCCAGCCGGACGCCTCGTACGCCTGCCCCGGCGTGCCGCCGATCGCGATGATCGTCGTCCCCGGCTCCTCGGCGAAGGCCGTGCGCTTGACGCCCGGAGGCGCGAAGGCGAACGTGCCCGCGGGCGCGTCCACCCGCTCGCCGTCGAGCTCGAACGTGGCGCGGCCGCGCTGCACGAGATACAGCTCCTCCTGCTGATCCTCGTCGTCCGCCTCGTCGTGCTCGTTGATGATCCGGTCGCCGGCGTTCCGCGCCGTCCACGCGTTGACGCCGAAGGACGTGATCCCGAAGTGGTGCCGGACGGGCCGCCAGGGCTCGCGGCCGTCGGTCACCTCCTCGATCTCATCGAGATGCGCCACTGCGTGACCGCTCATAGGACCCACCTCCTGCAGATCGTCTTGTGCGGGGCCAGAGCGAGGCTAGCGACGTATTCCTTCGGGTGTCGCAGTCGAGCGCGAGACCGCCGACTCGACGCCTCGCCTGTCTCTTACGCTGGGTCTTGCTTATCGTCGGCGAGACTTAGTCGGCTTCCTCGATCCAGACAAGCTCGCACTCATCTGGGACTTCTGGGCGGGGCGTAGATAGATCCGAAGGTGCGGATGATCAGTTCGCGCAACCCAGAGATTGCGTTGCGGAATCTTCCGTGTAAGGGGAGCGTCCTCGGGATCAGGATCGTGCTGGAAAGCCAGATCAGCGCCTCAAGGCGGTCATCGACGTCTCGGTCCGTCCACTCTAGAAGCTGCTTAAGCCGCTCTTTGGCTGCTCGAAAACGGCGGTTTCAATGAAGCCGTGGCAGACAAGCGGCCTACTCCCAGCCATGCAGGGAGGCTAGTTCCTCCCCACGACGGACATCGGCATCGGTAGGGCCTGTTTTGGAGAGAAAGATCGTGAAGTACGGGATAATTTCGTGATCGCGCGCGAGCTTCCAGCCGAGTTCGTCATGCGAAAGCTTCTTGAGGTACGACGCGCTCTCGTGCCCGTAGAACCGAAGGACCCCCTCGATGACCGCTAACTCATCATCGGAGAAGTCGGCCATGTTCGGGTCGCGGCGCGCGGTGATGTGCTTTAGCTTCTTGCCGTAGTAGTCAACTGCTTCGATGTCGATTGCGTGCCCGTGAAGGTCCTTCTCCGCCATGATGAGTTCGCTCGGGAGGTGGCCGTGTTCCCACTTCTCGTAGGTGGCCCCTGTGATTGAGAAGCCTGACCGCATGTAGGCGGTGAAGTCCGCCAGCATCAACAGCTTCGCGAGCTTGACCCGACCGAGTGCCGCTTCGGGCGGAAGCCTCCGCGCGATGTAGACGATCAGCTCCTCAAACTTCCGCTGATTGAACTCCACCTGCGGCTCGGCCATCTAGGCCAACCCTCTCCCGGCTATGCGAAGTATTACGATCCTTGGCTGCATGACTCCTGCATGCAAAGCGTAGGAAGAGCGGCGGATGGCGAAGCCCACAACTGTGCGTATAGCAGCATTTGTGCGGCCTGAGCTGGATCAACTTCGTAACGATTTGCATGCTGCGGGCATGCCAACGCGCAGCAAGGACGACATCCCTAACGCACTGATCCTTGCTGCCCGCCGCTCCCCAATCGAGGCGATCAAGGCCATTGTCGATACCTACATCCAGCGCCAAGCCGCAGAGAAGGTCGGCGGCGGGACAGAAGAACGCTCTTAGACACGCGCGGCTAGGCCTCGGGATGACCTGCCGAGCGAGGCCGAGACATCCCTACTTGCACTGGGGGACGCCTACCTGCCGCGGCCGCTCGCGGCAAACCTCGGCTCGCGCTGTGCCGTTACGAGCAGCCGGTGTTAGTGCCGCAGTCGCGGCACGTGTAGCACGAGCCCGTCCGCACCATGCGGCCGCCGCAGCGCGCGCACTCCACCGCGTCCTCCCAGTGGTTGAACAGCGCTGTCTGGCCCACGGGCGCCACCGGCTCCGGCGGAGCCTCGCCGCCCGACCCGCCGTTCGCGTAGCCCGAAGCCAGCCGTGCTCGCACCTCCGGCGAGAGGATCCCTACCTCCTCCTGCTGGTCGGTGGTCAGGAACTTCTTGCCGAACCAGCGGAAGATGTAGTCGACGATCGACTTCGCCGTGCGGATGTCGGCGTCGTTCGTCAGGCCGCTCGGCTCGAAGCGCATGTGCGACAGCTTCGAGACGTACACCTCCGGCGGGACGCCGTAC
>DASQWB010000013.1:0-5050 GCA_035640455.1 Gaiellaceae bacterium | reverse complement strand
CGCCTCCTGCAGGCGCGGGAAGTCGGTGAGGTAGCGGCGGAAGGCCTCCCAGCGTTCGGCCTCGGCCTCGCCGGTCCGGCTCCGGCGACGCCAGAGCGGCGCCTTCGCGGCGGCGGCGATCAGCACGATGGCGTTCGCGATCCCGCAGACGCCGAGCGCCGAGGTGACGACGTCGCTCCACCACCGCGGCGCCGCCGAGCGGAAGCCCTCGACGCCGATCCAGAGCAGGAGGACGCCCGCGACGCCGAAGAGGACGATCCCGGCGGCGAGGATCCGGCTGCCTGTGCCGACGAACCAGCCGCGGGCGTCGATCGCCTTCTCGACCCGGTCCTTGAAGCTCGTGAAGCGCTCGCTGTTCTCCTTGCGGTCGTCCTCGATCCGGTCCCGGAACTGCGACAGCCGGCCGCCGCCACCGTCGAGGACCGCGTCGACGACGTCCGCCACCGGCTCCTCGAAGTCGGCGAGCTGCACGCTCCGGTCGCCCTCGGTGACCTCGAGGTCGGCGACCTCCTCGTGCCGCAGCCCGCCCCAGACCGGACGCGGCGTCGTCGCCGGCTCCGACTTGTAGCGACCGCGGCGGATCAGGTCGAAGAGCGTCGCCGTGAACTCGTTCGAGCCGGGCTCCTTCTGCTCGCGCAGGAGCGGCGGCACGAGGGCCGGCTCGCTCGCGGCCGGCGGCTCCTGCTCGTACTCGCGGTCGTATCCGGTCTTGCGCTCGCGGCCGAAGAACCACCAGACGACGAGGACGAGCGCGAGCGCCGGACCGAGGCCGAGCAGAAGCAGGTAGAGGATCGTACGGCCGATGTGCCGCTTCGCATCGTCGATCTGCTTTCGGTCGTGCTCGAACGAACGCTGCGAGCCGAGCTCCTCCGCGACGATCCCCGGGAGGCCCTGGCCGCGACGGACTTGCGTGCCCGCCGTCGAGGCGAGCAGGCTCCGCGGGAAGACCGTCCGCAGCTCGACGAACTGGTGCGACGGGATCTCGATCGCGCGCAGGAGCGTCGCCTCCGGCGTCCGCTCGACGACCCCGTGCACCCAGGCCGGGCTGCCCCAGACGCGGTACGAGGGGCCGAGGCTCGTCGCACGCGGAAGCCGCATCGTCGCCCTCAGCGCGCCGAGGCCGGCCGGCCACTGATCCCCCCAGACCCGCAGGTTGACGTCGACGACGTCGTCGTGGGCAACCGCGAGGCCGCGGAACCGGTAGGAGACGTCGAACGTCCGCGGCTCGTCGGTCGCGGAGTAGTGCCAAACGATGCGCACGACGTGGTCGGTCTGTGTGACGCCGAACGTCCCGGGGGTGTCGTAGCTCCCGAGCTTCGTGTTCCCCCCGGGCCGGTAGGACTGCCCGCTCTCCGCGACCGAGACGTCGCCGATCGACTCGCCCGAGCGCAGCGGGATGTCCCGGTACGCGCCGCTGAAGAAGCCGGAGAAGTCGAACGTGATCCGCTCGCGGACGAGGAGCGAGCCGTCCGGCTGGATGCGGACGCCGACGTGGGCGGCGGGAAGCGAGTACGACTTCGCGGCCGCGGATGCAGGCCAGAGGAGCGCGACCGCCGCGAGCGCGAGGAGGCCGCGGCGGAGCAGGCTCAGGTCGTGAACTGCACGGACGGCGCCTCCCGCGTGACGCCCTCCGTCTCGAAGTAGGCGCGCGGCCGGAAGTTGAAGACGCCGGCGACGATCGAGGTCGGCACGGTCTCGAGCGCGTTGTCGTACGTGAGGACGGCGTCGTTGTAGACCTGGCGCGAGACCGCGATCTTCTGCTCCGTCTCGGCGAGCTGCGCCTGGAGCTGCTGGAAGTTCTCCGTCGCGCGGAGCTGCGGGTACGCCTCCGCGACGGCGAACAGCCGGCCGAGCGCCGCGGTGAGGACGTTCTCCGCCTGGGCCTGCTGCTCGACGGTCTGCGCCTGCTGCGCGGCCGTGCGCGCCTGCGTGACCTCCTCGAAGGTGCCGCGCTCGTGCGCCGCGTAGCCTTTCACCGCCTCGATCAAGTTCGGGATCAGGTCGTAGCGACGCCGCAGCTGCACGTCGACCTGGGCCCAGGCGTTCTCGGAGCGGTTCCGCAGCCGGACGAGCCGGTTGTACATCGCGACGACGATCAGGAGCAGCAGGACGACGAGCGCGATGACGACGATCACCCAGACCATGTGCCTACCTTATGACACTCGGCGCTCCGAGCCAATACGCGGCCACACGTCCTCGGCGAAGCGCTGCACCCGCTCCTCGAGGCTTGGGCGGTCGTACTCGAGGTTCACGACGAAGCCGTCGGCTCCCGCCTCGACGTACTCCGACAGCCGCTCTGCGATCCACTTCGGTGGGCCCGCGATCGCGTGCCGGCCCCGTTCGTCTCGACCTGCCACGGGCTCGGGCGAGAAGGACGCCGATCCGCAGGACGACGCGCGCGTCGGGCCGACGCTCCCGCAGCGCCGCCGCCATCGTCCGCAGCTCGTCCGGCGGAAGCGCGACCGGGTGCCACACGCCCGTCTTCTCGGCGCGCCACAGCGTCGCACGCGAGACGCCGGCCACCCAGAGCTCCGGCCCACCGGGCCGCAGCCCGCGGCGACCGCGGTCACGATCCGCCCGCCGGAGATGAAGTCGAGCGTCGTCAGCTGCTTCAGCGCCACGAGCGGCTGGCGCTGCGGGACGACGAGCGCCGAGACCCCGAGCACGAGCCTCCGCGTCCGCGCCGCGAGGAAGCCGAGCGAGGCGAGCGGCTCGGCGATCGTGCCGTAGATCGGCGCGTGCTCCGGCGGCACGGACGAGGTGGTCGGTGACCCAGCCGCTGTCGAAGCCTGCTTCCTCCGCCGCGAGCGCGCTCGCCGCCAATCGTTCTGCGTCGAGCCCGTCGCCGTAGTTCGGGAGATCAGGCCGAGGTGGAGTGAGGCGACGCCAAGACCGTAGCTCCCTTGGCAGCTCCACTCTCCAGTGCCACACTCGACGCTGTGCGGGTCCTGGCCGCCCTGCTGCTCTCTCCTCTTCTGGCCGTCGGAATCGCGTATACGGCAGAGCGGGTCGTCGGCGGCCCTGCGGCTCCGCAGGTCGTGTGGGGCAAGCGAACGTTTGCAACCCACGCGGACTTCGCTCGCTGGCTGCGGGCACACGGGCGGAGCTACGAGGTGTGGGCGAAGCGGCACCCGCTCCCGAGGACAACGTCGTCGCGAGACGATCGATCGTGGGCCGACCGGCTGACGTCGGCCTCCTCGAGGGTGGCGTTCCTGGGCGTGGCCGTCGCCGCCGTCGCCGCCGCCGCGCTCGTCATCCTTCGCCGTCGCCGCTCGTTGAGACGTCGTCGAGGGGTCTGGGCCCGCCGCGCCCTCCCGTGGCTCGGCTCGTCGTACGCCCGCGCCCACTCGGGGACGCTCATGGCTTGGCGCGACCACCCGGGCATCGCCTGGTACGTCGCCGGGGCGGCGCTTGTCCCCGGCGCGGCGCTCGTCGTCTCGTCGTGGAGCTGAGTGGGGAGCGCCGAGCGCCCCCCACTGCAGTGAATGAGACCTACGCGGCTCCCTGGAAGAGGCCGAAGGCTGCGCCGGCCGGATCCTGCAGAACCGAGTAGCGGCCCATGTTCGGGATGTCCGTCGGCTCGACGAAGACGGTGGCGCCGAGCTCCTTCGCCCGGGCGGTCGTCGCGTCGATGTCTCCCGTGCTGATGTACACGAGCCAGTTCGGCCTGCTGACCTCGCCCTCCTGGAGCTGCATGCAGCCACCGACGTCGATGTCGCCGGCGCGCTTGAAGATCGTGTACGTCATGCCGCCCATGTCCTGGTCGCTGGCGGACCAGCCGAACACCTCGCCGTAGAAGCTCTTCGCGGCCGCTGGGTCGCTCGTGTGCAGCTCGTCCCAGACGAACACGCCCTCGCCGAGCTCGCCGCCTTCGCCCTGCGGCGTGAACGCCGTCACGGTGGCGCCCTGCGGGTCGGCGATGAGCGCGAAGCGCCCCACCTCCGGGATGCTCTCCGGGCCGAACAGGATCCGTCCGCCCGCGGCCTCCGCGCGCCGTGCAGTCTCGTCCGTGTCCTCGACGAAGACGTTGCCGATCCAGTGCGAGGGAGCCCCGCCCTGCGCGGCCGAGAAGCCGCCGTGGCCATGCCCGCCGGTCTTGATGATCGTGTAGTCCATCTCGCCCGGCCACTCCTCGGTCTCCCAGCCGAGCAGCTCGGTGTAGAAGCGCTTCGCCTTCTCGACGTCCGTCGAGGTGTTCCCGTGCCAGATGAACGTTCCGACCTTCGTCTGCACGCCTGTGCTCAAAATCGACCTCCTCCGTCTGGACGACACACCGACCGCGCGACCCTACAAGGCATGGTTGCGTTTTGCAACCGAATGCTTCTAACTTGTGTCCGTGACGAGTCGGACCTACGACCAGTTCTGCGGCATCGCGCGTGCGCTCGACCTCGTCGGGGAGCGCTGGGCGCTCCTCGTCGTCCGCGACCTGATCCTCGGCCCGAAGCGGTTCACCGACCTCCGGCGGGGCCTCGAGGGCATCGGCACGAACGTCCTCGCCGCCCGCCTCAAGGAGCTCGAGCGGGGTGGCGTGATCCGGCGCCGGACGCTGCCGCCGCCGGCGGCGTCGACGGTCTACGAGCTCACGGAGTACGGGCGGGAGCTCGAGGGGCCGCTCCTCGCCTTCGGCCGCTGGGGGGCGGCGTCGATGGGGCAGCGGCAGGACGGGCAGTTGCTCCGGTCGGAATGGCTCGCGGTCGCGCTGAAGGCGTTCTTCCGGCCGGAAGCCGCCGCCGACCTGAGCGCGAAGGTCGAGCTCCGCTTCGAGGACGGCGCCTTTCTCGCGCGGATCGACCAGGGATCGCTCCTGGTCGAGCCGGATGCGCGGAACGGCGCCGACCTCGTCCTCACGACGGAGGTCGAGACGCTCATCGGTTTCCTCGCCGGCGCGGAAGTGCCGGCGGCCGCGCTCGCGCCGGAGGGCGACGAGACGCTGCTCGAGCGGATGCCGGAGATCTTCGCCTTCGGCCTGAGCGGCTGACGCGTCTACTCCGGCTCAACCGGCCGTGAGGCGGGCCGGCCGACGATGCGGGCGTGGGACTCCGGATCTGCG
>DASQWB010000012.1:0-16080 GCA_035640455.1 Gaiellaceae bacterium | reverse complement strand
GGGCCCGGGGGAACCGGGAGGTTCCACCGGCGCCCTTCACTTCGCACACTTCGGGCTCGCCTACGGCCGGGGTGTCGTCGGCAACCTGAGGCGGCGGCCGTGGCTCGCGCCGCTCCTCGTCGTCTCGATGATCCTCGCCGTGAGGCGCGCGGCGCGGCGCGGAGACCTCGTCCACGCACATTGGCTCGCGGCCGGCGCGATCTGCGTCCTCGCGCGGCGCCGCTTCGTGCTTACGCTGCACGGCTCGGGAACGGCGGGCCGGTTCGCCGATCTCGAGCTCGCCCGCCGCCATCCACGTCTCGTCGGCTGGATCGTCCGCCGTGCCGAGGTCGTCATCGCCGTCTCGGAGGCCCTCGCCGAGGCTGCCCGCCGCTGCGGCGCCCGCGAGGTACGGACGATCCCGAACGGCGTCGCCGTGCCCGCCGACCTCGGCGCCGAAGCGGACCCACCCGAGGTGCTCTTCGCCGGCCGCCTCTCGCCGGAGAAGGGGATCGAGGAGCTCGTCGCGGCAACGGAAGGCATGAACCTCGTCGTCGCCGGCGACGGCCCGCTCCGCGACCTCGTCCCGGACGCGCTCGGCTTCGTCCCGCACGAGGAGCTCGAGCGGCTCTACGACCGCGCCGCCGTCGTCGTCCTCCCCTCCTACCGCGAGGGGCTGCCGCTCTGCGTGCTCGAGGCGATGGCGCACGGGCGGCCCGTGGTGGCGAGCGCCGTCGGCGGCATCCCGGAGCTCGTCGAGGACGGCGTGACCGGATTCCTCGTCGAACCCGGCGACGTCGCGGGGCTGCGCGCCGCGCTCGAGCGGCTCCTCGCCGACCCGGCCCTGCGGCGGCGGATGGGCCGCGCAGCCCGCAAGCGCGTGACCGAGCACTGCTCCTGGGACCGCGTCACCGCAGAGACGCTCGAGTCCTACGGCGTCTCGGCGGGCCGTGCCCAGACCACGATGCCGTCGCTCCAGTACGGCGCCAGCCGCCCGGCCGTGCCGAGGGTGGCGCGGGCCAGGTTGGCGGCGTGGCCGGCGAGGAATGGCCGCAGCCCGTCGCCGCGCGCGACGCGTCGCCGCGGGTTGCGGTAGTACGCGACCTCTTCGACCACCCAGCCGCTCCGTTCCAGCAACGTCCGCAGCGTGCGCGGGCTGTGCCAGGCCGTGTGGTCGGGGTGGACGAGCTCCGCTCCCGAGAGCGGCGCGAGGAAGTTGAGCACGCGGTAGGCGTTCGGCGTCGTCAGCACGAGCTGTCCGTCCGGCCGCGTCAAGAGCCGCATCGCGCGGAGGAACGGCCCGGGCGCGTCGAGGTGCTCGATCACCTCGCCGGCGACGACGAGGTCGGCGGGCTCGAGCCCGAGCGCGGCGACCGCGTCCGGCGACTGCGCGTCGATGACGTGCGCCTCGAAGCCCTCGCTCCGCGCCCACGAGACGCCCTCCTCGTCGGCGTCGAGGCCGACGAGCGACTCCGCCTCCTCCGCGAGGCGGGAGTGGAGCCAGACGCCCTGCGCGAGCTTCGACGCGGCGAGCTCGTCGACGAAGCCGACGTGGGCGACGCGCCGGCCGCGCGCGGCCTCCAGAAGGGCCCGGTGCCGGTCGACCGGGCCGCGTCGCGGCAGCGGGTGCCGCCAGCGGATCCGCTGCTCGCGCTCGGTGCCGAGCGAGGTCACCGCTTCGGGTTGTCGATCGTGAACGGCAGGCTCCCGAAGGCGCTGTTGCCACGCGAGTCCCACGCGCCGACCTTGAGCCGGTAGTCGCCGTTCGGGAGCTTCGCGCTCGACCAGCCCTCCTTGAGGTAGAAGACATAGCGACCCGGCCTGTCCGCCCGGTTCTGCGCTGTGCCCGGGGCGTAGACGAGGGTGAAGAGCGCGTTCGGCTTCAGCGAGAACCGAAAGTCGATGGCCGTCCTCCAGCGCATCACCGGCCGTCCCCGGGCCCGGTAGATCCGCCAGCGGATCAGCACCGGCGTCACCCTCGTGTCGCGCCAGGGTGGGGGAGGCGCGAGCGGCGGGATGTCGTAGGCGTCGCACGTCAGCGAGACGACGCCTGTCACATGCGCCGGGTCGACGGGCTTGCCCGCCCGGGTGATCGCCACCGCTGCGACTGTCGGCGACGTCGTGTCGGTATACGGGCTGAGCGCGCCGGGGCGCAGCGGGTTGAGGTACACGCCGTTCACGTTCTCGGCGAAGTGGACGTGACCCCAGCCGCGTTGGACGCGCCCGAGGAGATCGCCTGCCTCGACGTGCTGGTCCTGCGCCACCGCGGGGTCGATGTGCCAGTAGCCGAAGTCGCGCCCGCCCGCGCTCGTCACCGTGACGTAGTCGGCGTGACGCGAGGCCCGCCCGGCCTCGACCGCGTAGACACCGGCGCCGTCGAAGGCCGCGATGTCGATGCCGAAGTGAAACGAGCTCGAAGGCTCGTCGCCGACGAAGTCCTGCCGCGGGTCGTTGAAGTAGCCCCGGATCGCGTGCGGACGCTTGAACGGCCGAAGTGGCCACGGGTACGACGACATGGCGGGGCCCTGTGTGGCGGACGCGGGCGCGGCGAGCATGACGGCGGCGGCGAGGACGGCGAGCGAGACCCGAGACACCGGTCATCCAGTATCGCGGACGCGTCGGTCTCCTACGCTTCAGGGCCGTGAAGGTCCTCTTAGTCTCGCTCTACTTCCCGCCCGCCGGCGGCGGCGGCGTGCAGCGTCCGCTCAAGTTCGCGACCCACCTCCCGGCGCTCGGGATAGAGACGCACGTGCTCGCGCCGGACGACCCGAGGTGGGTGCACGCCGACCCGGAGCTCAAGCCGCCGACGCAGGCCTGGGTCCACCGAGCGCGCTACGTCGGCCCGCGCGGGCGAAAGCCGGCCGAGGAGCTCTACGGCCGCCGCGGCCTCGAGCGGGTGTCGCAGCAGGCGCGGCTCACCTTTCGCCGCGTGCTCCTCCCCGACGAGAACGTGAGCTGGAACCTGACGGCGATCCCGGCCGCGCTGCGGATCGTCCGCCAAGAGGGCGTCGACGTCGTCGTCACCACCTCGCCGCCGAGCTCGGTCCACCTCGTCGGTGCTGCGGCGAAGCGGGTGACCGGCGTGCGCTGGGTGGCCGACCTGCGCGACTCGCTGCTCGCGCACCCGCACCGGCGCGCCGAGAGCCGGCTCGTGCGGGCGAAGGAGACCGGCGAGCGGGCGGTGGCGGGGATCGTCGCGCGCTCGGCCGACGCGATCGTCGCCGTCTCGGATGCGATCGCCGAGGAGGCGCGCGGCCTGGAGCCGAAGGGCCGTGTCGTGACGATCGCGAACGGCTGCGACTTCGACGACTTCGCTGGGCTCGAGTACCGGCCCGGCGAGCGGTTCCGGATCACCCACACGGGAAGCTTCTTCGGCAAGCGGAGCCCGCGGCCGTTCCTCGAGGCGCTCGCGGGCACCGACCTCGACGTCGTCGCGCGCTTCGTCGGCGACTTCCGCTCCGCCGACCGCGACTTCGCCGAGGTCCTCGGCGTCGGCGACCGGCTCGAGCTGCTCCCGTACGTGCCGAGGCGCCGCTCGCTCGAGCTCCAGCGCGACTCGGAGGCGCTCCTCCTGCTCGTCCCCGAGGCGGGCGGCCGTGGGCGCGGCGTCCTGTCGGGGAAGGTCTTCGAGTACCTCGCGGCCGAGCGGCCGATCCTCGCCGCGGTGCCGCCGGACGGGGCAGCGGCGAAGCTCCTCCGCGAGACGGGCGCGGCCCTCGTCGCGCCGCCCGAGGACGTCGACGCGATCCGCGCCGCCCTCGTCGAGCTCGTCGAGCGCTGGCGTGCCGGTCGCCTCAACGGGACGCCGCTCCCCGAGGAGCTCCGTGAGCGGCTCTCGCGGGAGGCCCGCTCCGAGGAGCTCGCCGACCTGCTGCGGAGCCTCGCGTGAGGTGGGCCGGCGCCCGCCGCACCGAGATCCTCTTCCTCGCCTGCGCCTTCGCGATCACCTGGGAGAAGATCCACTGGTCGTTCGGAGGGAACATCGCCCTCGAGGACATCCTCGCCGGCCTCTTCGTCGTCTTGTTCGCGCTCGACCGGCTCGCCGCCGGCGACCGGCGGGTCCAGCGGACGGCCGCCGTCGTGCTCCTTTTCTTCGCCGCCTTCCTGCTCGTCTACCTGGTCGGCTTCTTCAACCTCGACACGAAGCAGTCGCTCGACCAGTTCGCGAAGGGGATGGTGAAGTTCGTCCTCCACTTCGGGCTGCTCGTCTGTGGGGTGGCGTACCTCGCGCGGCGCGCGACCGGCTTCTACTGGAGGACGCTCGGCGTCTTCACGGCCGGCCTCGCCGTGAACGCCGGCTACGGCGTCCTCCAGCTCCTCACCGCGCGCGCCGGGCACAACCTCGACCGCATCGTGCTCGGCCCGCTCACCGGCGGCGCGAGCTCGATCAACATCTACGGCGCCGTCAACGGCGCGAGCGTCTACCGGCCGAACGCGCTCACCGGCGACCCGAACCACCTCGGGATCATGCTGCTCGTGCCGCTCCTCGCCCTGACGCCGGTCTACCTCCGGCTCGAGCGCGGCCCCCGGCTGCGGCTGCCGCTCGTCTTGCTGCTCGGCTTCCTGCTCCTCGTCGAGCTGGCGACGCTGTCGCGAAGCGGCCTCCTGGGACTCGCCGTCGGGCTCGTCGTGCTCGCGCTCCCATACCGGCGGCTGTTCGTCTCGCGCGCCGTCCTCGTCCCGCTCGGCGCGGTAGGGCTTGTCGTGGCCGCCGTCGTCGCGCGTCGGGCCCACTTCTTCGAGACTGTCCTCCGCTCCCGTGTCCAAACTGGAGGCCGCTCGACCTCGGCCCACTTCGGCGTCTACGACTTCATTCCGCAGATCCTGCATTCGCACCCGCTCTTCGGGCTCGGCCTGAACAACTTCTCGGTCTACTACGAGTTCGTCACCGGCAAGACGAACTGGGGCCCGCACTCGTTCTACGTCGCGCTGATCGTGGAGACCGGCCTCGTCGGGACGCTCGTCTTCGCGCTCTTCCTGCGCTACCTGTTCGTCCGCCTGCGCGCGGCGCGGCGGCTCGGCCGGGCGCTCGCTCTCGCGCGCGACCCCGCGGCCGCGCGGCTTCGGCCTCTGGCGTGGGGGCTGACCGCTACCCTCGCCGGGACGATGGCGGCCAACGCCTTCTACCTGACGATGCAGTTCTACTACTTCTACTTCGTCGCGATCCTCGTGCTGGCGCTGCCGGTCGTCTTCGCGAGAGCCGAGCGAGCGAGGCTCACCTGACGCGAGCCGGCGGCACCGTCGCTTGGCCCCGGCGACTCCGGACGCGCGAGTGGCTGAGCGGGCTCGAGGAGCGCGTCGCGAGCCTCGACCCGCGCGTCGTGCTCGCGTCCTTCGTTGGGCTCCAGTGGCTGACGCTGGCCGCCTTCGTCCTCGTCGTACGGCACAACGGCTGGGTCTTCTACCAGGGCGGCGACGAGACCTTCTACTACAGCGACGCCTGGTCGATCGCGCACGGGCACGTCCCCGAGTCGGAGATCGGCTTCGCCTGGTCGTACCTGCTCTCGCCGGTCGCGCTCGTGGCGGGCGCGAACTTCCTCAGCGCGCTGCCCGTGCTGATCGCCCTGCAGGTCGTCGTCCTGATGCCGATCGCGCTCTTCTGCGTCTACGGCATCGCGGCGCGGATCGGCGGGCGTCTGCTCGGTTACCTCGCGGCGGCGCTCTGGGTGCTCGCGCCGTACACCGTGATCCCGCTCTGGGACCAGCGCTACCACGCGAAGTACGTCGAGCAGTTCTTGCCGCAGGCGCTCGGCCTAACGGGGCTCGCCGACTACGTCTCGATGGTCTGGGTGCTCGTCGCTGCGTACTTCTGCATGCGCGTTCTCGACGAGGGCACGTGGGTCGACGGCGCCCTCGGCGGCCTCGCCGCCGGCTTCGCGATCGCGATCAAGCCGGCGAACGCGCTCTTCCTCGCCGGGCCGTTGCTCGCCTTCCTCGCCGCACGGCGCTTCCGGCCCGGCTTCGCGTTCGCCGGAGCGATGGGGCCGGCGCTCCTCGCGCTCGCGCTCTGGAAGCTCAAAGGGCTCGGGCACCTCCCGTTCCTCACCCCGGCTCCGAAGGCGCTGGCGGCCGGCACCGGGTCGATCGGGGCCGACGGCTTCCCGCTCGGCGTCGTCGTCACCCGCTACTTCCACTTCGACTGGTGGCGGATGCATCAGAACTACCTCGAGCTGCGGGAGTTCTTCTGGAGCACGCGCCTGCTCCAGTGGCTGCCGCTCGCCGGCTTCCTCGCGGCCGCGCGGCGCTCGTGGCCGAAGGCCCTCCTCCTCGCCGGCTGGATGGGCGCGTTCGTCCTCGTCAAGGGAAGCTCCGAGCAGGCGAGCATCGAGAGCGGGATCCTCCTGCGCCTCTTCCTGCCGGGGTTCCCGCCGTTCCTGATCTTCAGCGCCCTCATCCCGCTGCTCCTGCCGACGGTGGGGCCGCGGCTCTGGGAGCGGTTCCCGGTCCGCTCGCGACCGGCGATCCGCTGGCGCTCGCCGCAGGTGCTCGGCGCGGCGGCGGTCTTCGGCGCGATCCCCGTCCTCTTATTCGCGGTGCTTCCGCCGCTCCGCTCGCCCGACGTCGTGAAGTACTTCGACGAGAACGTCGTCGTGCCGGTCGACAAGGGCTTCACCGTGGAGGTGGGCCGGGGCGGCGGAGGCGAGCTCGTGCGCTGGAACCCGCCCTCCTCCGCGGCGGGGACGGGCGTCTTCTACCGCGTCTACCGCGCTCGGCCGACCGTGCCGGCGCCCGACCCGACCCTGCCGCCCGGACGCGAGGGCCTCCGCTGCCTGCCGCTCACCACCTACGGCCGCGCGGGGGCGATCGACTGCCGCGTCGAGATGACGTACCTCGGCTCGACGCGGGCGCACCAGTTCGTCGACAAGCCGCCGGCCGGCCCGTGGACGTACCGGATCGGGCTCACCGCGAACTGGCTCGACGACACGAGCCTCGGCGACGTGATGCTGTTCAGCGGCCCGGGTCGGCTCGGCCGCTTCCACTAAGGCGCCGACTCGTCGGCGCCGACCATTAGGACGCGCGGGCTTTGCCCGTGCGTCCGTCTGAAACGACCGGTCGATCCCTCGGATCTTTGCGGAACCACGTCTGAGTCCGGGCAAGCCGTTCGCCCAGCACGGGGAGGAAGATCCCCGCGAGCACGATCGGCGGCGTCACGTAACGGTACGCGGAGGCGACGAGGCGGAAGGCGCCCTCGGGGTCGGCCCACGAGATCCAGACGAAGAGGATGTACCCGAAGCCGAGGAACGCCGCCGGCGCGAGCCAGGGGAGCCGCCGCTCGCGGACGAAGCCGAGCAGGCCGAGCAGGACGGCAAGGGGGACGATCAGCGACCACTCGCGGACGGAGGTGAGGTGGTCGCCGAGGATTCGGAGGCCGCCGTGCAGCAGGTACGTGTGGTCGCGCAGGTACGAGGGTGAGAGGGCGTTCCGCAGGCTGAAGACGTTCGGAATGTCGTTCGCGGCGCGCCACCCGTACCACGGGATGCCCGTGGCCACGGCGGCCGCCGCAGCGGCCCAGAGCGGGAGGAGCGCGCGCCTTGCCCGCCACGCGACGACGCTGACGATCGCCAGGTCGAGGACGAGCTCGAGCACGCCTTCGGACTTGATCGCGACCGCGGTCGCGGCGAAGACCGTGAAGAGCGCGAGCGCGAACCCGCTCCGCAGGGCGAGCCAGCCCGCGGCGCAGAGGATCGCGAGCGCGAGGTAGATCGCGAGCGGCACGTCCGCGTCGCCGCCCTGCGCCTGGCGCAGGAACTCCGGCGCCGAGAGCAGCACGAGCAGCGC
The DNA here is from genome assembly GCA_035640455.1 of Gaiellaceae bacterium. GTDB lineage: Bacteria > Actinomycetota > Thermoleophilia > Gaiellales > Gaiellaceae > AC-50. The sequence goes on along the minus strand of DASQWB010000012.1, from coordinate 8,322 downwards.
CGGGAGCAGGATCGAGAGGCGGACGTGACCCCACAGAAGCCGCGCCGCGGCGCCGACGAAGCCGATCATCAGGAACGCGAGCTCGCCGTTCACGGCGCGCAGGTCGACCGAGTTGACGAACCGCATTTCGAGGTTCAAGAGGATCGACCACCACAGCGGGTTGTCGGGCCGGATGAACGTGAGGCTCTCGGAGTCGTGCCCGAAGAGCATGTGCAGGCTCGGCTTCGGGGTCCAGAGCCGCGGGTCGAGGCCGACGAGGTCGAGGGCGCGGCCCTTCGGCAGCCAGAAGTACCACGTATCGTCGAGCCACGGCGAGGCGCGAAAGCCGCCGACGAGGCCGATGCCGAGGATCGCCACGATCCCAAAGGCGGCGGCGGTGACGATCGCGTCCTCGAGCCGCGTGCGGGGCGGCGTGGCGCGCCGCGGGTCGGCGTCGAGCCGGAGGAACCGTCGCGCGCCGAGGCCGGCCGCCGCCAGCACAGCCGCGACGACGGCGAAGGCGGCAAGGCCGAGGTGGAGGCCCGTCGGGGCGAGCATCTCGAGCACGAGCGGGACGAGCCCCGTGCCGACGAGGAGCGCGACGCCGCCGTAGGAGGCGTAGGTGAGAGCGCTGCGGCCGCGAAGCGCCGGGGAGAGGACGCAGTAGCCGACCGCGGCGAGCACCACGTTCACGACGACGACGCCGGCGACGAGTCCCATCAGGTGGGTCGCAAACGCACGACGTAGATTCGGCGGCCGACCGGATAGGTGCGGGCGGCCTGCACGCCCTTCGGCAGCAGCGTCGGCGCGTCGTAGCTCAGCACCCACTGCGCCTCGCGCGGGCTCGCCACCGGCACGGCAGGGAGGAAGAAGAGCAGGCCGGCGCCGATCAGGTCGTGGCCGAGCTGCGGCTCGGGGCGCGTGTGGATGTAGTAGGTCGCGTGGCTCGAGTGCGGCAGGATCGCCGCCGCACGCCGGATCGCCCGCGGGTCGAGCGGGTAGTTGTAGATCGGGTCGCGCGTGTCCGCGCGGTAGTTGGCGAGCTTCCGGATGGGCGACGAGAGCCGCCCCGGCGCGAGCGCCACGCCGACGGTGAGGAGCGTGAGCAGGGCGACGAGCCCGAGGCGCGCGCGGAGGGAAAGCGGCCCGAACACGCGGTGAAGTATGAGCCGAGGGGCTACAGTCGCCGGCGTGGAACGAGCCGCCGACTGGGATGCGCAGTGGCGCGTCGAGCCGCTCGACCCGGCGGCCGCGGAGGCCGAGGAGCGGACGCCGCGCTGGCGAGGCCAGGAGCGGATCGTGCGCGAGCGGCTTGGCGGCTTCGACGGTCTGCGCGCGATCGAGATCGGGGCGGGGCGGGGGTTGAACGGCCTCCTCTACGCGCGGCGCGGCGCGCATGTGACGCTCCTCGACGAGTCGTCGTTCCCGCTCGAGCAGGCGCGTGACCTCTACGCCGCGCACGGCGTCGGCTTCGAGCCGATGGAGGCGGACGTCTTCGCCCTTCCGGCCGAGCTCCAGGGCACCTTCGACGTCTCGATGTCGTTCGGCCTTTGCGAGCACTTCCTCGGCGAGCGGCGGCGCTCGGTCGTGGCCGCGCACCTCGAGCTGCTGAGGCCCGGCGGGCTCGCCTTCCTCGGCGTCCCGAACCGCCACGCGCCCGCCTACCGCCTGTGGATGGCGACGATGAAGCGGCGCGGAACCTGGCCGCTCGGGACGGAGGAGCCGTTCTCGACCGCGGAGCTCGCCGGGCTCGCGCGCGCGGCGGGAGGCCGGCCGCTCGAGCCGGTCTACGGCAGCTTCGTCGGCTCGCTCGTCAACCACGGCCTGAACCAGGCGCTCTTCAAGCTCGGCCGCCGCGGCTTGCGGGTGCCGCAGCTCGGGCTGCCGGTCCTCGACCGCTTCGCCTACGAGCTGCTGCTGCCCGTCGAGCGGCCGTGAAGGTCGCGGTGCTCACGACCTCGTATCCCCGCTTCCCCGGGGATGCGGCGGGCCACTTCGTCGGGGAGGCCGTCGAGCGGCTCCGGGGTCGAGGCTTGGAGATGGATGTGGTCTCGCCGGCCGCGACAGCGGCCTGTCCGCGGATGCGGACCAGTGGAGGGGGTCCCGGGGAACCGGGAGGTTCCCCCGGCACCCACCAATTCCGGCACTACGGGATCGCGTACGGCGACGGCGTGGTCGGGAACCTGCGGCGCGCACCCTTCCGTGCAGCACTGCTCCCCGCGATGGTGGCGTCCTTCCGGCAGGCGGCGGCGCGTGCCGCGCGCGATGCCGACCTCGTCCACGCGCACTGGCTCCCGGCGGGCGCGATCGCGCTCTCGCTGCGCAAGCCGTACGTCGTCCAGGTGTGGGGGACAGACGTCGAGCTGGCCCGCCGCGCGCCATGGCTCGCGCGCCCGATCCTGCGGAAGGCGCGGCGCGTCCTCGCCGCCTCGACCTGGCTTGCCGAGGCGGCGCGCGGGCTCGGCGCCGCGGACGTCGCGGTGATCCCGAGCGGCGTCGACCTTCCCGGCGAGGTCGGCGAACCGGTCGAGCCGCCCGAGGTGCTCTATGCGGGACGGCTGTCGCCCGAGAAGGGCGTGCTCGACCTCGTCGCCGCCGCGGACGGCCTGCCGCTCGTCGTCGCGGGCGACGGGCCCCTCCGCGACCGCGTGCCGGGAGCGCTCGGCTTCGTGGCGCACGACGAGCTCGAGCGGCTGTACGAGCGCGCGGCCGTCGTCGCGTGCCCGTCGCGGCGCGAGGGCTTCGGCATCGTCTGCGCGGAGGCGATGGCGCACGCGCGGCCGGTGGTGGCGAGCGCGGTCGGCGGTCTCCTCGACCTCGTCGTCGACGGCGAAACCGGCCTTCTCGTGCCGCCTGGACAGCCCGGGCCGTTGCGTGCCGCGCTCGAGCGTCTCCTCGGGGATGAAGAGCTCCGCCGCCGGCTCGGGGCTGCCGCACGCGAGCGCATCCTGGCCCGGTTCTCCTGGGACGCCGTGCTCGACGCGACGATCGAGCTCTACCGCGGAGCCGCCGCCTGAGCCGCGTCACCTTCCACGCGCCGCCGCGAGTCGGGCGGACGATCGGCTACCAGAAGTACTACCTCCTCGGGCTCGAGGAGACGGCGCGCCTGCGCGTGCGCGGGCTCGCGCCGGTGCCCGGCGTACGCGCGAAGGTGAGCCTCGCGTACCGGTTCCCGCGCGGCGACGGCGAGGCCTACGTCGGCCGCTACGAGTGCGACGGCGTGCGGTTCGCCATCGACGCGCACGATCGCCGCGAGATCCGCGACGCGGAGGCGCTCGCGTGGAGCGACGTCTACTTCAAGGCCAACCGCTGGCCGGGCCACGACCACGACCCGAAGGTCCGGCCGGTCGTGAACGGGAACGGCCTCCTCGACCGGCGCAAGATCGCGCACCTGCGGGCGCTCCGGGCGGTGCCGAAGGAGGTCGACGTCGCGTACGTCTCGAACGTGTGGGGCGGGCGCGAGCACTCGCTGCGGGTCTTCGAACGGCTGGCCGAGCTCCGCTGCTCCAAGGATCTGCTCGCGATCTTCCCGGAGGGGTTCCCGCCCGAGGAGGACGCCGAGAACATGGAGCGGTTGCAGGCGGCCGGCGTGCCGGTGACGCGCGACCCGCTCGCGCCGCGCGAGCTCTGGCGCCGGCTGGCTCGCGCGCGGCTCTTGCCGATGCGCGCGGGTAAGCACTTGTGCTGGTCGTGGCGGACGATCGACCTGCTGGCGATGGGCGCGTGCATCGTCTTCGACGCACTGCCGCCGCCGCGCTGGCCGGTGCCGATCGAGCCGGGCGTCCACGTCGCCGACTGCGGGGTCGAGCGGCCGGAGGACACGGAGGCGGCGCCCGAGCCTCAGTACGAGAAGGTGCCGGCGACGATCGAGGCGCTCCTGGCGCGGCCCGACGAGCAGCGGCGGCTCCGTGAAGCGGCGGCGCGCTACTTCGACGCGCACGCCGCGCCGGAGCGGGTCGCCGAGTATGTGTCGCGCGTGTTGCCGATCCCTAGGCCGGACGCGGAAGGGCAGCGGGAAGGGACCACTGGATGACCGCGCCGACCTCACGAGCGACCGCGTCCAATTCCGTCGGGTCGGCTTCGATCGCTCGGCCCAAGAACGTCACTCCCTGCTCGGTCGACGGGAGCGCGACATCTCTTGCCTGGGCAACGAGCAGCGCCGCGCCGATGGCTGTCCCCATGTCTGTCGTGAAGGGCGGCACGTAGACATCCGCATACAGGCCCGATTCGGCAAGCATCTGGTTCAAAGTCACGTTCAAGAAGCACCCTCCCGCGCAAACGAGCGCGTCGTGGCGCGGGTCCAAGCTTCGCACCAGCTGAAGCGCCGCGTCGACGAAATCGACATGCGTTCGGGCGAGGTCGTGTCGACTGATCGGGCGATCGGCCATTCGACCGAACGAGTCGAACATCGGTTCACTGCGGTGCGAGGCGTCGCCGTATGCGGCAGCAGCCATGAGCCTGCCTTCGTGAAAGCCTTGGGAGCCGAAATAGTCTTCGGCGATGTCGTGATAGCCACGGGCGTACGCCCAGTGGAGGAGGCGTTCTCGAACGCTAAGCTCGGGTGGGTCGAAATCGAAGACGGCTCCGAATCCGAAATCTCCACCGCCGTCCAAACACAGAACATCCGCGTGTGATCTTCCCCAGGCCCAGACCGCGCTCGCCGCGTGCGCGTGATAATGCGAGACCCAATACGCCGGGACTTCGGCTCCATCAGTCTTGAGCACGCCCGAGGTCAGGGTTTCGGACGGACGATCGAGGGACAGGTAGCCGCCTTCGTAGGTCCAACGCCGTCTCGTCGAGCTGAGGTCGCTACCTTGCTCCTCGATGTACCAGGATTTCGGGCTGCAAAGCGCAATCGCCTCGATCGATCGGAGCGCCGATTCGTCCCATTCGTCGAGCAACGCGAGCGTCAGGCATTCCGGAGTCCAGTGATGCTTGATTCTCGACGTGCGCTCTTGCTCGAGCAATGTCAGATCAGGTGGAGCGTAAATCGCGAGCGCGTAGTCGTGGTTCAGGTTGACGCCGACGATCATCTCGTGTTCTGCGGGATCAAGTCGAATGCCGAGGGTGCCGCGACGAGAAGATCTCCGATCACGACGAAATCGAGGCCTAGCCGGACGAACGACCTCAGCGCATGGTCCGCGGTATCCACCAGCGGCTCTCCGGGGCAGTTGAACGACGTGTTGATCAGCACACCGACACCCGTGATCTCCCTGAAGGCTGTGAGAACCCCATAAACGAACTCACTCGGGTCGCTGGCAACCTGAACACGCGCAGTCCCGTCGGAGTGGACGATCGCAGGCAGAATGGCTCGACACTCCGGGCGGCACCTAACCGCGAAGAGCATGAGATCGAGCGGCACGCGTGCGGCAGGCCGAACGAAGTACTTGTCGAATTCGTCTTCTAGGCATATCGGCGCAAGCGGCCGAAAGGCCTCGCGCCGCTTGATGAGCCCGTTGATCACCTCGCGGCTGGAGATGCTTCGTGCGTCGGCAAGGATGGAGCGGTGTCCGAGCGCACGCGGTCCGGCCTCCGCGCGACCGACGGCAACCCCACCGACGCTGCCCCGCGCCAGCAGTTGCGCAACGGTCTCGGCGCTGGCCGCGCAGCCTATGAGCTGTCGATCCAGCGGAACCGGTCTGGTCGCCGGCCTCCTCTTAACCACGACGAGTAGGGCTTTCGCCCGCGATCCCGCATCTTCGGGGTACAGCCGAGGCGATCAACGTACTATCGTCCGGATCTCGACTGGGCGGCCGATCTCGGAACCGTAGACCCTGGCTCCGACGATTAGTTGTATGACGCGGCTCTTTTCCGAGAACTCCAAGAGGTTGATCGGATCCAAGGCGTACTGCGCCGCGGCAAGGGTGCCGAACGCAGTGTCGATGCCCGCAACGAGAACAACGGTGCGATCGTCCCGTAGAACGCCGTGCGCGCGCACGCACATGCCTCTCGCCTCGAATGTCGCGTGCGGCGTTCTCGGCTTGACGTCGCGAATGAGGTCGCTGACGCTGTACTCGGAACTACTGTTTTCTACCTTTAGGAGATGATCCTCATCGTCACCGACGAGTGCGGCCGTCTCGGGTTTGCCGGCCAGACTCGAAGACCACTGAAAGAACGCGTCGCCGTATTGCTGCCAGAGCTCATCCATGAAGAGTGCTGTCGCACGATTGAAGTTTGGGCCTCCAACGAGCAAGAGGTTTCGGTTGGCCACGTCTGCAAGTAAACCAACCTCATTCGACGAGGTCACATTCGAACTGCTGCCCCATTTGGCATAGATGAAATCTTGAACTCTGTAGCTGGCGACGGCGTCGTGGTAGACAGTGAAAAGACTCTCGCCTGCCGCGGCGCCGTCAGGCTCGATGCTGGGAAGGACGACGCAGACGTCTTCGGCCAACGGCCGCCAGAACATACGCAGTGCCGCCTCTTTTCGCCGTTCCTCCGGGTCGAGGCTCCATGAGGCAAGCGCTAAAGCGACCATGGCCCCGCCGAGAAACGGGCCGATGATCTCGCCGTGGTAAGGCGCGGCTGCAGAAATCGCAGTGGTCGCGATGCTCCCGACGGCAATGCCGATGGCCAGCAGAAACCAAACCGCTAGGCGCCTGTTGCTCGAGGCGATGGCTTCAACGAATGGCTTGCTCACCTGAAGACGACCGGGAGCAGGTTCGGAGAGCGACGTCGCCACACGCCCGCAATCTCCGCCGATGCATGCGCCATCGCAGTGCCCGGAGAAGGTGCATGGGACAAGTGTCGCACGTCTACATGGTCCGTCTAGAGGGCGCGAGCCGCTCTGAATTTGGCCGCTCGGACTAGGTCCGGTCGAGAAGATCGCCGAGCGGCACGGTCACGAGCTCGCCGACGCGGTAGAGCTCCTTGTACGCGCCGGCGGGCGGGCGGCCGATCGCCTCGAGGAGCGCGCGCCACGCCCGCACCGGAGCCCGGCGCGGCGCCGTGCGGTCGGGGACGTTCATCCGCGGCCCGTCCTTCGCCTGGCGGCTGCTCCGCCGGAGGAAGCAGAGGTGCAGCGCCCGGAACGGCGATTCCTCCCAGGAGTACTCCTTGTTGAGCTCGTACTTCCGCGGCTCGACTCCCGGCTTGAAGACGAGGCCGGAGGGGTCGCAGAGGCGCTCGGGATTGTCGCCGTCCCACGCCTCGATGCGCCGGAAGTTGAACAGCTTCGACACGCTCGGGGCCGGCGGCGAGAGGTAGCCGGTCGCGAGGCCGCGCTCCTCGTCGAGCTCGACGACGTGGAGCATGTTCGCCCGGATGTTCCACACGTCGGCGGCCTCGCCGGCGAGCAGCATCTCGCGGAAGCGCACGAGCCCGCGCGGGTCGTAGACCTCGTCGCCGTCGAGCCCGAAGGCCCAGACGTCCTTGCCGGCGCGGTCCTTGATGAAGTCGTGCGACTCGCCGGCCTCGCGCACGTGGTGTAGCGAGGTCGGGACCGGGCTCTCGGCCGCGAGCCGCTCGAGGATTTCGGGCGTCCGGTCCTTCGAGCGGTGGTCGACGAGGATCAGCTCGTCGCAGAAGCCGAAGACGTTGCGCACGGCGCGCTCGACGAAGCGGTCCTCGTCGCGGAAGAGCCCCACGCCGACGATCTTCGTCACGCCGTCGAGTCTAGATCGGCACCGGCTGTGGACGAATCGTCACGCTTCGACGGCGGTCCGGCTGCTAGGAGATGAGCCATCACGCAGCGGGTCCTCCAACTCTCGGTCGCACTGGCGCTGGTGGCCGTTTCGATCCTCCTCGCGGCTGTTCGAGGTTCGCCTTTTGGTGCCTCGGCCTCGCGCGTGGCTGAGACGAAGCCGTCTCTGTGGCAGCTGCTGCTCACCGATCGCGTGACGCTGGGTTTCGTTCGGCTCGGCCTGGTCCTCGCATCGGTCTTCGTCGTTGCGAGCGTCCCGGCCTTGATCGTCGGGGGCCGCTGGCTCAGAGGCCCGCCGTGAGCCCGGTGCCGCCGGTCAACGGAGAAGGCGATGAGTAGGGGGCTCTCCGGATATGGTCCCTCCGTGGCGCCGACCCAGGAGCAACTCGACGAGCAGCAGAAGCGGTTGGACGAGTTGAGGAAGCAAGCAGCGGAGACTGATCGCCGGATCGACGCGCTGCTACGCCACGTCGACTTGGTGATCGCGGAGGCGAGGCGGGTTCAGCGGCGGCTCGAGGCGCGGCTCTAAGAGACGCAGCGCCGCCGGGCTCCTAACAGAACGTCCACACGCGACTGACACAATACGGGCCGCGTGACCGCGATTCTGGGTTTGAACGCCTATCACGGCGACGCGGCGGCGGCACTCCTCATCGACGGCGAGCTGGTGGCGGCGGCCGAGGAGGAGCGCTTCAACCGCGTCA
>DASQWB010000011.1:0-10488 GCA_035640455.1 Gaiellaceae bacterium | reverse complement strand
GGACTGGTCGTCCGGTTTCGGCGCCGCCAGCGCCTCGGCATTGCCGCCGACGACGTCGATCCCGGGCGCGACCCGGCCCCGCAGGAACGGCTGGGTCCGGTCGACCCCGGTGTCGAGGAGCGCGATCGTGACGCCGCGCCCGTCGTAGCCGGGCAGCGAGAGAACCGGCCGGTGGCCGCCTCCGAGCGCGAGCACGCTCCGCAGATCAGCAGTCGAGACCGAAGCCGGATAGGCGGCGCGGACCGGGTAGACGCCCGCCACCTCCGGCGCACGCTCGAGGAGCGACAAGGCCCTCGGGTCGAGCGCGGCCGAGAAGCCGTTCAGCACGCGTGCGTAGCGGAACTCGGTCCGGATCCGCACGCCCTGGACGCCGAGCCGCGAGATGAGGACGTTCTGGGCCGCGAGGGCGGCGGACGTCCAGCGCCGCTCTTGGGCATCCGTCGCCAGGCCGCCGGCGCGCGCGACGCGGTCGGCGAGGGACGGGCTGCGCAGGACGACGATCATCCGCTGGCCGAGCGCGACGTGCGGCCGCGGCGCGCCCGCGAGGCCGGCCCAGCTCGCGCCGCTCCGCGGCGGTGCCGCGCCCGCGCCGCCTCCAGAAACCGCGAGCACGAGCCCGGCGACAAGCGCCGGGAGCGCGACGAGCGAAGCCCCGACGCTACGCGTGCGCATCCAGCCCAAGATACTGGGGATACGGGAGGGCCTCGGTGAAGCGCGCCGCCGAGGCGATCATCGCGGCGTTGTCGGTGCAGAGCGGGAGCGGCGCAAGAGCTGCGCCGGGTAGGGAGGCCCGAAGCTCCGAGTTCGCCGCGACGCCGCCGACGACGGCGATCCGCTCGGCGCCGAGCGTCTCCGCCGCCTCGAGCGTCCGCTCGACGAGCGCGCGGACGATCGCCCGCTGATAGCTCGCGGCAAGGTCAGCCCGCTGTCGCTCGAGCTCCTCGGGCGCAAGGTCGCGGACGGCGTACAGGAGCGCCGTCTTGAGCCCCGAGAAGGAGAAGTCGAGCGCCGGCACGCGGGCGACCGGGAACAAGTACGCCTCGGGATCGCCCTCGCGCGCCAGCCGGTCCAGCGCGGCGCCGCCCGGGTAGCCGAGGCCGAGCAGCCGCGCGCCTTTGTCGAAGGCCTCGCCGGCGGCGTCGTCGATCGTCGTCCCGACGCGGCGGAACCCGCTCCGGTCCTGCACATCGAGGAGGAGCGTGTGCCCGCCGCTCGCGAGGAGGCAGAGGAACGGAGGGTCGAGGGGCTCGGGCTCCACGAAAAGCGCGGCCACGTGCCCGTGGAGATGGTCGACGGACGCGAGCGATAGCCGCCGCCCGAACGCGATCCCCTTCGCCGCGGCAACGCCGACGAGCAACGCCCCGATCAGCCCCGGGCCGGTGGTGACGCCGACGAGGTCGACGTCCTCGAGCGAGGCGCCGCCTTCGTCGAGCGCCTCGCGCACGACGTACGGGACGAGCTCCAGGTGCCGCCGAGAGGCCACCTCGGGCACGACGCCGCCGAAGCGCGCATGCAGCTCCGCCTGCGACGAGACGACGTTCGAGCGGACGTGGCCGTCGTAGAGCACGGCCGCGGACGTCTCGTCGCAGGACGTCTCGATGCCGAGAATCACCCGCGGGCCGGCTCGCGCACGGGGTCTTTCCACATGATCAGCGCGTCCTCGCGATTGTCGGTGTAGTAGCCGCGCCTGATCCCCCGCGCCTGGAAGCCAAGCCGCTCGTAGAGCGCGATCGCCTCCGAGTTCGACACGCGCACCTCGAGCGTGTAGCCGCGGCGGCTGTCCTCGGCAGTGAGCTCGAAGAGCCGGTCGAGGAGCGCCGTTGCGATCCCGCGCCGCCGGTGGGCCGGCTCGACGGCGACGTTCATCACATGCCAAGCGTCGACGTAGCGCGAGATGATGAGGTAGCCGAGGAGCTCGTGGGTCTCCGCGTCGAAGGCGCCGAGGCAGATCGAGGACGGCTTCGAGATCTCGCCCGCGAACATCGAGCGGGACCACGGCGTCGGATAGGAGCGCCGCTCGATCGTCTCGATCGCGGCCAGGTCGCGGATCTCGAGCCGCCGGAACCGGAGGCCGCTCACCGCGCCACCGCCCGCTCCGCGTCGGGCACGCGGACGTAGATCGGCTCGACGAGCTCGGCCCGGCCGAAGTCGCGCGCCAATCCCACGTGGAGGTGCGCACGCGGCACGTGCAGGTCACTCCCGCGCGGGGGCACCTCCGAGCCCGCCGCCTCCAGCAGTTCTCGGTACCGGACGGCCCCGTCGCCGACGCAGACGGTGCCCGGCTCGAGCGCTAGCTCCTCGGGGTGCAGGCAGCGCGGCCCGTCGAGGAGGACGAAGACCTCGCGCCGGCGCGCGTCGATCACCGGCACCGCGCCGGAGGCGCCCGCTGCGAGGGCCTCGAGCGTCGAGACGCCGGCCACCGGCAGCCCGAGCGAGAGCCCGAGCCCCCGGGCCGTCGCCAAGCCGATCCGGATCCCGGTGAAGCTGCCGGGCCCCGTGCCGACCACGAGCCGGTCGAGGTCACCGGGCTCGGCGCCGGCCGCCGCCAGCAGCTCGTACGCGTCCGCAAGCACGCTCACGGCACGCGAGCGCCGCTCCCCGAGCAGCTCGCCGTCGCGCACGAGTGCGGTCGAGGCCACGTCGGTGGCGGTGTCAAAGGCGAGGATCAGCACCGCGGAAGATGCGTTCGAGCAGGGATTTCTCGGCGGCCTCGAGCTCGACGAGTCTATCGGAACCGGCATAGGCCATCCGGACGCGAAGCCGCACCGGCGGGAGGTCCTCGCCCGCCGCTTCCGGCCACTCGACGAAGACGAGCGCGCCGTCGAAGTACGGCTCGAGGTCGCCCCACTCCGGCGCCGAGACGCTCGCGAAGCGGAAGAGGTCGAGGTGCGAGATCGGGACACGTCCTTCGTAGCGGTGGCCGATCGTGTACGTGGGGCTCGTGACCGGCCCCTCGACGCCGAGCCCGCGGCAGGCACCGCGGACGAAGGTCGTCTTGCCCGTACCGAGCTCGCCGGCGACGGTGACCACGTCGCCGGGCCGGAGCTGGGCTGCGACCGCGGCTCCGACCCGCTCGGTCTCCTCGGGCGAGGACGTCTCCAGGCGCACGGTGCAAGGGTAGGCATAGCGCTCCAGCATGGCCGCCCGCCGAGCCGCCGTCGTCGCCGAGCTGGCCGACACGATCGCGGCAGTTCGCCGGGCCCACCCGGTTCGCGTCGCGATCGACGGACCGGACGCCGCCGGAAAGACGACGCTGGCGAACGAGCTGGCTTCGGCCCTTCGCGGCCGCGGGCGCGAGGTGATCCGCGCGTCGATCGACGGCTTCCACCGGCCCGGGCCGCCCGCTACCGCCGCGGCCCGGACTCGCCCGAGGGGTACTACGAGGATTCCTTCGAGTACGCCGCACTCCGCGAGGCGCTGCTCGATCCGCTCGGCCCGCGCGGCAGCCGGAGATATCGGCGGGCAGCCTTCGACTACCGCGAGGACCGGCCCGTGCACGAGCAGCTCGCAGTCGCCGCGGCTGACGCGGTCCTGCTCGTCGACGGCGTCTTCCTTCTTCGGCCCGAGCTCGCGGAGGCGTGGGATCGCCTCATCTTCGTTTCCGTCCGCTACGGCGTGCACTCGAACGCGATCGCGGTCTCTTCGGCTCGCGCGAGGAGGTCGAGCGACGCTACCGCACCCGATACGTGCCCGCCACAGGCTCTACTGCGCCCGGGCGAGACCGACCGAGCGGGCAGACGTCGTCGTCGAGAACGACGATCCGGCGAGGCCTTCGCTCAGGCGCTCCTAGAAGAGCCCGAGCTGGACGGCCGGCTCGGCCACGATCGGCGCGAGCGGCGCCTCGATCTCCGGTACCGGCGGCGCCGTCTCGCGGCCGAGGAGCTCCGGCAGGCGCGCGAAGTCCGATTCGAGCACCTTGAGCATCGCCGGCGTGTAGAGCGCCGCTGCGGGGTGGTACAGCGGGTAGAGGAGCACCCGGCGGCCGCCGAGCGTCGTCTCCTGCTCCTGCCCATGCACGCGCGTGATCCCCGTCGGCTTGCCCGAGAGCAGCTTCGTCGCGAAGTTGCCCAGCGTCGCGACGACCCGCGGCTGGATGAGCTCGACCTGGCGGAAGAGGTAGCTCTCGCACGCCTCGATCTCCTCCGGCTGCGGGTCGCGGTTGCCGGGCGGCCGGCACTTGATCACGTTGGCGATGTAGACCTCGCCCCGCTGGAGCCCGATCCCGGCGAGCAGCCGCTCGAGGAGCTTCCCCGCCTGGCCGACGAACGGGACGCCCTGCTGGTCCTCGTGGAACCCCGGCGCCTCGCCGACGAACATGAGGTAGGCGTCCGCGTCGCCGGAGCCGAAGACGACCTGGGTGCGGCCGCCGGCGAGCGGGCAGCGGGTGCATCCCGCCGTCGCGGCCGCGAGGCCCGCGAGCTCCTCGGCTCCAGCTACCCCGTCAGTGACCGCAGCCACACGAACCGCCGCAACAGCCTCCGCCTCCGCCGAAGCTGGGCTGCTCGGCGGTGCCGTGAGTCGCGAACACGGAGAGCTGCCTGCGCACGTTCTCGGCGCCGCAGTCCGGACAGTCGGGGTCGTGCCCGTTCCGGACGAGCTCCTCGAAATGCGACTCGCACTCCATGCAGACGTACTCGTAGATCGGCATCGCCTCGGGAGTCTAGGCAGGTGTTCGGACGGGCCGCAAATGTGCTCGAATTGCCGCATGTGGCCAGGGCTCTGGGTGCGCCTGGAAGGCCGGATCGTGACGCTCGAGCCGCTGCGCCGCGAGCACGAGGAAGGCCTCCGTGCGGCTGCCGCGGACGACCGGATCTGGCGCTTCATGGTCACGACCGACCCCGAGGTGTGGCTGCGGGCGACGTTCGCGGAGGCGGAAGCCGAGGTGCGCGCACCGTTCACGGCACTCGTCGACGGACGGGTGGCCGGCTCGACCAGCTACATGAGCCTCGCGCCCGAGCACCTGCGGCTCGAGATCGGCTCGACGTGGATGCACCCCTCGACGTGGAGCACGGGCGCGAACGCCGAGGCGAAGTACCTCCTGCTCCGGCATGCCTTCGAGACGCTCGGGTGCCGACGCGTCGAGTTCAAGACCGACGCGAGGAACGAGCGCGCCCGCGGCGCCCTCGCCGCGCTGCCCGCCCGGTTCGAGGGCATCCACCGCAAGCACATGCTCGTCCGAGGCGGCGAGCGGCGCGACTCGGCCTGGTACGCCGTCGTCGACGACGAGTGGCCGGAGGTGAAGACCGCCCTCGAAGCGCGGATTACGAAGGCCCGCGAACGGCGCGGCCGCCGAGGCGGCCCCTGAGCGTCGAGCGGCCGACCGCGAGGCGGCCGTGCGCGGCCTTGGCGCCGGCGACCCTCACCGAGCCGGTGAACCTGAGCGGGAAGGTCACTCGGCCGGCCGAGTTCCGGAACACGCGGAGCGTCCCGCTGAGACGCAGGCCCGGCACGGCGCTGTAACCGGCGAGCGAGAAGGACACGCCGGCGATGCGGAGCCTGCCCCCGTAGGGCCCCGCGAGCGCCGACGGCACCTGCTCGAAGCCCTGGAAGCCGACCGCCCACGTCGCGACGGCCTCGCGAAGCGTCGTCGCGACGGCGCCGAGCGTCCGTCCTCGGATCCCGCCGACCCCTGCGACCGGCGCGGCCGACGGGACCGAGGCCGGGAACCTCGCGACCTGCTGGACGAGGAGCGGCGAGCGCGCGCAGCGCGTCGGCGGCTCGCCGCCCGCGAGCCAGGTCTTGACGGCCTTCTCGGCACAGCTCGAGAGATCCGCGCCGAGGACGCTGTGCCCGACGCCCGGTGCGATCAGCAGATGCCCTTGCGGGAAGCGGGCGGCGACGTCCGCGGCGTTCGCGGCCGGCGTACGCAGATCCCGGTCACCCGCGAGCACGAGCACCGGGACGTTCGGCAGCGGCCCCGAGCCGATGCCCGGCCGCGCCGGCTGCGCCGGCCAGAGGAGGCACATCTCGGCGGGGCCGATACCCACCGCCCACCTGCCGAACGGGCCCGTCGCGGCCGCCGGCAGCGCCGCGAGCGCCGAATCGTAGAGCGCCTTCCGCTGCGCGACCGGTGTGCTCGGCGCCCACGGGAACGGACCGTCGTCGCAGACCGTCGCCGCGAAGAGCCCGAAGCTCAGGTCCTCCGCGGGCAGGAGCGACGACTCGCGGTCGAGCTCGACGAGCCGGAGCAGCGTCCGCGGCTTGCCGGCGAGGGCCGCGTGCACGGCCGCCGGGAGCTCGGCGGCGAGCCCGGGGTTGAGGTCGGAGTCGAGGACGGCGCCGCTCAGCAGGTCGAGGCCGCTGGCTCGGACGACGCGGCTGCCGCCGCTCGGCCGCGGCACGCGCCCCTGGAGCGGACGCGCCGCCAGGCGATTCGCGATCGAGGCGACCTCGCGGACGAAGTTCGGGGTCGCCGTCCGGCACGCTCCCGCGTTGCAGAGCGCCCTCAACCCTTTCGGCATCTCCTGCAGGTCGTCGGTCGAGAATGGGTCGCGACCCGCCGGATCCGCGACGGAATCGAGCAGCAGCCGCTCGACGTGCTGCGGGTACGTGTAGGCGTAGGCGACGGAGAGCTGCGTCCCGTAGGACGTCCCCCAGAGTGCGACCTTGTTCACGCCGAGCGCCTGGCGGACGGCGTCGATGTCGTCCGCGTGGTCGCGCGTCGAGTAGAAGCTCCGGGTCGGGCCGATCTCGTTCGCGCACGTCGCGACGAGGGCCTGCGTGCGCGCCGGAGAGGCGGCGGGCTCGTTCTGGAACTCAGGGCAGCGCAGGAGGCCCGAGCGGCCGGTGCCGCGGGGGTCGAACGCGACGAGGGTGTAGCCGGGGAACTGGTCGCGGAAGAACGCGCCCTGGGAAGCGAGGTCGAAGGTGTGCGCCGATGCCTGACCCGGGCCGCCGGCGATGAGGAACAGCGTCCCGCGCGGCGTACCGCCTGCCGGAAGCCGCTCGACGTAGAGCGAGATCGTCCCGGGCGTCGCGCCGCTCCGGTCGAGGGGGACGAGGACGGTTCCGCACTCGACTGCGCCCTTGCCGCAGGGCGCGAACTGGATCGCCGCCGCCGCTTCCCGGGGCACGAGCGCCGCAGCGAGGGCCGCGACCGCAATGAGAGGACCCCGCAGCGACATCGAGAGGAGGGTCAGGATAGCTACCCTACGCCGCGCCCGGTATCCGCCACGGAACTGGAGCTTCGTGTGATCCAGACGGTGCAAGTGATCGGCGCCGGCCGAGTCGGGACGGCGCTCGCGGCGCGCCTCGCCGAGCGCGGCGTCGAGCTGCGTGACCGCGACGCCGAGCTCGTCGTGCTCTGCGTGCCTGACGCGGCGATCGCCGAGGTCGCGCGCTCGGTCGAGGTCGGGCCGTGGGTCGCGCACGTGAGCGGCGCCACCCCTCTCTCGGCGCTCGACCCGCACCGCCACCGCTTCGGGCTCCATCCGCTGCAGACCTTCACGCGGGCGCGCGGGCCGGAGCAGCTCGACGGCGCCTGGGCGGCCGTGACGGCCGAGACCGACGACGCGCGCGAGCTCGGCTTCGAGCTTGCCCGCCTGCTCGGCCTCGAGCCGTTCGAGCTCGCCGACGAGTCGCGGCCCCTCTACCACGCGGGCGCGGCGATCGCCTCGAACTACCTCGTCACCCTGCACGGCGTCGCCGCCGACCTCTTCCGCGCCGCCGGAGCCCCGCCCGAGGCGCTCGCACCCCTCATGCGCCAGACGATCGACAACGGCTTCGAGCTGACGGGGCCGATCGAGCGCGGCGACTGGGAGACGGTCGAGGCGCACCGCCGGGCGATCCGTGCGACGCGCCCCGACCTCGAGCCGCTGTACAACGTCCTCGCCGAGGCGACGGCGCGATGAGGATCGTCCGCACCGCCGCGGAGTTGCGGACCTCGCTCGAGCCGGCGCGCGAGATCGGCCTCGTGCCGACGATGGGCGCCTTCCACGCCGGCCATCTCGCGCTCTTCCGCGCGGCCCGAGCGGAGAACGAGGTCGTCGTCGTGAGCCTCTTCGTGAACCCGGCGCAGTTCGACTCCGCGGACGACCTTGCCGCCTACCCGCGCGACGAGGAGCGTGACGCCCGCATCGCCGAGGACGCGGGAGTCGACGTGCTCTTCGCGCCGCCCGTGGACGAGCTCTACCCGCCCGGCTACCAGACCTGGGTCGAGGTCGAAGGGCTCTCGCGGGGGCTCGAGGGCGCGGCGCGGCCGGGCCACTTCCGAGGGGTCGCGACCGTCTGCTGCAAGCTCTTCAACCTCGTCCGCCCGAGACGCGGCTACTTCGGCCAGAAGGATGCGCAGCAGGTCGCGGTCGTGCGGCGGATGGCGCGCGACCTGAACCTCGACGTCGAGCTCCGCGTCCTGCCGACGGTGCGCGACGCCGACGGCCTCGCCGTCTCATCGCGAAACGTCCTGCTCTCGCCCGCCGAGCGTGAGCGCGCGCTCGCCCTGCCGCGCGCGCTCGCCACGCGTGACCCCGCGCGGGCGCGGGAGTTCCTCGACGGCGTCGCCGTCGACTACCTCGAGGTCGCGGACCTCGAGCCGCGCGTCCTCGCCGGCGCGATCCGCATCGGCCGCACACGTTTGATCGACAACGTCGTCCTGGAAGGAGACACCGAATGAGCATCCGCCCACGCACCCCCGCTCCGGCGACGCCGGCGCCCGGGAAGCTCCCGTTGCCCGAGCTGGCCGAGATGAAGCGCCGCGGCGAGAAGATCGTGATGGTCACCGCCTACGACGCCACGAGCGGGCGGCTCGTCGACGCGGCCGGCATCGACCTCATCCTCGTCGGCGACACGGCCGCAATGGTCGTGCTCGGGCACGAGTCGTCGACGGTGCCGGTGTCGATGGACGAGATGCTCTTCATGACGCGCGCCGTCACCCGGGGCGCTCGCCGGCCGCTCGTCGTCGGCGACATGCCATTCGGCTCGTACCAGGTGTCCGACGAGGACGCGGTCCGGAACGCGATCCGCTTCGTGAAGGAGGCGAGCGCGGACGTCGTCAAGCTCGAGGGCGCGGGGCCGTCGCTCTCGCGCGTGCAGGCGATCGTCGGCGCCGGGATCGGCGTCATGGGCCATCTGGGGCTGACGCCGCAGTCGGCGACCGTGCTCGGCGGCTTCAAGGCCCAGGGCCGCACGGCCGAGCGAGCGGAGCGGCTCCTCCACGACGCGCGCGCGCTCGAGGCGGCGGGCTGCTTCGCGCTCGTCCTCGAGGCCGTCCCGGCTCCGGTCGCGGAGCGCGTGACCGACGAGCTCGAGATCCCGACGATCGGCATCGGCGCCGGCGCGGGCTGCGACGGCCAGGTCCTCGTCTGGCACGACCTGCTCGGGCTCTACGACGGCCGGACGCCGCGCTTCGTGAAGCAGTACGCCGACCTGAAGACCGAGATCGCGCACGCGCTCGCCGACTACGCGGCGGACGTGCGCTCGGGCGCGTTTCCCGAGGAGCGGCACACGTACGCGATGCCGGACGAAGAGCTCGCCCGCTTCGCGTCAGAGCACGTACACCGCCAGCGCGACTAAGAACGGGATCGCGAAGGACACGCCGACGCCCTCGAGGGTTCGCGCCCACGTCCACGCGTGCAGCGTGCGCGTGCCGACGAGGAGCAGTCCGACCGCCCAGGCGACGAAGCCGAGCTCGACCGCGACGAAGGCGGCGTTCCCGGCCCCGTGGTCCGAGCCGCCGGCGCGGAAGACGTCGCCGCCGTAGACCGCGAGCCGCACCGGCCACACGACGAGCGAGAGCGCGAGCGGCGCCGCGGCGAAGGCGAGCAGGTGCCGCGCGCGGCGGTAGCTCCCGAGGCTGCCGGCGGCGCGGAGGCCGAGGTAGACGGCGGCGCCGAGGGCGAAGTAGACGGCGAGGCCGTAGATCACGCCGCCGAGGAACGCCCAGACCGCGACGACGAGACCGTCCACGTCCTGCAGATCGAGCATCCGACCGGCGACCGGCGTCCAGAGGACGGAGGCGATCCCGGCCAGCCCGACAAGCGCCGTGATCGGCTCCTGGCGAGCCCGCGCGGCCTCGTCGGAGTCGTCGCGGAGCGCGGCGAAGACGGGCCGCGGGTCGAGCAGGACGAGCAGCGCCCGCGCGAGCCAGGCGCGATCCTCGTCCGCCGCCGTCCGCGTTCCGACCGCCACGGCGTCAGGGTACTCGGCCACGATGTGCGGCATGGTCAACCGCGGCGACATCGCCGAGCGTGTCGACGAGATCTCGGCCGAGGGCTTCGGTCGCGATTAACCGCTCAGGCGGCGGCCGGCTCGCGCGCCGGAAGGACCTGCCGCAGGTACTGGCCGGTGAAGCTGGCTTCGACCTCGGCGACCTGCTCCGGGGTGCCGGCGGCGATCAGCTCGCCGCCGGCGTCGCCGCCTTCGGGGCCGAGGTCGATCAGCCAGTCGGCCTGCTTGATCACGTCCAGGTTGTGCTCGATCACCAGCACCGTGTTCCCCGCGTCGACCAGCCGCTGCAGCACCTCGAGCAGCTTCTCGATGTCCGCGAAGTGC
>DASQWB010000010.1:0-54635 GCA_035640455.1 Gaiellaceae bacterium | reverse complement strand
ACGGTCCGCGACGGCTACCTCGACGAGGTGGTCGAGATGCCCTCCGAGTCCTGGTGGCCGCTCGTGCTCGGGCTCGGCGTGACGCTCGTCTTCGTGATGCTCCTCCTCGCCCACTTCGTCGTCGCCGGGATCTTCTCGGCGCTCTGCGTTCTCGCGGTAGCCGGGTGGCACCTGCAGGAGCCGGCCGAGGCGGAGGCCTGATGGAGCACGCCTACGCGCTCCGGCGCCGCCGGCCCCCGCAGCCCGTCGCCCACCCGAACGGCTGGTGGGGGATGGCGATCTTCGTCGCGAGCGAGGCGACGCTCTTCGGCGCGCTTCTCGGCACGTACTACTACCTTCGCTTCAAGGCTGTGCACTGGCCGCCGGCGGGCGTGCCCGAGCCGAAGGCCCTCGTCCCGCTGATCCTCACCGCGGTGCTCGTCAGCTCGAGCGTGCCGATGCAGCTCGCGCTCCGGGCGGCGCGTGCGGGCCGGGCGACGGGCGCCCAGCTCGCGCTCCTCGCCGCCCTCGGGCTCCAGGGCTTGTACTTCGGGCTCCAGGTACACCTCTTCCTCTCGGACCTGGCCAAGTTCTCCCCCTCCGACAGCGCCTACGGCTCGATCTACTTCACGCTCGTCGGCGCGCACCACGCGCACGTGGCCGTCGGCCTCCTGCTGAGCTTGTGGTTCCTCCTCCGGCTCTCGACCGGGATCACGACGTACCGGCTGACCGGCCTCTGGGCCGCGACCTTCTACTGGCACTTCGTGAACGCGCTCGCCGTCCTCGTCGTCCTGACGCAGCTCTCGCCGGCCCTGTGAGGCGCTTCGAGCTCCTCCAGTGGTTCGGCCTCTTCGGCGGCGCGGCGGCGTGGACGCTCCAGCACGGAACCCTGTTCTTCCTCACCGCCGCGCGCTGCAACCCGAGCGGGAGCCGCTGGCAGCCGGGGATAACGGGCTGGCAGATCGGGGTCACGGTGGCCGCCGCGGTCGTGGCCCTCGCGGCCGAGGCCGCGGCGGTCGTGACCGCGCTGCGGACGCGCGGGGTGGAGGAGACCGACCCGCCGCCGTTCGGCCGCATCTACTTCTTCGCGCTCGCGGCCTCGGCGGGGAACCTGCTCTTCCTCGGCGCGATCATGCTCGACGGGATCGGCTCGGCGTGGTGGTCGCCGTGCGGCCAGGCATGAGGCGGCTGCTCGTCCTCGGCGGGCTCGCGCTGGCGCTTCCGGGCGCGGCCGCGGCGCAGCAGTCGAACGCGATCCTCTTCGCGAACGGGAAGAGCCTCTACGCCGAGAACTGCCTCAGCTGCCACGGCGTCGGCGGCCGCGGCGTGCCGAAGCCGACGCACGGCGCGCTCGACATCCACGGCGTCGGCCCGCGGCTCCGCGGCGTGGGAGCGATGGGCGCCGACTTCTACCTCCGCACCGGCTACATGCCGCTCCAGAGCGCGCTCGACCAGCCGACGCGCCGGCACTCGCCGTTTACGGAGCGCCAGATCGACGCACTCGTCGCCTACGTCGGGAGCTTCGGCGGCCCGCGGATCCCAGAGCCGCATCCGGAGCGCGGCAGGCTCGCCGTCGGCCTGCGCCTCTTCACCGAGCACTGCGCGGGCTGCCACCAGGTGGTGGCCGAGGGCGGCTACGTGACCGGCGCGCGGGTGCCGCCGCTGAAGCAGGCGACCGCGACGCAGATCGCCGAGGCGGTGCGGCTCGGCCCGTACCTCATGCCGCGCTTCCCGAAGAGCCAGATCTCGGACCGCCAGCTCGACTCCATCGTCCGCTACGTCGAGTGGGCGAAGCACCCGGACGACCGCGGCGGCTGGGGGCTCGGCCACATCGGCCCGGTCCCGGAAGGGCTCGTCGCCTGGCTAGTCGCCGGGGCCGCCCTCGTCGGCGTCTGCACGGTCATCGGGCGGAGGATCCAGGAGTGAGCGCGCTCCGGCGCTGGCTCGTCTCGGCGTTCGTCCTGCTCGTCGGCCGCGGCCGACGCCCGGCGCGCGTCCAGCGGGCGGAGCGGATCGTGCCGCTCGAGCCGCCGTCGCCGCGGGCGGAGCTCCTCGTCCTCGCGCTCTTCGGCGCCGCGTCCACGTGCGCCGTCGGCTTCGTCGTCGTCTACGCGGTCGAGAGCATCCCGCACCAGACGCAGTTCCTCGGCCTCTCGCTCGGGCTTGCGTTCGCGTTCCTGGCCGCGGCGCTCGTCTTGATCGCGTACCGGCTCGTCGTGACCGAGGAGCTCGAGGAGGACTACCCGCCGCCCGCCCACCCGGCGGAGCAGGAGGCGCTCGAGCAACTCGTCGAGGAGAGCGGCGACCGGATGACGCGCAAGCGGCTGCTCCTCCTCGGCGGCGGCGCGGCCGGCGCGGCGATCGGCGCGGCGCTCATCACGCCTGCCCTCTCGCTCGGCCCGATCTTCGAGGTCGCGCCGTTCTACCGCACACCGTGGCGCCCCGGCGTGCGGCTCGTCGACGAGCGGGGGCGGCCACTGCGCGCCGACGAGATCCTCGAGGAGACCTTCTACACCGCATACCCCGAGGGCGCGGATCGGGAGGAGCTCGGCTCGCCGCTCGTCGTCGTGCGGCTCCAGCCGGCCGAGCTCCACCTGCCGCCCGGCCGCGACGGCTGGGCCCCGGACGGGATCGTCGCCTACTCGAAGATCTGCACCCACGCGGCGTGCGCGATCGCGCTCTACCGGAAGCCGACCTTCCCCGCGGTGGAGGAGCGGCCGGCGCTCGTCTGCCCGTGCCACTACTCGACGTTCGACCCGGCCCGCGGCGGGAAGGTGCTCTTCGGGCCGGCCGGCCGGCCCCTTCCTCAGCTGCCGCTCGAGGTGCGGAGCGGCGGTGAGCTCCGCGCCGGCGGCAACTTCTCCGGGCCGATCGGCCCGTCGTGGTGGGGGGTCCGCAACCGGAGCGCATCGTGATCCGCGGCCTCGTCCGCTACGTCGACGAGCGGAGCGGCGGCGCGTCCTTCCTGCGCAAGGCTCTGCGCTACGTCTTCCCCGACCACTGGTCGTTCCTGCTCGGCGAGGTGGCGCTCTACTCGTTCGTCGTCCTCGTCGGCACCGGGATCTACCTGACCTTCTTCTTCGACCCCTCGACCGCGTCGACGTACTACCACGGCGAGTACCAGCCGTTGCACGGCGCCGAGATGTCGCAGGCGTACAGGTCGGTCGTGGACATCTCCTTCAAGGTCAAGGCCGGCCTGCTCATGCGCCAGACCCACCACTGGGCGGCCGACGTCTTCCTCGTCGCGATCGCCCTGCACGTCTTCCGGATCTTCTTCACCGGCGCGTTTCGCAAGCCGCGCGACCTCACGTACTTCGTCGGCCTCTCGATGCTCGTCTTCGCGCTGCTCGAGGGCTACCTCGGCTACTCGCTCGCGGACGACCTCCTATCCGGGATGGGGCTGGCGATCGGCTACTCGGTGCTGATGTCGGTGCCGGTCGTCGGCGCGAACCTCGCCGAGCTCGTCTGGGGCGGTCCGTTCCCGGGGACGCCGGCCTTCTGGTCGCGCATGTACGTGGCGCACGTCTTCCTGCTGCCGATCCTCATCGCGACGCTGATCGGACTCCACCTCGTGCTCGTCGCGGCGCGGCACCACACCCAGTTCGGCGGGCCGCGGAGGACGGAGCGCAAGGTGGTCGGCATCCCCACCTTTCCCGGTTACGCGCCGCGCACGCTCGGGCTTCTGTCCGCGGTCACCGCCGTGCTCTTCCTCCTCGGCGGGCTCGTGCAGATCAACCCGATCTGGCTCTGGGGGCCCTACCATGTCGCCGACGCGACGAACGGCGCGCAGCCGGACTGGTACCTCGGCTGGCTGATCGGCGCGCTTCGTCTCGTGCCCTCGTTCGACGTCACGATCGGCCGCTACACGCTGATCCCGAACCCGTTCTGGGGCGGTGCGCTCTTCCCGATGCTCGTCTTCGGGTTCCTCTTCGTCTGGCCGTGGGTCGAGCGGCGCTTCACGGGCGACTACGCCTTCCACAACCTGCTCGACCGGCCGCGCGACGCGCCGTGGCGGACGGCGATCGGCGCCGCCGTCGTCACCTGGGTCGGCCTGGTCTTCGTCGCCGGCTCTGCCGACCGCTTCTTCGTGACCTTCTTCGTCTCCTACGGTTGGCAGATCTGGTTCTACCGGGTCGCGGTTTGGGTCGTCCCTGTGTTGGTGCTCCTCGTGACGCGGCGCGTGTGCCTCGAGCTGCAGGCGGGCGAGCGCGTCGAGCGGGAACGGAAGCTCGCCGAGGCGGAGGCGCGCCGCGCCGCCGAGGCGAGCCCCTAGTACAGCGCGGCCGCGAGCTGCCGGCGGAAGCGGACGCTCAGCGGGTCGTCCACGCCGAGCTCCTCGAAGAGGGCGACCATCAGGCGCCGGAGCTCGTCGCGGCGCTCTGGATCGGCCTCGGTCCGCACCTCGTCGAGGAGCAGCTCGAGCGCCGACTCGTGATCGCCGCCTTCGAGAGCCGCGAGGAGCTCGGGCCGCTCGTCCGACTTCCGCAGCTCGGCGAGCAGCCGCTCGCCTGGCGACGGCGCCAGGAGCTCGTCGAGGAACGACGCCACCGACTGCGGCGACTGAACGCCGACGAACTCGCCGACGACGCGCCCGTCGCGGAACGCCTTCACGGCGGGGATGCTGCGGATGCCGTACTCGTCCGCCAGCCGCGGGTTCGTGTCGACGTCGACGTTCGCGAGCTCGATCTGCCCGTCGCGCGCCGCCACCTCGCCCTCGAGCACCGGCGCGAGCGCGTGGCACGGCCTGCACCAGTCGGCCCAGAAGTCGACGACGACGGGCCGCTCGCGCGAGCGCTCGACGACCTCCGACTCGAAGGTGGCGTCGGTGACGTTCATCGAGCCAAAGCTAGCTGCAAGACTCGACTCTGATGCGGGCGATGATCCTCGAGGCGCCCCGGACCCCGCTCGTCGCCACCGAGCTCCCGCAGCCGGAGCCCGCGCGGGGCCAGCTCCTCGTCCGCGTGCTCGCCTGCGGCGTGTGCCGGACCGATCTGCACGTCGTCGACGGCGAGCTCGAGCACCCGAAGCTCCCGCTCGTCGTCGGGCACCAGATCGTCGGCATCGACGAGGCGAGCGGGCGGCGGGTCGGGGTTCCGTGGCTCGGCTGGACGGACGGCACCTGCCGCTACTGCACGAGCGGGCGTGAGAATCTCTGCGACGAGGCGCGCTTCACCGGCTACGACCTCGACGGCGGGTATGCCGAGCACGCCGTCGCGGACGAGCGCTTCTGCCTCCCGGTTCCCGAGGGCTATCCCGACGTGCAGGCGGCACCGCTCCTCTGCGCCGGCCTGATCGGCTACCGGTCGCTGCGCATGGCCGGCGACGCTGAGCGGCTCGGCCTCTACGGCTTCGGCGCCTCGGCGCACATCATCGCCCAGGTCGCGCGGCACCAGGGCCGGCGCGTCTTCGCCTTCACGCGGGCGGGCGACGAGGAGGGGCAGGCGTTCGCGCGGTCGCTCGGCGTCGAATGGGCCGGGGCCGTGGGCGACGCGGCTCCCGACGATCTCGACGCCGCGATCGTCTTCGCCCCGGTCGGGGAGCTCGTGCCGGCCGCGCTGCGCGCCACCGCGAAGGGCGGCGTCGTCGTCTGCGCGGGGATCCACATGAGCGACATCCCGTCGTTTCCGTACGAGCTCCTCTGGGGCGAGCGGGTCGTCCGCTCGGTCGCGAACCTGACCCGCCGCGACGGGGAGGAGTTCCTTGCGCTCGCTCCGCAGGTGCCGGTGCGGACCGAGGTCGAGACATACCCGCTCGAGCAGGCGAACGAGGCGCTCGACCGGCTTCGCGCCGGCCGGGTGCGCGGCGCGGCCGTGCTCGTCGTCACGAACGCGTAACGCCGCCGCAGCGCCTGCTCAACACGGCCGGCGCTACACCTGGAGCATGTTCCCCGCGCTCCCGCCGGCCTGCGTGCAGATCGGGCGCGGGCCGGCAGGAGGGACGGTTTGGGCCGGAACGATCCGAACCGCTTTGCCAGGGCTTCCCGGGTTCGCCGTACTCGTTCGTCGACGGACTGCGGCTGCCGCAGGTCGCCGATCGGCTCATCGTTACGCATGCCATGCGACCCCTTCGTCGCAGTCATGCTGCCGGCCGGCCCCGGCGGCCGCGACGGCGCGTTCTGGCGCTCGCAGCTGGTCCCCGCGCTCGAGTACGCGCTGCGCCGCTGGTAGCGGAGCTCGTCCGTCGAGCCGCTAGGCATCCCGCGCGCGCCGCCGTAGACTCGGGCCGAGCGAAAGGGAGGCGAGATGAGAAACGCGAGGCTTGCGGCGGTGGCCTCGCTCGCGACCGCGCTGCTTGCCGCGGGCTGCGGCGGTGCGAAGAAGTCCGCAGCAGAATCCTCAGCCGCCCCTGCGTCCGGCGGCACCCCGTGGGTCGCGCGGCACGGGCTGACGGCCGCGCAGTACCAGACCACGTTCACCCACCTCGTCAAGAAGGGGTACCGGCTGAAGACGGTCAGCGGCTACACGTCGGGCGGCGCCGTGCGCTACGCGGCGCTGTGGGTGAAGCAGGGCGGGCCGGCGTGGGCCGCGCGGCACGGCCTGACATCCTCTAAGTACCAAGCGGCTTTCGACCACTACAAGAAGACGGGCTACCGGCTCACGCATGTATCCGGGTACGCCGTCGGCGGCGCGCCTCGCTTCGCCGCGATCTGGCAGAAGACGTCGGGCCCGGCCTGGCAGGCCCGCCACAACCTGACGGCGGCGCAGTACCAGCAGACGTTCGAGGACCTGAAGAGCAAGGGCTACCGCCTGCGCGACGTGAGCGGGTACGCCGTCAACGGCAAGGATCTCTACGCCGCGATCTGGGACAAGTCGGGCGGGCCCGGGTGGGTCGCGAGGCACGGCCTGACGGCGGCGCAGTACCAGCAGGCGTTCGACGACTACGTCAAGAAGGGTTACCGCCTCGAGCTCGTCAGCGGCTACAACGTCGGCGGCACAGACTTGTACGCGGCGTTGTGGGAGAAGTCCGGTGGCCCGTTGTACGCCGCACGGCACGGGGTTCCGGGCGCGTTCTACCAGGACGTCTTCGACAACCTCTACTACCAGGGCTACCAGCCCGTCTACGTGAATGGGTTCGCGTCCGGGTCGAGCTCACGCCTCAACGCGATCTGGGAGAACACGACCTGGAAGAGCGCCGACCTCGAGCTGATCGGCGACAAGGTCGCGGCGTACATGACGACGCACTCGATCCCCGGTCTCGCGCTCGCGATCACGAAAGACGGCCGCCTCGTCTACGCGGGCGGTTTCGGGCTCGCGGACAAGTCGACGGGACAAGAGGCCTCGCCGACGCAGCTGTTCCGGATCGCAAGCGTCTCGAAGCCGATCACCCCCGTCGCCGTGATGCGGCTCCTCGAGCAAGGCAAGCTTACGTCGCTCGACCTGAAGGTGTTCGGCCCGAACAGCATCCTCGGGTCGCAATACGCCACGCCGGACAACAACACGTCGATCGAGAGCATCACCGTGCGGCAGCTCCTGCAGCACATCTCGGGCTTCACGACGAAGGTCGACGACATGAATGACCCGATGTTCCAGCACACCGACTACTCGACGGACGAGCTGATCAACTGGGCGCTGAAGACGAAGGCGCCGATCAACAGCCCGGGCTCCGTCTACGAGTACTCGAACTTCGGCTACAAGATCCTCGGCCGCGTAATCGCAGCGAAGAGCGGTCAGTCGTACGAGGACTACGTGCGGTCGGTTCTCGCCTCGACCGGCGTCACCGACATGGTGCTGGCGGCCAACGCGGCCGCCGACCGCAAACCGCATGAGGTCGTCTACTACCCGTCCAGCGCGTACGACCTGAACGTGAACCGGTTCGACGCACACGGTGGCTGGCTCGCGAGCGCGATCGACCTGACGCGTTTCATGGTCCGCGTGGATGGGCTCGGGACGAAGCCGGACATCGTCAACGGCACCGACTACACGACGATGACCACGAAGTCCGGCGTGCTGGACGCGGACGGCGTCGACCCCACCTACGCGTTCGGCTGGGTCGTCGGCGGCGGCTACCAGTGGCATAACGGCTGCATGACCGGCACGATTGCGCTCATGGGTCGCGCGCCGAGCGGGATCACTTACTCGGCCACCGTCAACACGCGCCCGTCGACCGACCCGTGCGCGAACAAGCTCAGGCAAGCGCTGGACACGATCGTCGGCGGCGTCTCCGCCTGGCCCGCGTACGACCTGTTCTAAGAATGGGTGAGACGATCCGCGCGCTCGCGGCCGCCGGCCGAGCGCATCGCCTACCACGAGACGAAGCTGGCGGAAGAGCGCGCTTCCCGAGGCTCAGCCGGCCAGCAGCCGCCGCAGCACGAACGGGAGGATCCCTCCGTGCCGCAGGTACTCGCGCTCGCGCGGCGTGTCGAGCCGGACGCGGGCGCGGAACTCCTTGTCGTCGGCCTGAATGGTCACCTCCTGCGCGCGGCCGCCGTCGAGCCCGGACACCGCGAACTCCTGGCGCCCGCTCAGGCCGAGCGACTCGGCCGACTCGCCGGCCATGAACTGGAGCGGCAGCACGCCCATCATCAGCAGGTTCGAGCGGTGGATCCGCTCGTAGCTCTCGGCGACGACCGCGCGCACGCCGAGGAGGTTCGGCCCCTTCGCCGCCCAGTCGCGCGAGGAGCCCGAGCCGTACTCCTTGCCGGCGAGGACGACGAGCGGCACGCCCTCCGCGAGGTAGCGCTCCGAGGCCTCGAAGATCGTCGTCTCCTCGCCGTCCGGGAGGTGTACCGTCCACGTGCCCTCGCTCTCCGGCACGAGCAGGTTCCGGAGGCGGACGTTGGCGAAGGTGCCGCGCACCATCACCTCGTGGTTGCCGCGCCGCGAGCCGTAAGAGTTGAAGTCCTTGCGCTCGACGCCGTGCTCGATCAGGTACCGCCCGGCCGGTGAGTCGGGCCTGATCGCGCCGGCCGGGGAGATGTGGTCGGTGGTGACGCTGTCGCCAACCCACACGAGACAGCGTGCGCCGGCGAAGTCCTCGACCGGCCCCGTCTCGCGCGGCATGTCCTCGAAGTACGGCGGCCGCCGCACGTACGTCGAGTCGGGATCCCACGCGAACAGGTCTCCCTCGGGCACGTCCAGCGCCGCCCATCGCTCGTCG
This sequence comes from Gaiellaceae bacterium, assembly GCA_035640455.1. Taxonomy (GTDB): domain Bacteria; phylum Actinomycetota; class Thermoleophilia; order Gaiellales; family Gaiellaceae; genus AC-50. Next base: position 45,560 of record DASQWB010000010.1, on the reverse strand, counting down.
CCGGCGAAGACGTCCGCGTAGGTGCGGCTGAACATCTCGCTCTGGATCGCCTCGGCGATCGTGTCCGCGACCTCCTCGGCCGAAGGCCACAGGTCTCGCAGGTATACGTCTTCGCCGTCCCGGTCCTGCCCCAGCGGTTCGGTCTCGAGGTCGATGTCCATCCGGCCGGCGAGCGCGTAGGCGACGACGAGCGGCGGCGAGGCGAGGTAGTTCGCCTTCACTTCCGGATGGATGCGCGCCTCGAAGTTGCGGTTCCCCGAGAGGACGGAGCAGACGACGAGGTCGTTCTCCGTCACCGCCTCCGAGATCGGGTCGGGCAGCGGCCCCGAGTTCCCGATGCAAGTCGTGCAGCCGTAGCCGACGGTGTGGAAGCCGAGCTCCTCGAGGTACTCCGTCAGACCCGCCTGGTCGTAGTACTCGGTGACCACCTTCGAGCCCGGCGCGAGGCTCGACTTCACCCACGGCTTGCGCTCGAGCCCGCGCTCGACGGCCTTCTTCGCCAGTAGGCCGGCGCCGATCATGACGCTCGGGTTCGAGGTGTTCGTGCAGCTCGTGATCGCCGCGATCACGACCGAGCCGTGGTCGACCTCGAAGGACTCGTCGTCGAGTTCGACGGTGACCGGCTCCGCCCGCGTCGCCGTCGCGACCGGCGCCCGCTCCGCCTCTTCCTCGTCGTACGAGTGCGTGCCGTCCCCGCTCGGCGGGTCGGAGGCCGGGAAGCTGTCGGCGACCTCCTTGTCGTACGTGTCGTTCGCGTAGTCGACGCCGAAGGTGCCGAGCGCCTCGAGGAACGACTCCTTCGCCGTCGCGAGCGGCACGCGGTCCTGCGGCCGCCGCGGCCCGGCCAGGCTCGGCTCTACGGACGAGAGCTCGAGCTCGACGATCTCCGAGTATGTCGGCTCGTCCGCCGGCTCGTGCCAGAGCATGTTCTCCTTGCAGTACGCCTCGACGAGCGCGAGCCGCTGCTCGTCGCGGCCGGTCATCCGCAGGTAGCGGACCGTCTCCTCGTCGACCGGGAAGAAGCCGGACGTCGCGCCGTACTCAGGGGACATGTTTCCGATCGTCGCGCGGTCGGCGATCGAGAGGCTCGCGAGCCCCTCGCCGAAGTACTCGACGAACTTCCCGACGACCCCGGTGCGGCGCAGGATCTGCGTCACCGTCAGCACGAGGTCGGTTGCCGTCGAGCCCTCGGGCAGCCGGCCGGTGAGCTTGAAGCCGACCACCTGCGGCACGAGCATCGACAGCGGCTCGCCGAGCATCGCCGCCTCGGCCTCGATCCCGCCGACGCCCCAGCCGAGGACGCCGAGCCCGTTCACCATCGTCGTGTGGGAGTCGGTGCCGACAAGCGTGTCGGGGAAGGCCTGGCCGTCGCGCGACTCGACGACGCGCGCGAGATACTCGAGGTTCACCTGGTGGCAGATGCCGGTCCCGGGCGGCACCACCCGAAGCCCGTCGAAGGCGGTCTGGCCCCAGCGCAGGAACGCGTAGCGCTCGCGGTTCCGCTCGACCTCGAGCTCGACGTTGCGGCTGAATGCGAGCCGGCTCGCGAACGCGTCGACCTGCACCGAGTGGTCGATCACGAGATCGGACGGGAGCAGCGGATTGATCTTCGCGGGATCGCCGCCGAGGTCGCGCATCGCGTCGCGCATCGCGGCGAGATCGACGATCGCGGGCACGCCCGTGAAGTCCTGGAGCAGCACGCGGGCCGGGACGAACGCGATCTCCTCCGCCGGCTCGGCCTTCGCGTCCCAGCGGGCGAGCGCCTCGACACCCTTCTCGTCCCCGTTCCGCAGCACGTTCTCGAGCAGGATCCGGAGCGTGTACGGGAGCCGGGCGACGTCGTAGCGCTCCTGGAGGGCAGCGAGGCGGAAGATCTCGTAGCGCTCCCCGCCGGCCTCGAGCGTCGACCGAGACGAGAACGGATCGGCCACGGTCCTAGTCAATCAAAACGCCTCTTCGCTGGGCTTTGCCGACCTTTTGACCGCTGTTTGCCGCCTCGCCTCATGGTGGGCCTCGTCAGCAGCAACTGAAACGAGGAGGACACCATGAAGCGCGTCATCGTCATCGGCCTCGCCGCAGCGGCCCTCGCTGCGATCGCCGCGTCGGCGGCAGGAGCCGGCAGCGTCCAGCGTTTGCCGGGCTTCCGTTCGCCGACGGGAAACATCAAGTGCCTGTTCGTTCCCGGCTCCGGCGGCCGGCTGCTCTGCTCGATCGGCCGCGCCGACTACGCCGTGAGCGCCCAGGCCCGCTGCATGAGCAGAGCCGGCCTCGACTGGCACGGCTTCTCGCTCGGCGCCGCGCGGCGCGGCTCGCTCGTCTGCACAGGCGGCATCCTCTACAACCCCGACACGCAGCGGCCGAGCTACCTGACCCTGGCGTACGGGAAGACCTGGAGCCACAGCGCCTTCACATGCCGCTCGCGGGTGAGCGGCGTTGCCTGCCGGAGCGGCTCAGGACACGGCCTCTTTGTCTCTCGCCAGGCCTACCGCCTCTGGTAGCACCTTCGAGAGAGCGCCCCGCGAGGGGCGCTCTCTCCTGTCCGTCTGAAACGACCGGTCGACACGTTGGAGTTATGTCGAACCTCTCTCAGACCACGACCACGTAGAACGAGTGGTCGACGGGGATGACGCTTCCGGCCCCGTAGGTGATCACCGCGACGAACCTCGGGTCGTTGCCGGTAGTGCAGTTGTCCCCCTCGTTCGTCGTCGTCGTGCACGTTCCGGCCCGGATCGCGCCCGCGCCGGTGCGGTCGTCGGAGCTCCGCGAGTACGAGGCGAAGATGAGGTGCCCCTGCACCGACGAGCCGAAGTCGAGGACGTAGTAGCCGTCGCCCACGTGGCGCGCGCTGATCCCGCCCGACTGGGCGATGATCGCGCCGCCCGGGCCGACGAGCGCCCACCTCGCGCCGGCCCCGGCCGGTCCGGCCGGGCCCTGCGGTCCGGGCGGCCCCGGCTTGCCGGCCGGGAGCTGGCCCCGCTTGAAGTCCCGGGCGAGGAGCGAGAAGTCCTTCACCTGCACCGTGGTGACGCTGTTCCGCGGCAGCTTCAGCGCTGCGTAGCCCGTGCCGGCGAGCGCGACGAGGAGCGCCACGCACGCGACGACGAGCGCGGGCGAGGGCGCGAGGCGACGTTTCATTGTGTACCTCCCCTGGGATGGCGGACGACTAGACGTGCGGGAGGAGTTCCCGCTCCGCGAACTTCAGGAACCCCTCCTGGTCGGGCCCGATCTGGTGGACGTAGACGTGCGTGAAGCCCGCCGCCGCGAAACTCCGGATCTCCTCGAGCATCGGCGCGGGGTCGGGGCCGTGCGGCACCTGCTCGGCCACGTCCTCCTCGGCCACGCCCTCCGCGGCCGCCTCGAAGTACTCCGGCAGCGCGAGCTCCTGGTTCAGCGGCCCTTTCAGGCCCGACGTCGGCCAGAGCTCGTGCGCCGCGCGCCGCCCCTCCTCCTCGCTCGCCGCCCAGCAGAAGTGCGTCATCCCGACCTTCGGCTTGCCGGCGTCGCCGCTCTGCTCGAAGGTCGACACGATCTTCTCGTCGGGCACGACGGAGATCAGGCCGTCGCCGGCGCGACCGGCGAGCTCGGCCGCGTTCGGCGCCGCGGCGGCGACGTAAATCGCCGGCGGCGGGTCGGGCAGCGTGTAGATCCGCGCGTGGTCGACGGTGTAGTGCTTGCCGCGGTGCGTCTTCGTGCCGCCTTCCCAGAGCAGCCGGATGACCGCGATCGCCTCCTCGAGCATCTCGATCCGCTCGTCGGGCGCGGGCCAGCGGGCGCCGGTGACGTGCTCGTTCAGGTTCTCGCCGGTGCCGACGCCGAGGAAGAAGCGCCCGGGCATGAGCGCCTCGGAGGTCGCTGCGGCCTGCGCGACGATCGCCGGGTGGACGCGGATCAGCGGGCACGTCACGCCCGTGCCGAGGCGGAAGCGCTCCGTCGCGCCGGCGATCCCGCCGATCACGCTCCAGACGAACGGGCTGTGGCCCTGCCGCGGGACCCAGGGATGGAAGTGGTCGGAGATGAGCCCGAAGCCAAAGCCCGCCTCCTCCGCGGCGCGCGCATGCCGGACGAGGTCGAGCGGCCCGTGCTCCTCCGACGAGAAGGCGTAGCCGAGCTCCACGGCGGCTCTACCTACCGCTGCGGCCGAGAGGTAAACGCGGAGTCAGGCAGGAGCGGTGAAACAGCGGTCTATTTTGACCATGTCCAAAGAGGACATTTCTGTTCCCCAGGACCGGATCGGCGTAGTCTCCGTACTCGATCGCAGGCAGGTACGTGCGCTGGAGACGAAGCAGAAGGGGAGGGCGGGTGCGTCGCGCGCCCGCCCTCGCGTCCCTCTACGGCCATGTATGGCCGAGGATCTGTGCGCCTGCGAGCGCGGCCGAGACGGCTGCCGCGGTTGCCAGGAGCCTGATTCCGGCGGAGCGAAGCACGCCTACCTCCTTTCCCGTCGATCGGGAGCCCCCTGTGTCTCCGACGACGATAGGCGAGCATCTGCCTGTGGGCAAGGAACGCGGTGATGCTCGGCAATCAACGCTCTTCTGACGAGCCGGTGAGGCAGGAATCGATCGGCGCACGCCTACGCCGTCTGCGACTCGAGCGGCATCTGTCCCAGCGCGAGCTGGCCGGCTCGAGTCTCTCCGAGGCGTACCTGTCGCGGATCGAGGCCGGCCTGCGTACGCCGTCCCTCGGCGTCCTGCGGAGCCTCGCGCGGACGCTCGGCGTCTCGGCCGAATACCTGGAGACGGGCGCAGAGACGCCTGCCGCGTACAGACGGGAGCTCGAGCTGAGCGACGCGGAGCTCGCGCTTCGACTCGACGCCGAACCGGCGCAGGTGGAGCAGGTCGAGCGGACCTTCGCAGCTCTCGTGACACGAGCGCGTGCCGCCGGCGACATCGTCTCGGAAGGCCGCGCTCGCATCGGCCTCGGGCTCGCCCTGGCTCGCCGAGGCGCCTACCACTCGGCGATCGAGCAGCTGGAGAAAGTGGATCGGTCGGGCTGGGCCACGCCGTGCTCGCGTCCGGACGTCTACGCGACCCTCGGGCGCGCGTACGCAGCGGTGGGGGCATGCGAGCGCGCAGTCGAGCTCTTCGAGCGGTGCCTCGACGACCTCTCCTCGCGTGCTCCGGACGACCGCGCGAACGAGTTCCGCTTCACGAGCTACCTGAGCTGCGCCCTGGCCGACGCGGGCGACCTCGAGCGGGCGCGGCAGGTGCTGCTGGACGTCGTCGGGCGCTGCGAGGCGACTGCCGACCCTCATGCGCGCGTCCACGTCAACTGGTCGCTCGCGCGGGTGGCGTCGATGGCCGGTGAGCCGGTCGCGGCGATGAAGTTCATGCGCCGCGCGATCGGCCTCCTCGAGGCGACGGAGGACACGCTCGAGCTGGCCCGCGCGCACCTGCACTGTGCCGAGATCGCGATGCTCGAGGGCGAGGCGGAGTTGGCCGGCCCGCACCTGGCTCAAGCCGAACGGCTCTTCATGCTCGGCGCCGACCACCGCGACCTCGGGGCGCTGCGCACGCAGCAGGCGAAGCGGGCGATCGCGCTCGAGCGGCCCGACGAGGCGATCTCGTCCGCGCGCGACGCGCTGCGCTACCTCGAGGAGCACGTCGTCGAGCAGGGCGGCGCGTGGCATGCCCTCGCCGTCGCCCAGGCACTGAAGGGCCAGATGGACGAGGCGGCCGGGTGCTTCCGCAAGGCCGTGGGGTGCATGCGGAAAAGCGCGGAGTGGCGCGAGGCCTCGCTCGCCTATTGCGAGTGGGCGCAGGCTCTGGACGATGCGGGAAGGCACGACGAGGCGGCCGCGGTCCGCGAGGAGCTGGCGCTCGCCCGGATCCGGCAAATCGGGGCGGCGGCGCGGCGGCGAGGTCAGCCGAGCGAGTCGGCCGGGAATCGCCTCGGCCGGTAGCCCAGCGCTCGATCGACCACCGCCTCGGCAGTCGGCTCGTGGCCGAACTCGTCCTCGGCCTCGCGGAGGCTGGCGATGATGCCCTCCATGTCGGTCGCGCTGTCTGCCTCGGCGACAGCGCGACCGATTTCCTCGGCTCTTGCGCTCACTCCTCAGCCACAGAGGTCTGGCCGGGCGTGGCACGTGGCTTCGTATTGCAGCTTCTCGTCTGGGCCCAGCACGGCTCCCACGGCTCGAGCCGCTTTTCAGAGTGCGGTGGCGCGATAACTGAGCGCTCGATCCACCACTTCCTCGGGAGTCGGCTCATGGCCGAACTCTTCCTCGGGATAGAAGATGAGATCGCTTGCCCTCGGGTGCGGGACGTTGTCGGCGAAGAGGCCGACGAGGCGGTCGGCCTCTTCCTGGGTCTCGCCCTCGCCTCTCATGATCCGGCGGACCAGATCGACCAGCTCTTCTCGCTCGATGCAGATCACCCCCCTTGGCCGAAGTGGTAGCTCCGACTCAGGACCTCTTGGTGGTACCGCGGCGTCACGATCAGGATGTTGGCGGGATCGTACGGATCTCCGCCGCGGGCGACCGGGGTCCGGTGATGGAGGATGTAGGAGCGGAGCTTCCCGTACTGCTGAGCCTGGGGCGCGATGGGTGCGAGTCCCTGTCGCATTCGTGCCACATTGCCTTTGCTGAACTGCGCCGCGAGTGCTGGATCGCCGGCTGCTGCTTCCCAGAACGCCTCGCGGAAGTCGTCCGGCGAAGAGAAACTTCTTCCGCGAAGCTGCCGCGCGACCGACTTCGGCACGAGACCGGCGTTGCCCTGGCTGCCACGCAGCCAGCGCATGCGGCCTGCCGCCTCCTCGGCCTTCGCGGCCCGACCGACTTCGATGCCGGTACGGGCGCTGATCACCGATTCCTTCAGCGCACCGCCCTCAAGCGTTCCCCAGAGGCCGAGGTTGAGGACGCCCGAAGCCGCTCGCTTCGGGTCGCGGCTCATCAGATCTGCGCTCGACTTCTTGAGATCCCTCCCGGTTGCCTTCCACGTCTCGCTCAGGCACCGCTTGTCGTCGCCGATATCCGGGAGATTGGCGACCGAGCACGGGTTCGACGAATCGACGGTGAGCGATTTGACGCCACCCCACACGCTTCCGAAGAAGCCGCCGCCTCCCCCCGACTCATGGTGGGAGGAGTCCCGGCTCGTGCGGTAGCGGCGCGTGGTGAGGAGGCGCGGGCCTCGTACTGACCCCCCGCCGCCGTCCGCGCGCACCATGTGCCCGTCGACCTCGACGAACGAGACGGGATTGCCGCCTGCGAGCGCGTAGCGGTTGTCCGTCAGCGGGTCGACGGAAAGGTCGAGGTCGTCGAGCGCGTCGCCGAACAGGTCGTTCTGGAAGAAGTGCGCGGTATCAGGACCGAAGCGGCGTGAGCCCATGTCGACCGTGGCCGAGCCCGAGTCCCACCGCTTCCCGGAGAAGCGGTAGGGGTTTAGCGGATCGTTGGCGTTCGGATCGGTCTTGTTGATCCTGTCGCCTTGGGTGAGCGTGCTGTCCTCGTTGCCGTAGGGGTCGTACCCGTAAGCGGCCTTTGCCTGTCCGAGGTTGTCGAGCAGCAGGGAGACCGACCCATGCACGTCGTAGCCGTACGTCCAGGTTGCGCTCGTGTTCGTCGGCGTCGTCCGCGTGAGTGAGATCCGGTCCCCCCACGGGTCGAGCGAGTAGCTCTTCGTCTTCGTCGTCGCCGAGCCCGTGTGGTTCTCGTCGGTGACGTCGTTCGAGACGCCGAGGTAGGAGAAGTCGGTCGTGTGCGTGGCACCCGTGCCGTGCGTCTCGGTCTCGCGGCTGACGCGGTCGAGCGCGTCGTAGAGGTAGTCGGTGACCCGGTCGATCGCCCCCGGCGAGTTCTGGCTGCGGACGTTCTGAAGCCGGTCGAGGTCGTCGTAGAAGTAGGCCTGCGTGACGGGGCCTTGGAGCGCGTCGCTCGGCGACGCCGGACAGTTCGCCTTGGTCCCCAGCGCGCTCGTGACGCAGGTGAGGTTGCCGCGGTCGTAGAAGTACTTCGCGACGAGGCTGCCGTTCTGCTTCTGCGTCTCGAGCTGGTTGCCGATGTAGGTCAAGTCGGTCGTGACGCCGCCCTGCACCTGGCGCGTGATGTTGCCCTGGGTGTCGAGCGTGTAGTCGATGTCGCGGACGATCGCGCCGGTGTCGTTCCGGGTCGTCTTGAAGTGCTGGAGGCGGTCGCGCGGGTCGTACGTCCACACGGTCGTGCACGCGCCCGTCCGACAGGGCACAGTCGTGTTCGGCCCAAGGAGCGTGAACACGTCCTTCGCCCTGTTGCCGTCTAGGTAGAAGCCCGAGGGGTCGAGGTACGTGACGGTGTGCGACTCGACGAGCGTCCCGCTCTTGTTCTTCGTCTGGAGCGTGTTCAGGTCGCCGTTGAGGAAGTACGTCCACGCGGTCGTCTGCTGCGTCTGCCAGTTCGGCGCCGCGTCGGTGCAGCCGGCGCCGGTCTGGGCGATCGTGCGCAGCTTCTCCCGGCCGGTCGGCGTGAAGTCGTAGGTCGTCCGCTGGTCGTCGGCGCAGCCAGCCTGCTTGCCGTGGTCGAGGTCGCTCTGCACCCAATCCGCGCCGTCGTAGGCGTAGTCGTGCTTGCGCCCGGCGGTTACGAGGTTGCCGCTCGGATCTTCGATGCCATCGTCGTCGCGCGTGGCGACGTTGCCGTTGGCGTCGTACGTGTAGGTCGTGAAGCGCCAGTTCGTGTCGGTCTGCTTTTTCTGCCGGAGCTTCGTCAGCTGGTCGAAGCCGTCGTAGGCGCCTGTGATGGCGATCGGCGTCTCGCTGGTGCCGCTCTTGATCCCGGCGGTGCCGCTGGTGAGGTTGTTGTCGGCGTCGTAGGCGAACGTCGAGACGTGCGCGTCACGGTCGGTCCGCCGCTGGAGGAGACCGTCCTGGTAGTAGGTCCAGGCCATCGAATGGCCGTTGTCGAGGTTGCCGGAGCCGTCCTCGGGAACCCGCGACGTCTGCCAGCCTTCCGCTGCGTAGTCGTAATGGACTGCGGGCGTCGCGGGGTCCTTCGCCGTCCGGATCCAGCCGGGGTCGAGGTACGTGTAGACGGTCTTCTTGTCCGAGGCGACCGCGGCGGGATCAGTCGCCGTTACCGGCAGGCTCGTCGAGAGCAGATTGCCGTTGGCGTCGTAGGTGTTGTGGACGTAGGCCGCCGTGAACGTGCCGGCGACCGGCAGATCTATCCGCGTCAGCTGGTCGACCGCGTCGTAGACGTACTTCGTGACGTACGAGTTGAAGGTGACCTTGTCGGTCGACGCATCCCACGCGCGCGGGTTGATCTCGCGCTGGAGATTGCCCACGGGGTCGTAGTCGAGCTTCGTCGTCAGGGTCTTCCCGCCGGCGACGAACGGATCGACGACCTTCACGAGCAGATCGCGCTGATCGTAGGAGCGGGTCTCGACGCTGCCGCTCTCGTCGGTCGCGGTCGCGACGTTGTCGTTCGCGTCGTAGGTGACCGACTGCTTGTGCAGGAGCGGGTCGGTGACGGAAAGCACGCGGTGGGCTGCGTCGTAGGCGTACTTCGTCGTGAAGGCCGCCGTGGTCGGGCACGTGATCGAGTCGAGCCCTGCCTTGGGGTCCGTCCTCGACACGAGGTCGCCCGCGAGGTCGTAGCAGTAGTGCGTGTTCCGGGTCGCCGTGATCGCGCCGGCCCCGTCGACCGTGTAGGCCGTCTCCTTCACGACCCGGTCCAGGGGGTCGTATGAGTAGTAGGTCGTGAAGTCCTTGTCGACGGCGCTCTGGACGCCGCGCGGCATCGTGGCGGAGGTCAGCCGGCCGGCGGCGTCGTAGGTGAAGCGATTGCGCTCTCCCGCCGGTTCGGCGGACGTGTCCGGACCGGTGACGAGCGTCGGCTGGTCCATCGCGTCGTAGACGGTCGTCGTCGTCGGGCCGCTGAGGGAGTCCGTCGCGCCGTAGTGCGCGTCGACGATTCTCGTCAGGTTGTCGTTCGCGTCGTAGGACGCGTCGCTCCAGATCAGGTTGCCCCGGTCGAGTTGGGTCGACTTCGGCGTCGACTGCGCGACGAGCCGGTGGAAGCCGTCGTAGTCGAAGTAGCTGCGGTACGAGCGCGTGTCCGTGCCCGTGTCCGAGGCGTGCCGCGGGTCCTGCACCCAGAGCAGGAGCCCGTCGGAGTCGTAGCCGAACTGCGTCGTCTGCCCCTTGGCGTCGACGATCTTCGTCGGCAGGCCGTTCGAGTCGTAGCTCGCAAACGTCGTCGTGTGGTTGTTCGCGTCCTTGTCGGTCGCGACGGTGCCGTCGGCGTTGTACGTGTACGTCTCGGGGAAGTTCTCGGGATCGGTCGCCGTCAGGACGTTGCCCTTGGCGTCGTAGGTGAACTTCCACTGGAAGTCGCCGGCCGTGGTCGTCGCCGTGCCCTTCGGGTCGGTCTTCGAGGTGAGCTGGCTGATGTGGGGGATCGAGCGGCCGCTCTTCCACTTGCCGGAGATGTCGTTCGCGTCGACGGCGACGTTTTGGTAGGCGAGCGCGGTCTGGTTGCGGAGCTCGTCCCAGACGCTCGTGAGGTAGCCTTGTCGTTGTACGCGAACTCGAGGAACTGGCCCGTCGGCTCGGTCACCTTCGAGACGTGGCGGTCCGACGTCCAAGTCACGTCGTCGTTTCGTTCTTCGGGTTCGTGATGCTCGTGACCTTGCCGTCGGTGTCGTAGCCGTACTTGCTCACGCGCGAGAGCGGCTCGGTCACCGTGGTGACGCGGTTCGCGAGGTCGTAGGCGAAGGTCGTCACGTTGCCGAGCCGGTCGGTGCGCTTGTTCAGCTTCCAGCGCAGCTGAGCGCTCGTCGGCCCGTAGTAGTCGAACCTCGTCTCGTTGCCGCGCGGATCGAGCACGCTGTAGAGGCGGGTGGACTCGTTCGCCGTCGTCGGGTCGGGGTTGACGCGGTCGCTCGCGAGGGGGATCGCGGGCGCGTCGCCGGGCGAGTTCGTGTACGTGAAGACGAACGAGCGGCTCAAGCCGCCGCCCTTCTGCGTCATGCGGAGCAGGTTCCCGTCCGCGTAGTAGTCGAAGTAGAGCTGGTGGCCCTCGTGGTCGGTGATCGACTGGAGCTTCCCGCGCATCTGGGGCTTCTTCACCTCGTCCTTCGTGTAGTAGTCGAGGACGAAGCTGCGCTTGGGATCGGGAGTCGCTCCTTGGCCGGCGGCGTCGGTCACCTTCACGATCACCTTCTTCACGCCGCCGGGGTCGTCCTCAGGCGCGATGTTCGCGAGCGTGAAGTCGAGGCGGTTCCCGTTCTTGTCCTCGACGCCGGTCGGGAAGCCCTGGTCGTCGTAGAAGAAGGTGACGCGGTCGGGCCGCGTCACCGCCCAGCGCTTGCTCGGGTCGGCCGAGTTGTTCGCGCGCAGGTAGAGGTGGACGCCCGCGGGCTCCTCGAACCAGATCGTCCCGTCGGCCGCGGTGTGCCCGATGAAGTGGTGGGTCGTCCCGTCGCCGTCGGTGAGCTCGACCCAGCAGCTCGTCGTGTTCGGGCAGTTCGTGGCCGCGTTGTTCGGGTGGATGTCGAGCGGCAGACCGAGCCGGTTGAGCGTCGAGACCGAGATCGAGAAGTTGTGGCCGATCGGCGAGTCGGACTTCTTCTCCAGGCTGTTGTACGTGATGTCGACGACCGTCGAGAGGCCGCGGCCCGGGGAGTCGAACGGCGTCCAGCGCAAGAGCGAGTTCCCGTTGGCGACGTTGACGAGGTGCGTCATGCCGGCGCCGACCGACTCGCCGACGTAGTGGTAGTAACGCTCGAGTCCGAGCGCCCGCGCGTCGAGCAGCTTGTTCACGATCACGGGGTTGTCGAGAGGTTGGTTGCCCTTGTCGGCGAAGAAGACGGGCGTGCCGCTCGACGTGTCGGCGAGGTCGAACCGAAGACGGTATTGGGCTCGATCGACGCCGTCCGGAAGCGTCGGCGGCGGCACCTGCGCCACGACGTCCGTCTGCCCGAACGACGGGACGTCGGCGGGCAGCGAGATCGGCGCACTATTCGTGACGATCGGGTTCGGGAGCGCTGGATCGGGGCTGTACCAGCGGTAGTAGAGCTTCACCGTGCTCGCCGACCACGTCCCAGAGCTTCCATTGAAGACCGAGACGTCGATCGGCGTCGTCTGCTGGGTCGCGGCCGACGGGTCGTAGGTCATTTCCTGGGGAACCGCCGCGGTGCCCCACCACGCGTCGTACTTCGTGCCGGCCGTGTTCGCGACGTACACGGGGACGATGTTGCTGCCCCCGCGCCCGTTGGCGTCCTAGGAGATCGCGGTGAGGTAGTGGACCGAGTTGTCATACGCGGGAATCGAGGGATCGAGCGTGTTCCAGTCGGCCTTGAACGGCGCGTTCGTATCCGTCGCGAAGAGGATGTTGTCGAAGTAGAACTCGACGCGGTTCACGTTCTGCGCCTTCGTCCCGTTGAGCTTGATCTGGATCGCGACGGTGCCGCTGACCGTCTCGTAATTGCCCGGCGAGGTAATGGTGACGCTCATCACGGTGCCGTCGTAGGGATCCGGCTCGCACGCGATCGACATGCACGGCGCGACCGCCGTCGCATTCGGGATCAGGACGAGAAGCGCCAGCACCGCCAGCGGGGCGAGTCGCCGCCAGGGACGAAGCCGGGTCGCCCGCGTCGAAGGTTGCTCGTCCGAGACCGAGGACGTTCTACGCACAGTTCCAGCCCTCCCTGGGTTAGCCCGCCGTTTACCAGCCGTGCTCGATGCTCCCGCCGAGAAGAAAGACGGTCAACCACGCGACTTGCCGCATGGCAGGAGACGGCTCAGGGCGGCCGGGATTAGCAGCACGAGGTAGGTGTAAAGACGCAGGGGCGGAAGTACTCGCCGTCCATGCGAATCGTCCTCGCGATCGTCTTCTGCTGGGTCGTGCTCGTCGGCGTCTGGCTCGTCTACGTCGGCCAGCACACGAAGGAGAACGCCGTCGCGGGCGCGATCGCGGCGGGAATCGCGGTCTGCTTCGGAGTACTGCTCAGCCGGCTTGGTCTCTACCGCTTCGGCCTTCACGCACGCCTGCTGCGCCGCGCCGCGAGCCTTCCGTGGCACGTCGCGCGGGACTTCGGGATCGTCATGCTCGCGCTCCTGCGGGGCAGGCCGACCGGCCGCCTCGTCGAGCTCGAGTTCCGCACCGGCTCCGCCGGCGACCGCGCGCTCGCCGGTCTCCTGGGCTCGGTGGCGCCGAACGCCTACGTCGTCGACTTCGACATCGACAGTGGTCGTGCACTAGTGCACGAGCTCGATCCGCGCCGGGCGAGAGGCGCGCCGCCACTGTGAACGTCTGGCTCCTCGCCGCCACCGTCCTGCTCGCCGCGCTCGTGCTGCCGTTCTCCGTGCTCGTGCATGCGCCGCGGATCGACGCGCTCGTCGCGCTCGAGCTCGTCTCGGTCGTCGTGACGCTCGTCCTGCTGCTCCTCTCCGAGGGCTACCACCGCTCGATCTACACGACGGTGCCGCTCGTCCTCGCCGCAGTCTCGCTCGTGAGCGGCTTCGTCTTCGCCCGCTTCATGGAGCGCCGCGTGTGAGCGCGCACGAGATCGCCGTCCACGTCCTCGTCTGGACGGCGGTCGCCTCGGAGCTCGTCTGCTGCGTCGGCATCGTCGCCGCCCGCGACGCGTTTGCCCGCCTGCACTACTCGGCCGCGGCGAGCACGCTCGGGCCGGTCCTCGTCGCGATCGCGATCGCGGTCGAGGAAGGCGTGCGGAGCACTGCCGCAGCGGCCGCGCTCGTCGTCGCCGTCTTCCTCCTGCTCGGCAACCCCGCGGTGACGATCGCGACCGCCCGGGCCGCCCGCGCCAGGCGGGAGCGATGATCCCGCTCCAGCTCGTCGCCGTCCTGCTGGTGGGTGCCGGCGGGCTCGCCGTCGTCCTCGTCCGCGACCTGCTGCGGCAGGCGCTCCTGAACAGCTTCTACGGCCTCGTCCTCGTCGTCCTCTTCCTCGTCTTCCAAGCGCCGGACGTGGCGCTGTCCGCGCTCGCGGTCGGCGGCGGTGCCGCGCCGCTCGTCATCCTCGCCACGCTCGCGAAGCTGAAGGGCCGCCGGTGAGCGCGCGCACGCGCCTTGGGCTCTTCCTCGTCGCAGGCGCCGGCCTCGCCGCTCTCCTCGGCTGGGGCGTCGCCGGCCTTCCGGCCTTCGGCGACTACCACGGCCCGTACGGACTCGTCCTGAACCAGGTGGCGCTCGGCCAGCGCCACGCGACGAACGTCGTCGCCGCGGTCGTCTTCGACTACCGCGGCTTCGACACCCTCGGCGAGGAGCTGATGCTCTTCGCCGCCGTCGCCGGCGTCGCCCTCATCCTGCGGGAGGCGCGCGAGGAGGAGGCGAAGCGGGTCGTCGACGCAGTGCGGAGCGAGCCGGTGCGCGCCGTCGGCCTGGCGGCCGTCCCGCTCGTCGTCCTGCTCGGCCTCTACGTGGTCGCCTTCGGGTACCTCACCCCCGGCGGCGGCTTCCAGGGCGGGGTCGTCGTCGCGCTCGGGCTCCTGCTCGTCTACCTCGCCGCCGACCACCGCTCGTATCGCGTCCTGACACCGGCCCACGTCGTCGACGTCTTCGAGGGCGGCGGCGCGGCCGCCTTCGTCGCGCTCGCGCTCGGGGCGCTCGCCGGCGGGCTCGCCTTCCAGGAGAACTTCCTGCCGCTCGGGCGGATCGGGCTCCTCACCTCGGCCGGCAGCATCCCGCTCCTCAACTGGGCGACCGCGATCGAGGTCACCGCCGCCTTCGTCCTCCTCTTCGACGAGTTCCTCGAGGAGGTCGTGGTGAGAGGACGATGAGCTACCTGCCGTACGCGCTCGCGGTCTGGCTCCTCGTCGTCGGGCTCTACGGCGTCGTCACGAGCCGCCACCTCGTGCACCTCGTCGTCTGCCTGACGGTGTGCCAGTCCTCGACGTACGTCCTGCTGCTCGCCATCGGCTACCGCAAGCACGCGACGGCGCCGATCTTCAAGGGGATTCCGCTCGGGACGAAGGCGACGGATCCGGTCGTCCAGGCGCTGACCCTGACGGACGTGGTCGTGAGCGTCGCCGTGCTGGCGCTGCTGCTCGCGGTCGCGGTGCAGGTGCACGAGCGCGAGGGAACGCTCGACCCGGAGGAGATCCCCGCCGTCCGCGGCTGATGGACGTCCTCGTCCCGCTCCCGGTCGCGCTGCCGCTTCTCGCGGCCGCGGCGCTGGCTGCGGTCGGCCCCTTCGTGCCGGCGTGGTTCGGCGACTTCGTCGCAGGCCTCGTCTCCGCGGCCGTCACGGTCGTCGGCGTCGTTCTCCTCACGCGCACCGGCGCCCACGACCTCGTCTACTGGTTCGGGGGTTGGCGGCCGTCGCACGGCGTCGCGCTCGGGATCGCCTTCGACGTCGACGGCGCCGGCGCGGCGCTCGCCGCGCTCGCCGCCTTCCTCATGACGGCGACCGTCGTCTTCTCGTGGCGCTACTTCGACGAGACGGGGCCGCTCTTCTACGTCCTCCTGCTGGTGTTCCTCGGCTCGGTCGAGGGCTTCGCGCTCTCGGGCGACCTCTTCAACCTCTTCGTCTTCCTCGAGCTGATGACCGTCGCCGCGATCGCGCTCACCGGCTACGGCGACGAGCCCGGCCCGCTCCAGGGCGCGCTCAACTTCGGGATCGTGAACGGCTTCGGCGCCTTCTTCCTCCTCTTCGGGATCGGGCTGCTGTACGGCCGCACCGGCGCGCTCAACCTCGCCCAGATCGGACAGGCGCTCTCGGGCCACCGTGCCGACGGGCTCGTCCTCGTCGCGTTCTTGCTCGTGACCGCCGGATTCCTTGTCAAGGCAGGAGTCGCGCCCTTCCACTTCTGGCTCGCGGACGCGTACGCGGTCGCGCCGGCGCCCGTCTGCGTCCTGTACTCGGGCGTGATGAGCGACCTCGGGCTGCATGCCGTCGCGAAGGTCTACTGGCCCGCCTTCTCGGGACCGCTCGGGACGCACGAGACGGCGCTGCGGGCGATCCTCGTCACGCTCGGCATCGCGAGCGCGCTCCTCGGCGGCGCGATGGCGTTCCTCCAGCGCGACCTGAAGCGGATGCTCGCCTTCGTGACCATCGGCCAGATCGGGATCGCACTCGTCGGCATCGGCTTGCTGACCGCCCGCTCGCTCGCGGGGACGACGCTCTACGTCGTCTCGGACGGGCTCGTGCGCGGCTCGCTCCTGCTCGTGGTCGGCGTCCTCGTCCGCCGCCTCCGAACGGGCGACGAGCTGAGAGCGCGCGGCCGCGGCCTTCCCGCCTCCGGGATCGTCTTCGCGGCGGGAGCGCTCGCCATTGCCGGCCTGCCGCCGGCGGGCTCGTTCTTCGGCCGCGCGCTGATCGTGGAGGGCGCGACCGGCGGCTACCGCTGGCTGCCGATCGCGCTCACGGTCTCCTCGATCCTCTCGGGCGCGGCGCTTCTCCGCGCCGCGGGGCGAATCTCGCTCGGCTGGGGCTCGGACGAGGAGCCTGTCCTCGGCGAGGAGCATCCGGCCGAGGAGGAGGAGCCGCCCCACCCACCACGCGGTTCGCTCGTCGTGATGATCGGCGCGGCCGCGGCGCTCCTCGTCGTCGGCGTCGGTCTCCCGGCGTGGCCGGGCCTGCCCGGCAAGGCCGAGGCCGCGGCGCTGCGGTCGCTCGACCGGCCGGCGCACGCGGCGGAAGTCCTCGAGGGTCGCCCGCCGCCGCACGAGCCGACCTCGGCGCCGTCGCCGTCAACGACGAGCATCGTCGCCAGCCTCGCCTCCGCGGCCGGTGCGGTCGGCCTTGCGGCTCTCGCCCTCTTCGGCGGCCTCGGCGTGCTCCGACGGGCGCCGATCCGGCGGCTGAAGGCGCTGCACAGCGGTATCGTGACCGACTACGTGACGTGGCTGACGGTCGGCACCGCTGCCCTCGGCGCTGTATTTGTGCTCACGCTCAGGTAGCAGGTAGATCGTACTCAGATATGTTTGAGCGCCGTGGCCCGCTGGTAGATACCGGCTCGTGCGAAAGCTCCTCGAGTCGTGGCCGGTCGTCCGGCAGCTGCGCGAGGGCGACCCGCTGGGGCTCGGCAAGGCCGTGCAGTCGGAGCGCTCGAGGACGCTGAAGCCGCGGATCGACGAGGCCGACCACGTCGCGCGCTCGATCTGCCCGTACTGCGCGGTCGGCTGTGCCCAACTCGTCTACGTCAAGGACGGCGAGGTGACGCAGATCGAGGGCGACCCGGCGAGCCCGATCTCACGCGGCCGCCTGTGCCCGAAGGGAGCCGCATCGCAGAACTACGTCCAGAGCCCGCTCCGCGAGTACAAGGTCAAATACCGCCGGCCGCACGGGACGCGCTGGGAGGAGCTTTCGCTCGACGACGCGATGGAGATGATCGTCGACCGGTTCCTGCGCACGCGCGAGGAGACCTGGCAGGAGGAGACGCGCGACGGAAACCCCGCGCGGCGCACGATGGGCATCGCGAACCTCGGCGGCGCGACGCTCGACAACGAGGAGAACTACCTGATCAAGAAGCTCTCGACGGCGCTCGGCGTCGTCCAGGTCGAGAACCAGGCCCGCATATGACACAGCTCCACGGTCCCCGGTCTGGGGACCTCGTTCGGGCGAGGTGGCGCGACCACCCACCAGCAGGACCTCATGAACTCGGACTGCATCGTGATCATGGGCTCGAACATGGCCGAGAACCACCCGGTGGGGTTCCAGTGGGTGATGGAGGCCAGGGAGCGCGGCGCGAAGGTCTTCCACGTCGACCCCCGCTTCACGCGCACGAGCGCGATGGCGACGAAGCACGTCGGCATCCGCGCGGGCTCCGACATCGCGTTCCTGGGCGGGATCGTCAACTACATCCTCGAGCACGACCGCTGGTTCGATGAGTACGTGAAGACGTACACGAACGCGCCGGTCATCGTCAGCGAGGAGTTCAAGGACACAGAGGACCTCGACGGGGTTTTCTCCGGCTGGGACCCGGAGCAGAGGCAGTACGACGTCACGACGTGGCAGTACGCCGAGACAGTCGTCCACGGTGCCGCGGGCCAGCGCGAGGAGGGCTTCAGCGGCAAGGGCGAGCAGGTCGGCAAGGGCGGCGGCGGCGCCGGCCTCTCGCACGGCGAGCCGCCCGCAGAGGACCCGACCCTCCAGCACCCGCGCTGCGTCTTCCAGATCCTGAAGCGCCACTACGCCCGCTACACGCCCGAATTCGTCGCGCGCACCTGCGGGTGTAGCGAGGCGGACTTTCTCGAGGTCGCGGAGGCGCTGTGCGAGAACTCCGGTCGCGAGCGCACCGGCGCGTTCGCCTACGCGGTCGGGTGGACGCAGCACACCGTCGGCGTGCAGATGATCCGCACCGCGTGCATCATCCAGCTCCTGCTCGGGAACATCGGCCGGCCGGGCGGCGGGATCATGGCGCTCCGCGGGCACGCGTCGATCCAGGGCTCGACCGACATCCCGACGCTCTACAACATCCTCCCCGGCTACCTGCCGATGCCGCACACCGAGCACTACGGCGGGCTCGAGGGGTACATCGAGGCCACGTCGTCGCCGGGCGGCTGGTGGGGGAAGATGGACACGTACGTCACGAGCCTGCTCAAGGCCTGGTGGGGAGCCGCGGCGACGAAGGAGAACGACTTCTGCTTCGAGTACCTGCCGCGGATCGACGACGACAACTCGAACTACTGGACCGTGCAGCAGATGCTGCAGGGGAAGGTCAAGGGCTACGTCGTAGTCGGCGAGAACCCCGCCGTCGGCTCGGCGAACGGGAAGGCGAACCGGCTCGCGCTCTCGAAGCTCGACTGGCTCGTCGTCCGCGACCTCGTCGAGATCGAGACGGCGTCCTTCTGGTACGACAGCCCCGAGATCGAGTCGGGTGAGCTGAAGACGGAGGAGATCCCGACGGAGGTCTTCTTCCTCCCGGCGGCGTCGCACGTCGAGAAGGACGGCTCGTTCACGAACACGCAGCGGCTCCTCCAGTGGCACTTCAAGGCGGTCGAGCCCAAGCACGACTGCCGCTCCGAGCTGTGGTTCTACTACCACCTCGGCCGCAAGATCCGCGAGCGCCTTCGGGGGTCGGAGGAGA
The DNA here is from genome assembly GCA_035640455.1 of Gaiellaceae bacterium. Taxonomy (GTDB): domain Bacteria; phylum Actinomycetota; class Thermoleophilia; order Gaiellales; family Gaiellaceae; genus AC-50. Next base: position 26,598 of record DASQWB010000010.1, on the reverse strand, counting down.
AGCGCGACCGGCCGATCCTCGACCTCACGTGGCACTACCCGACGCAGGGGGAGATCGAGGAGCCGAGCGCCGAGGCGGTGATCGCCGAGATCAGCGGCCACGACGACACCGGCCAGTACCTCTCCGGCTACAAGCTCTTGCGCGCCGACGGCACGACGCGCTGCGGCTGCTGGATCTACTGCGGCGTCTTCGGCGACGGCGAGAACAAGGCCGCGCGGAAGAAGCCTCACTGGGAGCAGAGCTACACGGCGCTCGAGTGGGCCTGGGCGTGGCCGGCGAACCGGCGGCTGCTCTACAACCGCGCCTCGGCCGATCCGGAAGGCAACCCGTGGTCGGAGCGCAAGCGCTACGTCTGGTGGGACGCCGAGGAAAAGAAGTGGACCGGAACGGACACGCCTGACTTCGACGAGGAGAAGCCGCCCGACTACGTGCCGCCCGACGACGCGACCGGCCCCGACGCGATCCGGGGCGACCACCCGTTCATCATGCAGGCCGACGGGCAGGGCTGGCTGTACGTCCCGCAAGGGCTCGAGGACGGGCCGCTACCGACGCACTATGAGCCGCACGAGTCGCCGTTCTCGAACCCGCTCTACTCGCAGCGCGCCAACCCGCGCCGCCAGTGGAACAAGGACCTTCCCGAGGATCCGTACAACCCCTCGGACGGCGAGCCCGGCGCGGACGAGTACCCATACGTCGCGACGACCTACCGCCTCACCGAGCACCACACTGCCGGCGGCATGTCGCGCTTCTCGCCGTACCTCTCCGAGCTCCAGCCGGCGATGTTCGTCGAGGTGCACCCGGATCTCGCGCGGGAGCGCAAGCTCGAGCACGGCGGGTGGGCGACGATCGTCACCGTACGGGCGGCGATCGAGGCGCGCGTCCTCGTCACCGACCGCGTGCGGCCGGTGAACGTGAACGGGCGCGTCTGCCACCAGGTCGGGCTGCCGTACCACTGGGGCTCGCGCGGCCTCACGACCGGCGGCGCCGCGAACGACCTCGCGCACATGGCGCTCGACCCGAACGTGCACATCCAGGAGGTCAAGGCGTTCACGTGCGACATCCGCCCCGGCCGCCGCCCGCGCGGGCCGCGCTTGCCGAAGTTCGTCGCCGAGATCCGGGAGCGTGCGCGGTGAGCGGGTACAGCGCCGAGGCGAAGCCTCGGATGGGCTTCTTCACCGACACGTCCGTCTGCATCGGCTGCAAGGCCTGCGAGGTGGCCTGCAAGGAGTGGAATGTCATCCCCGAGGACGGCCTCGTCTGGACGGGCGAGAGCTACGACAACACGTCGACGCTCGGCGCGAACTCGTGGCGGCACGTCGCGTTCGTGGAGCAGCGCGAGGCGGCGCGCACAGACGACGACTCCGAGGATCCGCTGCGCTGGCTGATGAGCTCCGACGTGTGCAAGCACTGCACGCACGCCGCCTGCCTCGACGTCTGCCCGACCGGGGCGCTCTTCCGCACCGAGTTCGGCACCGTCGTCGTCCAGGAGGACGTCTGCAACGGCTGCGGCTATTGCGTCCCCGCGTGCCCGTTCGGCGTCCTCGACAAGCGCCACCTGCCGAGCAAGCCGGGAGACGCGCCGCTCGAGCTCCCGCTCCTCGGGAAAAAGGAGGACGGACGCGTCTGGAAGTGCACCCTTTGCTACGACCGGCTCAAGGGCGGCCACGAGCCGGCGTGCGCGAAGGCCTGCCCCACGGACTCGATCCAGTTCGGCGAGGTCGACGAGCTCCGCGAGCGCGCGCACAAGCGCCTCGAGAAGCTGGAGGCCGAAGGCTGGAACGGCGCGCAGCTCTACCTGGACGGCCCCGAGGACGGGATCGGCGGCGGCGGCGCCTTCTTCCTGCTCCTCGACGAGCCCGAGGTCTACGGCCTGCCGCCGGACCCGGTCGTAACGACGAAGCACCTGTCCGAGATGTGGGTGACCACGGCGATCGCGGCCGCGGCGACCGTCGTCGGAGCGGCGCTCGCGTTCCTCGGAGGCCGCTCGTGACGACGTCGATCACGGAGCGCGGCACCGAGATGCGCTCGTACTACGGCCGTCCGATTCTCAAGGAGCCGGTCTGGAAATCCGAGATCCCCGTTTACTTCTTCACCGGCGGGATCGCAGGCGGCTGCTCGGTGCTGCACGGGCTCGCGCGGGTGGCGCGGCAGGAGCGACTGGCGAAGACGGCGCTCTACGTGGGCGCGGCGGCCGACGTCGTGTCGCCGATCCTCCTGATCTCCGACCTCGGGCGGCCCGAGCGCTTCCTGAACATGCTGCGCGTGTTCAAGGTCACCTCGCCGATGAGCGTCGGCTCGTGGGTGCTCCTCGTCTCGGGCGGCGCGTCGACGACCGCGGCCGTCCTCGAGCGCCTCGGGATCCTGAAGCGGGTGAAGGTGGCCGCCGAGGCCGTGTCCTTCCTGGCCGGGCCGCCGCTCGCGACCTACACCGGGACGCTGATCGCCGACACAGCCATCCCGGTGTGGCACGAAGCCCGCCACGAGCTCCCGTGGCTCTTCGGCGCCAGCGCGTCGGCGAGCGCGGGCGCGGCGACGGCGCTCTGGCTGCCGCCCGAGGAGGCAGGGCCGGCGCGGCGCCTCGCAATCCTGGGAGCGGCCGGCGCGCTGGGGTGGAAGGAGGCCATGCAGCGGCGGCTCGGATTCGTCGGCGAGGTGTACGAGAAGGACGAGGCTGGCCGCTACGGGCGGCTCGCCAAAGGCTTGACGGCGGCGGGGGCGGGACTCCTGGCGATGAGGGGCAAGCGGAGCCGCGCGGCCGCCGTGACCGGAAGCGCGCTCGTCCTCGCCGGGGAGCTCGCGCTCCGCTTCTCCGTGTTCAAGGCCGGCTTCCAGGCCGCGCGCGATCCACGCTACACGGTGATCCCGCAGCGCGAGCGGCTCGGCTCGAGCTAACTCTCCGGCCCGAGCTTCTCCTGCTGGCCCTTCTGCTGCTCCTTCTGCGCCTGCGTCTGCGACTCGAGCGCCTTCTGCGGCGGGTTCGTGGACGGCGCGTCGTGCCGCACCGCGCCCGGCTCGGGGTGCGGATCGACGTAGGCGTCGCCGCCCGGCGGCTCTCCGCTCTCCTCGCGCGGTACGGGCGCGGATTGCGAGCGTGACGGCTGCACCGGCGCGAGCGCCTCGCCGACCTCGTCGAGCGAGCGGTACTCTCGGTCGGGGAGCGCCTCGAGCTCGCGCGCCGCGTCCGAATCCTGGCGCCGTGCGTAGTCGACGAGCTCGGCCTTCGTCGCGGGCAGCGGAATGCCCTCGACGAGGACCTGCACCTCCGCCGCGAGGCGGGTGTCCACGCGCACGCGATTCTCGGTCACGCGGCGAGGAAACGGGTCGCGTCGGCCGCGCGGGCGGCCAGCGGCTCGACCGGGACCCCGTAGCGGCAGAGGCCGAGCGCGACCTCGTCCCAGCCGATCCGCCACGGCTCACCGACGTCGGCAGGCACGAAGATCCGCGTCGGGTAGGCATGCGAGCCCCGGTAGCCGCGCTCGCATTCGACCACGGTTCCCCAGAGCGCGACGCGGCCGAGGACGCGCGCGACGCCCCGGAACGGCGCGTCGGCGACGTACTGGCCGACGCCCTCGAGGCCGGCTGCGTAGATCCCGCACTCGCAGCGGACTTCGGGAGCCTCGTGTCGCCGATTGCGCCGCCGGCGGAGGAAGAGGCGCCTGCCGGCGAGGCACTCGGCGACGAGCGCTTCACCGGCCGGCCAGAAGATCGACTGAACGACGCTGCCGAGGCTGTACACGCCGTTTCGCCTGACGACCTTCCAGGCTCGCCACGCCTCCAACGGCTCGACGAAGTCGGGTGCCTCGCTCACTTCGCCGGGACCTGCTTCGGCACGGGTGACTTCTCCGGCGGCTCCGCCGGTGTCCTCTCCGGGACGGGGTGCTTCAGCGGCTCGACGCGATGGATCCTGCGCGGTTTCCCGATCTCCAAGTCAGACCTCCTGTTCCTTGCGCGACTCGGCGTAAACGAAGAGGGGCGGCTGCCGGCTGAGGAGGCTCGAGGTCGGCAGCCGCACCCTGCGCGGGCTCGTCCTACTGGCCCATCTTGACCCCGGGCTCGGCCCACTCGAGCTCGATGGGATGCATCGGCCGCTTGCCCGGGACGTTCGCTGCCCGCTTGTACTTGAAGGTGGGCAGCACCGTACGTCCGGTGGTCGAGGCGAGCAGCATCGCCGCGACCATGTACCAGGCGAAGCCGGCCGAGAAGACGAACACCCAGCCCGCGACCTGCGCCCAGCCGTGCGAGCCGTAGATGAACGCGCCGGCGAGGATTCCGGAGCCGGCGGCCAACGTCGACAACACGGCGACCAAGCCGAGGCTCTCCGCGAGCGCCGCAACGGCCGCGATCGCGGTCGTGACCGCGAGCGCGAAGAACCAGAAGCCGACTTCCGGGTTGTGGTACCACGGCGTCGGCTCTGCGACGACGTGCGTCCCGACGAGGATGTTCAGGATCAGGTAGGCGAGCCAGAACGACCCCCACGTGCCGTGCGCCAAGGTCGCGATCGCGTCGCGCGCCTTGTAGGCCCACATGCCGGCCAAGAACTGCGCCAAGCCGCCGAACATGGCCGCGAACGGCGCGAGCGCGAGCGGCGACTGAGGCGTTCCCCACCAGCCCGCGAGGTTCGAGGCGACGATGAAGGTCGCGCCCGCGAACCCTGCGAGCCCGAGGATCGACGGCGCCGCGATCGGCTGCAGGAACACCCGCGTGCCGAACCCGTTCGCCGACTCACTGACACCGGCCGAGGCGGTCGCTCTCCGTTCGTCGAGCGTACTCATCTTGGCTTCCTTTACAACGGATTACGATCTATCGATCGGATGGTTCCCGCCCTAGGCCTGCCAAAACGCGATCTTTTATGTGGATCTCTTAACTCAGGCGCGCGTAGGCGTAGCTCGCGGCGCCGGCGAGCGCAGCCGCAGCGCCGGCCGCCACTGCCGCCCTCGCTGCAGTCCGGCCCGGAGCCGCCTGCGGGCGCTCGGGCGCCGCGCGCTCGGGATAGCCGCCGGGCGGGCCGGCCGGGCCGTAGCGCCCTGCGAGCGCGAGCACCTGCGCGGCGTGGAGCGCGCCGCGACCGGTTCGGCCCTGCTCGATCTGGCTCCGGCAGGAGAAACCGTCCGCGACGACGAGCGTCTCGGCCGGCGCCTCGCGCACCTTCGGCAGGAGCACGCGCTCGCCGCAGGCCATCGAGACGTCGTAATGGCCGGTCTCGTAGCCCCAGCCGCCGGCCATGCCGCAGCAGCCCGAGTCGAGCTCCTCGACCTCGACCCCCATCCGCTCTAGGAGCTCCTTCTCGGGCGCGATGCCGCCGGTCGCTTTGTGGTGGCAGTGCCCGTGCAGGAGCGCCTTGCGGTGGAGCTGCGGCGGCTCCCAGCCCTCCGCCTGCTTCGCCATGAACTCGCTGAAGTGGTGCGTCTGCTTGCAGAGCCGCTTCGCATCCTCGTCGGTCGGCCAGAGCTGGACGAGTTCGTCCTTGAAGACGGCGGCGCAGCTCGGCTCGATCCCGACGACGGGCGTGCCGGCGCGGATGTCGTCGCGCAAGACGCGGAGGACCTTCCGGAGGTACGTCTCGGCGAGGTCGAGCATCCCGTAGTCGTAGAGCGGCCGTCCACAGCAGAGGTGGCCCGTCGGGACGACGACGTGGAAGCCGGCCTCCTCGAGCGCCTCGACGGCGGCGATCCCGACCTCGGGCTCGAGGTAGTTCGTGAACGTGTCGGCCCAGAGGATGACGCGCTTGCCGCCGCCGTTCACCGACGGCCGCGAGGCGAACCAGCTCTTCAGCGTCACCGGCGCGAAGGGCGGCACGTGCCGCTCGGGGTGGATCCCGGCGGCGAGCTTGAACACGCGGCTCTGCGCGAAGAGGTTCGCGATCGCCGGCACCTTCGACGCGATCCGTGCCGCCTGGTCGATCAGCCCAAAGGCGTAGGCGGGCCGGGGCCGCAGCCGTCCGCGGTAGTGGTGCGAGAGGAACTCGGCCTTCAGCGTCGGCATATCGACTGAGACCGGGCAGTCGTTCGTGCATCCCTTGCAGGAGAGGCAAAGGTCGAGCGCCTCCTTCACCTCGTCGGAGCGGAAGCCGTCGATCTCCTCGCCGTTCAGCATCTCCCAGAGGGTCCGCGCGCGGCCGCGCGTCGTGTGCTTCTCCTCGCGCGTGACCATGAAGCTCGGGCACATGACGCCGCCGTCCGTGCGCCGGCACTTGCCGATCCCGACGCAACGGGTCGTCGCGTGGGCGAACGAGCCGTGGTCGTTCGGGAAGGCGAAGTGCGTCTTTACCCGCGGCGGCCGGTAGTCGGTGCCGAGCCGGAGGTTCTCGGTGATCGGGTAGGGATCGACGACCTTGCCTGGATTGAGCTTCCAGTCGGGGTCCCAGATCGACTTGAACTCGCGGAAGGCCTCGACGAGCTCGGGCCCGAACATCTTCGGCAAGAGCTCGGCCTTCGACTGGCCGTCGCCGTGCTCGCCGGAGATCGAGCCGCCATGGCTCACGACGAGCTCGGCCGCTTCGTCGAGGAACGACCGGAACGCGCGGATCCCCGGCTCGCTCTGGAGGTCGAAGTTCCAGCGCGCGTGGACGCAGCCGTTGCCGTAGTGGCCGTAAAGCGCGCTCTCGTAGCCGTACTTGCCGGCCAGCTTGCGGATGTCGCGGAGGTACTGCCCGAGCCGCTCGGGCGGCACCGCCGAGTCCTCCCAGCCCTCGTACGTGTCCGGCTTGCCCGGGATGAAGGCGGTAGCGCCGAGGCCCGCCTCCCGCACCTCCCAGACGTGCGCCTCCGAGGCCTCGTCATCGTAGAGCTTCATGTCGGTCGGCGGCTCCGCGCTCTTCTTCAGCTGCGCCATCAGATCGTGCGCCTTCGCGTCGGCCTCGTCCTTCGTCTCGCCGCCGAACTCGACGAGCAGGAAGCCGTGGCCGTCCGGGAGCATCGAGAGGTACTCGTCGTGGATGCCGACGGCCTTCATGTCCTCGAGCAGGACGGCGTCGACGCCCTCGCAGCCGAGCGGCTTCGCCTCGAGCACGTCCATGACGTGGTCGGCGGCGCGGTACTCGTCCTCGTAGCCGAGCACGAGCAGCGAGCGCACCGGCGGCGAGTTAAGGAGGTGGACCGTCGCCTCGAGCACGAGCGCGCAGGTGCCCTCGGTGCCGGTGAGCGCGGCCGCGACGTCCAACCCGCGCTCGGGCAGCAAGTCGTCGAGGTTGTAACCCGAGACGCGGCGCGGGATGTTCGGGTAGCGCTCGCGGACGAGGTCGCCGTAGCGGTCGCGCAGCTCGAGCAGACGGCGGTCGATCTCGGCGTCGCCTGACGTTCCTTCCCGGACGCGAAGCCGGCGACCGTCGTAGAGGAGGACGTCGAGCTCGGCGACGTTGTCGGACATCCGCGGGCCCGGCCCGTAGAACTGGGCCATGATCGAGCGGACGCCGCAGGCGTTGTTGCCGATCATCCCGCCGAAGGTGCAGTGGTCGTGCGTCGACGGGTCCGGCCCGAAGGTGAGCCCGTGCTCCCGCTCAGCCGGCTTGCGCAGGTGGTCGAGGATGAGGCCGGGCTGCACGCGCGCGAGCCGCTGGGCTGGATCGATCTCGACGATCCGGTTCAGGTACTTCGAGAAGTCGATGACGACGGCGACGTTGCAGCACTGGCCGGCGAGGCTCGTACCGCCGCCGTGGGCGAGGACCGGGGCGCGGTACTCGCGGCAGAGCCGGACCGTCTCGACGACGTCGTCGGTCGTCCGTGGGATGACGATCCCGATCGGCACCTGGCGGTAGTTCGAGCCGCCGGTCGTGTAGAGCGCGCGGTCGCCCGGCTTGAAGCGGACCTCGCCCTCGACCGTCCGTGCGAGGTCGTGCTCGAGCCCACGCACGTCGACCTCCTCGAACGCCGTCGGCGGCGAGGCGAAGCGGCGGTCTGGATAAGCGGGAACTCTCATCAGACCGCGTAGCGCTCGGCGTCGGCGCGCTTCAGCTCGAGGCCGTTGCCGGGGCGCGAGCGGTCGGGCCGGAACGCACCGCCGACGGGCTCGAGCACGCCGTCGAACAGCACCGGCTCGAGGCGCACGTGGTCGTGGAACCACTCGAGGTGCCGGAACCTCGGCACACCGCAGCACGCGGCCACGCTCGCCGCGGGCGCGCAGTGGGCCGAGAGGTCGAGGTCGAACGCGGCCGCGAGCGCCCCGGCGCGGACGAAGCCGGTGATCCCGCCGCAGCGCGTCACGTCGGCCTGCAGGCAGTCGATGCAGCCGCCGGCGACGAGGTTCCGGAAGTCGGCCGGTACGTAGGCGTACTCGCCGGCGGCGACGTCGAGCCCGGCCGGCGCGCGGTCGCGCAGTAGACGCAGGCCGTCGAGGTCGGCCGAGCTGACCGGCTCCTCGTACCAGACGACGCCCCACTCGCGGCGGAAGCGCTCCGCCCAGTAGAGTGCCTGCTTCCGGCCGAGGGCGCCGTTCGAGTCGACGTACAGCTCGGTCTCGTCGCCGATCGCCTGCCGCGCGGCGTCGAGCCGCTCCGGGTCGCGCTCGGGCTCGCGCGACACCTTCATCTTCACGCGCGGGATCCCCTGCGCGACCCAGCCGCCGAGCTGCTCGCGGATCCGGTCGAGCGAGTACGAGGTGAAGCCGCCGCTGCCGTAGACGGGCACCTCGTCGCGCGCGCCGCCGACGAGGTCGACGAGCGGCAGCTCGAGCAGCCGCGCCTTCAGGTCCCAGAGCGCGAGGTCGACCGCCGAGAGCGCGCAGAACCCGATGCCTGGCCGACCGGCGTTTCGGAGCGCGACCCCCATCGCCTCCCAGGCCTCGCCGGTCGCGAACGCGTCGCGGCCGAGAACGACGTCGCCCAGCTTCTCCTCGACCAGCTTCCCGGCGGCCGCGGGCGCGTAGGTGTAGCCGAGCCCGGTCGTGCCGCCGGCGCGCAGCTCGACGACGACGATCGTCGTCGAGTCCCACTCGGCGGTGCCGTCCGACTCAGGTTCGTCGGTCGGCGCCGTGTACGCGGAGACGTCGACCTGCTCGACCTTCGCCTGCACGCCGTAGCGAACGGCGGTCGCGCTCATCGACCCGGCACGAACTCCTCGAGCTTCTGCTTGATCGACTCCTTGATCATCGCGGCGCGATCCGGGTCACCCGCCATCGCCGTCATGTAGTGGCGCGCCTGCTGGAACGTGATGTGCGGCGGCAGCGGCGGGACCTCGGGATCGGTGATCGCCTCGTAGACGACCGGCCGGTCAGCCGCGAGCGCCTGGTCCCAAGCGGGCCCGACGGCGTCCGCAGCGTCGACGCGGATGCCCTCGAAGCCGAGCAGTTCCGCGTAGCGCGCGTAGGGGAAGTCCGGGAGGACCTGCGAAGCCTCGTACTTCGGGTCGCCCTCGAGCGCGCGCTGCTCCCAGGTCACCTGGTTCAGGTCGTCGTTGTGGAGGACGAGCACGACGAGCCGCGGGTCGCCCCAGCGCTCCCAGTACTTGGCGATCGTGATCAGCTCGTTCATCCCGTTCATCTGGAAGGCGCCGTCGCCGACGAGCGCGAAGACGGGCCGGTGTGGATGCGCGAACTTCGCGGCGATCGCGTACGGCACGCCGGGCCCCATCGTCGCGAGCGTGCCCGAGAGCGAGCCCATCATCCCCTTGCGGAGCTTGATGTTCCGCGCGTACCAGTTCGCCGCCGATCCGGAGTCCGCGGTCAGGATCGCGCCGTCGGGCAGCCTTTCGGAGAGCTCGTGGAAGACGCGCTGCGGGTTGAGCGGGTTCGCGTCCAGCAGCGCCCGCTCCTCCATCAGCTTCCACCACTCGCGGACGCCCTCCTCGATCTCCTTGCGCCAGGAGCGGTCCTCTTTGCGCTCGAGCCTCGGGAGCAGCGCCTGCAGCGTGTCCTTCGAGTCGCCGACGAGGTTGACCTCCATCGGATAGCGGATGCCGATCATGCGGCCGTCGACGTCGATCTGCACGCCGCGCGCCTTGCCCTCCTGCGGCAGGAATTCCGAGTACGGGAAGCTGGAGCCGACCATCAGGAAGGCGTCGCAGCCCATCATCAGGTCGTAGCTCGGCTTCGTCCCCAAGAGCCCGATCGCGCCGGTCACGAATGGGAGGTCGTCCGGCAGCGCGGCCTTCCCGAGCAGCGCCTTCGCGACCCCCGCGCCAAGCGTTTCGGCGACCTGCACCACCTCGTCCGCGGCGTGCATGGCGCCCTGTCCGATCAGCATCGCGACCTTCTCGCTTTCGTTCAGGACGCGCGCCGCGCGCTCGAGGTCGCCGTCGGAGGGGACGACTCTCGGCCGCGAGTAGCCGATCCCGGAGTGGACGGTGCCGTGCTCGTGCGGCGGCGCTTCGACGGCCTTCTGCGAGGCGAGGTCGTTCGGCACGACGATGCAGGTGACCGTGCGCTGGTCGAGCGCGATGCGCACCGCGCGGTCGACGAGGTGGCGAATCTGCGCCGGGTCGGTCGCCATGTGCACGTACTCGTGCGCGACGTCCTTGAACAGCGTCGTCAGGTCGACCTCCTGCTGGTAGTTGCCGCCGAGCGAGGCCATCGCCTGCTGCCCGACGAGGGCGACGACGGGCTGGTGGTCGAGCTTCGCGTCGTAGAGGCCGTTCAGGAGGTGGATCGCGCCCGGCCCGGAGGTGGCGATGCAGACGCCGACCTCGCCGGTGAACTTCGCGTGGCCGCAGGCCATGAAGGCCGCCATCTCCTCGTGGCGGACCTGGATGAACTCCGGGTCGCCGCCGGCGCGGTCGAACGCGCCGAGGAACGCGTTGATGCCGTCGCCGGGATAGCCGTAGATGCGATGGACACCCCACTCGGTCAGTCGCCCGAGGACGTAATCAGCGACCAGCTCAGCCATTCGGAACCCGTCCTTTCGCCTGCGTCTCGTTTCGACCCCTCTCTGCCCATCGGAGGCCGTTGGAAACGCGACCGCCGTCAGCCGCCCTCCTCGCGCTTGCGGAACAGCTCGTCGAGCTGGACGCCGAGAACGAAGACGAGCACGGAGAGGTAGAGGTAGGCGCCGAGCACGAGGAAGGCAGTCAGGAAGCCGATCCCCGTCTTGAAGTTCGAGACGTCGCTCACCCACACGCGGAAGACGAGCGAGAGGACGATCCACGCGCCGACGATCGCGATCGAGCCGGCGCTGGCCCAGCGGGGCCGCGGGTGCTCGGCTGGCGCGTAGCGGACCAGGGCGCCGATCGCGATCCCGAGCAGGGCCGCGGCGACGAGCCACCGGCCGACGCCGAGGACGAAGTGGACGGCCCCGGAGCCGGCCTTCGGCGCCACCGTGACGACGAGCACGGCGCCGATGATGCAGAGGACGATCGCCACGGCGAGGCCGACCGCGACAAGGAGCTTGCGCCACCACGGCCGCTCGTCCTTCACGTCGTGGATCGCGTTCAGGGTCTCCATGACCGTCGCGACGGCCGCGCTCATGTGCCAGACGACGAGCGCCGTGGCGAGCGCGATCAGGGAGCCCTTGTCGCTCGCGAGGATCTTCTTCGCCGAGTAGTCGATGGCGTGGAAGACCGGCTGCGTCACGTGCGGCTCGATCGTCGGCGCGATCGACTTCGACCAGACCGACGCCTGCCCGAGCGCGCCGAGCACGCCGAGGCCGAGCAGCGTCAGCGGGACGAGCGCGACGAGGGCCCTGAACGACACCGCCGAGGCGAACGTGAGCAGGCGGTGCCGTGCGACGGCCTCCTTCAGCTCGCCCCAGAGCTCGAGTGCGACCCTCCGCTGCTTCGCCGCGACCGCCATCCGCGGGAGATACCCAACCGTTGCTTAACAGACGCACAACCGGGGCTGAACGGCTTCAGGGCTATAACGGCCGGCGATGGACTCCAGCATCCTCAGACGCGCCGCCGGGCTCGTCGGCGCCGGCCTTCTCGGCGGAGCCCTCGTGCTCGGCGGCGTGGGGGTCTTCGGGGGTGGGCTCGGCGGGCGCACGACGACGGTGCGCGAGCTCGTCAACTCCGGCCCGTCCTCGGCCCCCGCCTCGTTCCAGACGGGACGGCGTCTGTCCATCAACCAGATCTACCGCCGTTCCGCGCCGGGTGTCGTCCAGGTGACCTCGACGAGCGTGGTGAGGCTCGACAACACCGACCCCTTCGGCTTCCAGATTCCCGGCTTCCCGCAGCAGGAGACGCAGCGGGCGCTCGGCTCCGGCTTCGTCATCGACAAGGCCGGCCACATCATCACCAACTACCACGTCATCGCCGGTGCGAGATCCGTCGAGGTCAGCTTCTCGAACCACGACAGCATGAAGGCGAAGATCGTCGGCAAGGATCCGGGGACCGACATCGCCGTCCTGAAGGTGAACGCGCGCTCGCGCGCCCTGACGCCGCTCACGCTCGGGAACTCGGACGCAGTCCGCGTCGGTGACGCGGTGGTGGCGATCGGCAACCCGTTCGGCCTCGACCGCTCGGTCACGGCGGGGATCGTCAGCGCGCTCCAGCGCGAGATCCAGGCGCCGAACAGCTACGCGATCGACCACGTGATCCAGACCGACGCGGCGATCAACCACGGCAACTCGGGCGGCCCGCTCCTGAATGCCGACGGCCGCGTGATCGGCGTCAACGCCCAGATCGAGACGGGCACGGGCAACGGCGGCGGCGGCAACGTCGGCATCGGCTTCGCGATCCCGATCAACACCGTCCGCACCGTCGTCGCGCAGCTGATCGCAAAGGGCTCCGTCGAGCACGCCTCGCTCGGGATCGCTGGGGTCGCGATCGACCGCGAGATCGCCAACCTCTTCCACTTCCCGGTCACGCACGGCGTCCTGATCGCGAACGTGAAGTCCGGGAGCGGGGCCGCGAAGGCTGGGCTCCGCGGCGCGACGACGCAGGCGGTCGTCGCGGGCGTGACGTGGCCGATCGGCGGCGACCTAATCGTGAAGGCGGACGGCGTGACCATCGGCTCGCTCGAGCGCCTGCGCGAGGTGATCGCGGCCAAGAAGCCCGGCGACACGCTGCGGCTCCAGATCTACCGCGGCACCAAGAAGATGACCCTCGACGTCGAGCTTGGGCGGCAATGAGGCACCGCTTAGACGGACACGTCCTCACCTTCTCCCCTGGGTACGCCGCCCCGAACGGCCCCATCCCCTGGGGGCCCGCTTCCGCAAGGGCGCAAGCCAGCGCAGCCCACGGGAGCACGAGCCGGAGGTCCCGCCCGCCTGCCCGGGACCTCCGGTTCAATCTTTAGACGCCTGGATCAGCTTCAGCGGATCGACCGGTCGGTGCAGACGGACGTGCGGGCAGAGCCCGCCCGTCCTGAGATCGGCACCGCAAGCGGTGCCTCGGCGCCCGCCTGCCCGGGACCTCCGGTTCAACTACTGAGATAACGCTCGACCTCCTGCGGCGAGCGGAGCCGCACCACCTCGAGGTGCGGGTGGTGCGCGAAGCGTTCCGGCAGCGTGCGGCGCTTGCGGAAGTAGGTGCGGATCGTCCAGACGAAGAGCGACTCGCGGCCCCAGAAGGCGCCGCGCCAGCTCTCGAGGTTGCCGCTCCAGAGCTCCTCGCGCCGGCGGATCCGCCGGAAGGTGCGGCGCCACAGGCGCCAGAGGATGAGCGCCAGCGGCTGGTCGAGCCAGACGACCGTCTCGGCCCGCTCGAGCACGAGGTCGCCGAGCTTGCTCGAGTAGTCGCCGTCCGCGACCCAGCCGTCGCCGTCGAGCGAGACGGCAACCCGCCGGCGGAACTCCTCCGCGGGCGGCGCGGTCCAGTCCGGCCCGTGGTGGAGCGCGTCGAGCTCGACGTGCGGGATGCCGAGGCGCGCGGCGAGCGCGCGGGCGACCGTCGTCTTCCCGTTGCCGCTCGCGCCGAGGACGGCGATGCGACGTCCCATCGTGACCGTCACGGTACAGTCGCCGAGGTGGAAGAGCCGCGGATCGAGCCGGGGCGCGTGCTCGTCGAGGAGCAGGAGCGCGTCGAGGAGGAGGAGCTGTGGACGGACGAGGGCGGCGACGACCACAGCGGCTGGTTTTGCGTCTGCACGGATCCGTTCCCGTGTCCGGCTCCCGGCTGCGAGTTCGTCGCCGAGTTCATGACCGCGGCGCACCTCGTCCTCGTGTGGGAGGAGCGGGACGACCCGAACCTCCTCTGGCACGCGCAGCGGGCCAAGGACGTCGGCCGGAACCCGCGCGTCGTCGAGTACCAGCAGTCGTTCGGGCCGAGCGCCTCCTACTACGCGTGGGAGGCGGCCGGCCGTCCCGTGCACGGCGTCCGTCGTTGATCCGAAGCGCCTTCGGCGCGAGCTCGCGGCTCTCGGTCGGCGTCGAGGAGGAGATCATGATCCTCGACAGCGAGAGCCTGGAGCCGGTGGGGGCGATCGACCTCTTCGTGCGCGAGTCGGAGGGGCTCGACCTGCCCGGGACGCTGAAGACGGAGCTGCACGCCTCGATCGTCGAGCTCAACACCCGCATCTGCGCGGACGCCGCCGAGGCGGCCGCGGCGCTGCGGGAGCTGCGCACCGCCGCCGACGCCATCGCCCGCCGGAACGGCCTCGTCGTCGCGGCCGCCGGCGGGCACCCGGTGACGCCGCCCGAGGAGCTGCCGGTCGTCCAGGAGGCGAGGTACCTCGAGATGATCGCGTACGTCGGGACGTCGGCCCGGCGCCAGGGCGTGAGCGGGCTGCACGTCCACGTCGGCGTCGAGTCGCCCGAGGCTTGCTTCCATGCGCTCGAGGGGATTCTCCCGTGGCTCCCGCTCGTCCTCGCGCTGTCGGTCAACTCGCCGTACCTAGGCGGCGTCGAGACCGGTCTGCTCTCGAACCGCGCCGTCGCCCTCGCCGAGCTGCCGCGGAGCGGCGCGCCGCCCGCCTTTCGCTCCTACGAGGACTGGGAGCAATGGGTCGAGCGGCTCGTCCGGCTCGGCGTCACGGCCGACTACACGCGCCTCTGGTGGGACGTCCGGCCGCACCCGCGCTTCGGGACGATCGAGGTGCGCATGCCCGACCAGCCGACGGCGCTCGCGCGCACGACCGACTTCGTCGCGCTCCTCCGGGCGCTCGTCGCGGCCGTGCTCGAGGATCGGCAGCCGCCCTACGATCCGGGGCGGCGCGGCGACTACCAGCAGAACCGTTGGGCGGCGCTTCGCTTCGGCATGGACGCGGAGCTGATCCACCCCGACGGCGAGCGGGCACTGCCCGCGCGCGACCTCGCCGGCGAGCTCTACGAGCGCCTCGGAGTTGCCGCGCTCGATGAGCCCGAGGCGTCCCGGCAGCTCGAGGTCGGTCGGTCGGACGGCCTGCGGGCTGTCTGCGCCGACCTCGTCGCGCGGACGGTAGCCTGACCGCGATGGCGTTCCAGACCGAGACGATTCAGGTGAGCGGGATCCGCTGCGAGCGCTGCGTCGGCCGCCTGGCCGCCGCGCTCCGCGGGCAGGAGGGCCTCGAGCTCGCGAACGCGAACCTGATGGGTCAGGTCGTTCTCGGTTGGGACGACGAGCGGACGGACCGCTTGACGCTCCTCGCCGCGCTGGCGCGCGCCGGCTTCCGCGAAGTCGAGCTGGGCTAACCCCGAAAGCGACGCTCGCCGAGGAGTCCCGGCGATTCGGGTTCGGGATCGCCTTCCCGTGCCCGGAGCCGCTCCTGCTCCGCGGTCGGGATTCCCGCCCGCAGCTCGTCGTCTTCCGCCGTGCGACCGGGATCGTCCGGGAGCAGCTCGCCGTACCCCTTCGTCTCGGGCTCCTCGTAGCCCGCGGCGAGGCCGTAGTGCTCGGCGACGGCTCGCGCGTCGAGCGAGCCGTTCTTCACCTTCGGAGCCTCGCAGACGAGCTCCTTCGAGACGGTGAGCCGCACAATCTTCTCGGCGTCTTTGGCCTCGGCGAACCTCTTCGGAACCGGGTGCCTCGTCTTGTGGAGCGTGCCGTGCTCGACGACGAGGTAGTCGCCGATCGTCCCGACGACGTGGCCCAGCTTGTGCTCGTCGCTCGTGATGACCTCGTAGCCTTCCACGGACCCCGATGTACCTCTGTCGACAGTTCCGAAACCCGTCGCCGCGGAATAGCCGCAGCCGGTCGAGCGTTCCGACTCCCCGGAAAGAGGCGCTGCTAGGGTGGCCGCGATGAGCGAGACCACGCCGGACACCGAGGCGCGCCGACTGGCGACGGAGGCACGTGACCGTGTGCGATTCGAGGAGGACGCGCTCGCATTGGCCGACCAGGTCTACCGGGTCGCGCGCCACCTCGTGGGCTCGCGCGAGGAGGCCGAGGACCTGATGCAGGAGGCCTATGCGCGCGCGTTCCGAAGCTGGCGCTCCTTCCGCCCGGGGACGAACCTGCGCGCCTGGCTCCTGCGCATCCTCACGAACCTCAACATCGACCGCGGCCGGCGGCTCCAGCGCACTCCGGGGATGGAGCCCTTGGAGGAGGGAGACTACTTCCTGTACAACAGGCTCGAGGAGTCCGCTCCGGACGCCTCGGACGAGGAGCGCGTGGTGGAGAGGCTGTCGCAGGACTCGGTCGTCTCGGCGCTGTCGGCCGTGCCGCACGACTTCCGCGACGTCGTCGTCCTCGTCGACATCGGCGACTTCAGCTACGCCGACGCGGCGCAGATCCTCGACATCCCGATCGGGACGGTCATGTCCCGCCTGCACCGCGGACGGCGGATACTGAAGCGCGAGCTCGCCGAGGAGACGGTGGGGAGCGCATGACGAGCTTCGCCGGCGACCCGTGCGCGAAGTGCGAGGAGATGCTCCAGCCGTACCTCGACCGGGAGCTGAACGACGCGGAGCGCGCGGAGGCCGAGGCTCATCTCTCGTGGTGCTCCTACTGCCGGAAGCGGTACCGGTTCGAAGAGCACCTGCGCCGCCTCGTCCGGCAGGCGGTGGTCGAGGAGATGCCGCCCGAGCTGAAGGCGCGGCTCGCCGCCTTGCGGACGCCTCTGCTCTAAGGCAAGAACTCCTCGCGGAACGGGATCGGCTCGGGCTCCGGGAACGGCGCGTAGGCCTCCTCTGGAACCGTCGTCTCCCGCTCCACTGCGGCACCGTGCTCCAGCGCAACGGGATCGACCGGGTACAGCAGGTTGGCCGGACGCGCACGCGAGCCGACTGCGATGACGAACGCCGGTCCATCGCCTGCGCCGACCAGGATGTGCGCCACTCCCGCCGGGCAATGGAAGTAGTCCCACTGCTTCAGCGGTCGCTCCTCGCCCTCGACGATCAGCAGGCATTCGCCGGAGAGGACGAGGAAGCCTTCCTGACGGTCCTCACGGTGATACAGGGCGGCCGGCTGTCCCGGCCACACGACGCCGAAGTTGAAGCCGAAGTCCGGGAACCGCTCGCCTCGCTCGAAGTCGCCGTACACGCCGAAGCGGCCGGCCTCGTACCACTGGACATCGCGGATGTTCTGGACGAACCAGCTCATCAACCGGGGCGTCGCCAAGGCACCGCTTGCGGTGCCGTTATCAGGACGTGCGGGCTTTGCCCGCGCGTCCGTCTGCAATGACCGGTCGAGCCGATGGTTGCTATCCGGGGCCTCTGTGGGGGCCGACGATCAGGACGAGCCGGCGGGGGTTGGAACCGCCCGGGAGCGGCGCCGTCCCGGTGCCGAGCGCGCGCGCGAGCCGGACGCGAGCGCTTGGCCGCCCGGTTCGTAGTAGACGGCGGTGCGGGGATAGTCGAAGCGGTCGGCGCGGGCGAGCCGGCCGAGGCGGTAGCCGAGCGCGCCGATGCGGCTTGCCACTTGCCGCGTCCAGTTGATGTCGCCGGCGCCGTTCAGGACGTCGACGCGCACGTTCCACGGCGGCGGAAGGGTTGCGGCGGCGGGCATCGGCACACGCGTCTGGTCGTGCTGGCCGGTGAGGAGGAGCGAGACCACGAGGGCCGCGACGGCCGTGGCGAGCGCGGCGAAGACGGCGAGGCGGCGGAGGCGTCCCTCGGCCGGCTCCGGCTCGGGCGGAGGCAGGCCCGCGAGCTCCCGCGCCTCGGCGAGGTCGACCTCGAGCGCTGCGCCGTAGAGCACCGCGGCCGCGAGCGCCTTGTCGCCCGCGAACCGGTACAGCCGCCCCTCCTCGAGCCAGACGAGCTCCTCTCGGCTGAGCCCAGACCGGCGCGCCGCCTCGTCGAGGCTCAGCCGCCGCCGCAGCCGAACGGCCGCGAGCGCCAAGCTAGCGGTTGTCTCCTCGGTCTCGAGCGGGAGGATCAAGGGATTTCCTCAGCCGCTCTGGAAGCTGGTCGGCGCGATCGACGTCTCCTGGAGCCCCGAGATCGTCACATGGTACGAGGCGCGTCGGCAGGCCTCGGGCGCCCTCGTCGGGGACGGTCCCCCAGACCGAGCGCGCGAGCAACACCGGGTGACCGCGCTCGCCGCCGTAGCTCGCGGCGACGACGGGCTCGCCGCTCGCGCGCCACTCGCGGAGCACGCGCTCGACCGCCTCCGGCGCGAGATCGGGCCCGTCGGCGAGGACGACGACGGCGGCGTCGGCCTCGGGCGGCAGCGCGGCAAGGCCGCAGCGAAGCGACGCGCCCGGGCCCTCGGCCCACCCGGGGCAGCGGACGACACGCGCGTCGGTCTCGACCTCGTAGGCGCCGAGAACGACGACGACGTCGTCGACCGAGGTGCGGCGGACGCGGTCGAGCACCTCGGGCAGGAGGAGCCGCTGCTTCGGCGCGCCGAAGCGCGTCGAGGCGCCCGCGGCGAGGACGACAGCGAGGATCAGGTGCAGCCGCGGAGCGAGCGCCAGGCGGCGGTGACGTTCGCCACGTAGGTCATCGTCTCGCCGCTCGGGGCGCCGCCGGAGCGGTCGACCGACGCCGGACCGGCGTTGTACGCGGCCAGCGCGAGATCGGCGGACTGGAACCGCTCGAGGAGCTGCCGCAGGTACCTCGCGCCGGCGAGGACGTTCGTCCGGGCGCGGGAGGCGTCGAGGCCGAGCGCCGAGGCCGTCGAGGGGAGCACCTGGAGGATGCCATGCGCGCCGCGACCCGACCGAGCGGACTGGTCGACGCGCGACTCGACCCGCGCGACGGCGACGAGGGGCGGGAGCGGCAGCGCCGTCTGCCGCGCGGCGAGCTCGAAGGCGCCGCGGTAGCGGCTCGGCAGCGGGCAGGCAGGGGCCTTAGCCGCCACGCGCGGAGACGGCGGCGCAGCGGTGCCCGAGCCGGCGCTCGCGGCGCCGAGGTGGACGACCGCGATCGCAGGGGACGACGCGGCGGTGAGGATGAGTGCGAGCAGGCGTGCGCGCACGAGCGGCGGGGACCATCCCCGCGCCTAGAGCGACGCAAACGCGCGCCGCACGAGCGCCCGGGCGAGCTGCACCTTGTACACCGTGCCCGGGAGCGGGGTCGCGCGGTCGAGATCCTCCGCCGAGTCGATCGCCCACGGGATCGGCGCCACCCCTGCAAGGCCGTAGGCGACGCGGTCGCCGAAGCGGGCGGCGGCGACGCCGACGAGCGGGAACGACCACTTCCGCCGGTCCATCGCCTTCAGGTAGACGCTCGCGTCGGGGATCGGCACGTCGAGCTCGAGCACGAGCTCGTCCGACTCGAGCGCGACGACGTCGCGGTTCTCGTCGGTCGGCAGCCGGTAGAGGTCGGCGATCGCGAACTCCCGCCGGTCGGTGCGGATGCGCGCGCCGAGCGCGAGCAGCGCGGCGGCCGGATCGGACGGGTGCGCCGAGGCGCAGCGGTCATTGCCGAAGATCGCGTGCTCGCGGTGCTGCCCCGCCTTCGCGTGGCAGATCTCGCCGCCGTGCAGCCAGCACGGAAACTGGAGCCGCCAGTACCAGCATCTCGTCGCCTGCCGCAGGTTGCCGCCGATCGTCCCCATCGAGCGGAGCTGCGGCGAGGCCGCCTGGGCGCAGGCCTCCCGGAGCGCGGCCGGGATCTGCGGGTCGACCTCGAGCTCGGCAAGGGTCGTGCCGGCTCCGATGCGCGTCCCGTCGATCCCGCGCGGGACCGCTTCGGCGAGGTGGACGAGCGTCTCGGCGCGCACGATCCGGTCGCGGAGGAGCGGCACGAGGTCGGTGCCGCCGGCGAGGGCGACCGAGCCGTTGCCGAGCGCCGCGACCGCGGCTTGCGCGTCACGCGGGCGCAGGAGCTTCACGCCGCTCCTTCTCGCGCGCGGCCTCGAGCGCGCGCAGCAGCTCCTCGCGCGTGATCGGCAGTGAGCGCACGTCGGCGCCGGTCGCGTCGCGAATCGCGTTCGCGATCGCCGCCGCCGTCGGGATGATCGGCGGCTCGCCGAGGCCCTTCGAGCCGAGGTTCGTCAGGTGCTCGTCGGGCAGGTCGACGAGCTCGGAGACGATCTCCGGCACGTCGGCGATCGTCGGCAGCTTGTACGCGTCGAGGGTCTGCGTCAGCACGAGGCCGCTGCCGTCGTCGAGCCGCTGCTCCGAGAGCGCATGCCCGATCGCCTGGACGATTCCCCCCTCGATCTGGCTTGCCGCGCCGAGCGGGTTGATGATCCGCCCGACGTCGTGGATCGCGTAGACGCGCTCGACCCGCACCTCGCCGGTCTCGACGTCGACCGCGACCTCGGCCACCTGCGCGCCGAAGGTGAGCACCCGCATCCCCGTCGGGTTCGGCCCCCGCGCGCCCTTGCCGAGGATCTGCGCGTCCTCGAGCAGGCCGGTCACTTCCTCGAGCGGCCACGAGCCGCCGTCCGCGGAGACGATGTGCCCGTCCTCGAGGTCGAGCACACGCTCCTCGAGGTGGAAGCGCTGCGCCGCGATCTCGAGGATCTGCCGCTTCGCGTCGGCCGCCGCCGCGCGCACGGCCGGGCCCATCGAGGGCGTCGTCGACGAGCCGGCCGAGAGCGTCGCGAACGGGCCGCGCGCCGTGTCGCCGAGCTCGACGCGCACGCGGTCGAGCGGCAGGCCGAGCTCCTCGGCCGCGATCTGCGCCATCGCCGTCCGCGTGCCGGTGCCGATGTCCTGCATCGCCGTGACGACGACGGCGCGGCCGTCCGAGCCGACACGGATCCACGCGTATGAGGGCGGGCCGCCGCCGCCGTACCAGATCTGGCTCGCCATGCCGACGCCCCGCTTCCACGGCCCTTCGGAGCGCGCCCGCACTTCGTGCCGCCGCTCCCAGTGCGGCTCGGCGCGCCGGTAGCACTCCATCAGGTTCTTCGAGGAGTACGGCCGCTCGTCTGTGAGGTCGGTGTCGGCGTGGTTCCGGCGCCGCACCTCGAGCGGGTCGAGCTCGAGCCGCGCGGCGAGCTCGTCGAGGAGGCACTCGAGGCCGAAGGTACCCTCGACGAAGCCGGGCGCGCGAAAGGCGGCCATCGGCGGCAGGTTGAGCTTCGCGCCGTACTCGACGGTGCGCACGTTCTCGCACGCGTAGAGCATCTGCATCGGGCCCGCCGTCGGCCCGACCCAGCCCGACCAGCCGACCGACGCGATGAACTCGCCGCCGAGGGCGGTCAAGGTTCCGTCGGAGCGCGCGCCGATCCGCAGCCGCTGGATGGTCGCGTTCCGGTTGCCGCCCTCTAGGTTCTCCTCGCGGCGCGTGAGCGCGCAGCGCACCGGGCGGCCGCTGCGCCTCGCCAGCTCCGCCGCGATCAGCGTGTAGTCGCCCGCGTCATTCTTCGCGCCGAAGCCGCCGCCCATGAACCGGCAGACGACACGGACGCGGTCCTTTGGGAGGTCGAACGCGTCGGCGACCTCGTCGCGGACCCCCCAGACGTACTGCGTCGAGACGTAGACGACGAGGGTCTCGCCCTCCCACGCGCAGACGGCCTGGTGCGTCTCGAGCGGGTTGTGGAGCACGGTCTGCGTCCGGTACTCGGCCTCGACGACCACGTCGGCCTCGGCCAGCCCGCGCTCGAGGTCGCCGCGCTCGTAGTGGCGCGGCTCGGAGATGAGCGAGCCGCGGCGCACCGCCTCCTCCGGGTCGACGAGCGGCTCGAGGTCCTCCCACTCGGGCCGGCCGAGCTCGAGCGCGGCCCGCGCGCCGTCGTACGAGTCGGCGGCGACGGCCGCGACCGCCTGGCCGTGGTATGCGGGCTCGGCGGTGAGCGGCTCGAGGTCGCCGGGGCCGACGACGGCGCGCACCCACGGCGTGGCGCGGATCGCGTCGAGGTCGAAGGCGCGGAGGCGCGCCCGCGCATATGGGCTCCGCAGCACGGCGGCATGGAGCATCCCCAGGAGCTGGACGTCGGCCGTGTATTCGGCCTCGCCCGTCGCCCGCTCGAGCCCGTCGACCCGGGTCGCCGGCCGTCCGACCGTCGTGAGCGGCCCGGCGGGCCACTGGTCGAGCGCGTCCTCCTCGACGACGATCCACTGCTCGGTGTAGCGCCCTTCGACCTCTTTCTCGGTGCGAATCAGTCGCGCCACGTCAGGATTGCCTCCTCGATCTTCGGATAGGTGCCGCAGCGGCAGAGGTTGCCGGCCATCGCGTGCTGGATCTCCTCAGGCGTCGGGCTCGGGGTGGCGGCGACGAGCGCCGAGGCGGAGACGATCTGACCCGGGGTGCAGAAGCCGCACTGCAGGGCGTCCGTCCGCACGAAGGCGCCGACGAGCGAATGCTCGCGCAGGCCCTCGATCGTCGTGATCTCCCGGTCCGCGACGGTGTGGGCGAGCGTGATGCACGAGAGCACCGGGATTCCGTCGAGGAGCACCGTGCACGCGCCGCAGTGGCCCTCGCCGCAGGCAATCTTCGTCCCGGTCAGGCCGAGGTCCTCGCGCAGGACCTGCGCGAGCGACCGCTCTACCGGCGGGTCGGCGTGGTGGACGCCGCCGTTGACCTTGAGCTCAAGCACCACTCGTCACCGCCAAGATGTCCGCGAGGTGGATGAGCCGAAACGTCGCCCGCGACGTCGCGATCCGATCGCGCTCGTCCTCCACCTCGGGGAGCGCGCGCCAGAGGTCGCGCGCCGTCGTCAGGAGCTCCTTGATGTGGTCGAACTCGGCGACGCGGCCGTTGCGCTCGTCGCAGGCGTTCAGGGCGAGGCCGATGACGCCGATCGTGTCCGGCTGCCGCGTCCAGAGGAGCGGCGTCGCCATCGACAGGTACTGGTGGACGCGGGCGAGCGCCATCGGCTGCTCGAACGTCGCGCGCCCCTTCGGCGGCGAGGGCTCGAACGGCGGCTCGTCGTCCGCGATCCGGCGCGCGTTCTCGCCGAGCATGTTCCGGAGCTGCTCGTCGTCGAGGCCCGTCACCTTGGCCGTCCGCAGCGCGATCAGGAGCGAGCTCGGCTGCTGTCCATAGGGGTAGTCGGAGGCGTAGAGGACCTGCTCGGGCGAGATCTGGTGGTAGAAGTCGAGCAGGTCGACGGGGCTCCAGACGGACGTGTCGAAGAAGACCCCGGCCTTGCCGGAGAAGCGCTCGGCGAGCGCGGCGAGGTCGGCGATCCCGCCGTGCGCGATGATCAGCTGCGCGGCGGGATACCGGTCGACGAGCCGCGCGAGGTGGTCGGCGATCGGCGGCAGCCCGCGGCCACCGTGGATGAGGATCGGGACGCGGCGCTCCGCGGCGAGCTCGAAGACGGGCGCGAGCCGCTCGTCGTTCAGCAGGAACCGCTGGGCGCGCGGATGCAGCTTGATTCCGCGCGCGCCTCGGTCGAGGCAGCGGGTCGCCTCCTCGACGGGCGTCTCCGCGAGGTCGAGCCGGACGAACGGGATCAGGCGGCCGCCCGAGCGCTCGGCGTAGGCGAGGGTGCGGTCGTTCGCGGCGCGGAACGCAGGGTGCCGGTCCGGCTCGTCGAGGCAGAAGACGAACGCGCGCGAGACGTCGAAGCGCCGCTGCACCCGCTCGAGCTCGTCGTAGTCGCCCCGGAACCCGTCGATGTCGGTGCCGAGGTGGACGTGCGCGTCGAAGATGTCCGTCCCCTCCGGAAGCTCGCGGCGGAGCTCCCGCTCCCACGTCTCCATCAGCTTCTCGGCCTGCGCGAGCGCCTCGTCCACGGGCTTGAGCTTATCCACGCCGCCTCGGCGTCCGCGCCCGATACGATGCCCGCCCGATGAGCGACGTCGTGATCGTCGGCGACTCTGTCCGCAACCCCGAGATCCGGCACGAGGTGCCAGTCGGGGTCCCGGATCCCTTCCTCTACATCGAGCACGGCGACCGCCGTCTCGTCGTCGTCGGCAGCTTCGAGGTGGATCGGGTCGCCGAGGCGGACGGCGGGCTCGAGGTCTACGCCTTCGAGCGCTTCGGCCGCGACGAGCTGCAGGAGCAGGGGCTCAACTACGACGAGATTCTCCGCGAGGTGACCATGCGCGTGTGCGGCGAGATCGGCGTCACGAGCGCGCTCGTGCCGCCGACGTTCCCGCTCGAGGTCGCCGACCGGCTGCGCGAGAGCGGCGTCGAGGTCACGTGGGACCGGCCGTTCTTCGTCGCCCGCCGGCGGGTGAAGAACGAGGCCGAGCTGGCGGGTATCCGCCGGGCGCAGCGCGCGTGCGAGGCGGCGATGGACGAGGCGCGGTCGCTGCTCCGGCGCGCCGAGCGCGCGAACGGCATCCTCCGCCTCGACGGCGAGCCGCTCACGTGCGAGCGGGTGAAGGCGGCGATCGAGCGCGTCTTCAGCGACCACGGCGTGTCGTCCGACGACCCGATCGTCTCGCACGGCCCCCAGACCGCCGTCGGCCACGACACCGGCTCCGGGCCGATCGCGCCCGACGAGCCGATCGTCCTCGACCTCTACCCGCGCGACCGCGAGACCGGCTGCTACGCCGACATGACGCGCACGTTCGTCGTCGGCACGCCCCCCGACGAGCTCGCCGAGTACGCCCGCCTCGTCAAGGAGGCGCTCGACCGCTCGGTCGCCGAGATCCGCGCGGGCGCGACGGGAAGGCACGTCTACGAGGTGGCCTGCGACGTCTTCGAGCGCCACGGCTACCCGACGCTGCGCACGAAGGAGCAGGGGGCCGTGCTGTCCGACGGCTTCTACCACAGCCTCGGGCACGGGGTGGGGCTCGAGGTGCACGAGGAGCCGGCGCTCGGCAAGGTCGGCGCCGAGCTGCTCGCCGGTGACGTCGTCACCGTCGAGCCGGGCCTGTACCGCCAGGGCTTCGGCGGCTGCCGCCTCGAGGACCTCGTGCTCGTCACGCCCGAGGGCGCCGAGAACCTCACGCGGTACCCGTACGACCTGACGCCCTAAATGACCGGTCGACTCGAGGGAGTTTCGCCGCGGCCGTAAGCCGCGTTTAAAGCTCTGCAACTCGGGTAGATCGGAGTCCGTCTCAATGGGCCTTGCTCGGCCCGGCGCGCTCTCCTGCCCGAGGTCGGGCTCGAAACGAGGAGGCACGTATGGCTGTAGTCGAGGAAGACGTCCGCGCAGCCCCCGCCCTACCGGTCGCCGACCCAGCGCCGCTCGGGCTCGCGGCCTTTGCGCTGACGACGTTCATCCTGAGCGGGCACAACGCGACCTTCATCCCCGACCTGATCTGGGTCGGCCTCGCGCTCTTCTACGGCGGGCTCGTCCAGCTGCTCGCGGGGATGTGGGAGTTCCGCAACCGCAACGTCTTCGGGTCGACGGCGTTCTCGACCTACGGCGGGTTTTGGCTCGCGCTCGGCATCTTCGTGACGTTCGCGACCCTGTCGAAGAACTTCGACACCGCGATCACGGCGAGCAAGGCGGACGTCCCGAACGCGCTCGCGTGGTTCCTGCTCGCGTTCGCGATCTTCAACTTCTACATGCTCCTCTGGTCGACCCGCGTGAACATCGCGGTCTTCGGCGTCTTCTTGACGCTGCAGATCACCGAGGTGCTGCTCGCGATCGGGTTCTTCATGGAGGCGCACGGACACGAGAACAGCGGCTGGGTGCACGCCGGCGGCTGGGCCGGGATCGTCACGGCGGCGGTCGCCTGGTATGCCTCCGCGGCGGGCGTCGTGAACGGCATGTCGCCGAGGCCTGTGCTTCCGGTGGGTGCGCCGTTCTGGGGCGCGCTGCCGGCGGCGGCGCGGCCCACGAGCCCGATGCCCCGACGAGTCGAAGGCTAAAGGAGCGTAGAGATGGCGACGACGCAGACTGGAGGTCAGGCGATCGAGACGATGCTCCTCGAGGAGCGTCGGTACGAGCCGCCGGAGGACTTCGCCGCACAGGCGAATGCCACGGCCGAGATCTACGAGCGTGACTGGCAGGAGTTCTGGGAGACGGAGGGCCGAGAGCGGGTTACCTGGTTCGAGCCGTTCACCGAGCTCCTGGAGTGGGACCAGCCGTACGCGAAGTGGTACATCGGCGGCAGACTCAACGTCTGCTTCAACTGCGTCGACCGGCACGTCGAAGCCGGGAACGGCGACAAGGTCGCCTACTACTGGGAGGGCGAGCCGGAGGACGAGCGGCGGACGATCACCTTCGCGGATCTCCAGAAGGAGGTCGTCCGCTTCGCCAACGGCCTGAAGAAGCTCGGGGTCCGGAAGGGAACGCCCGTCGGCATCTACATGGGCATGGTCCCCGAGCTGCCGGTGGCGATGCTCGCATGCACGCGTCTCGGTGCGCCACACACCGTCGTCTTCGGCGGCTTCTCCGCCGACTCGCTCTCCGGTCGTCTCAACGACATGGAGTGCGAGGTGCTGATCACCCAGGACGAGGGCTGGCGGAACGGCGCCACCGTGCCGCTGAAGGGGAATGCCGACGAGGCGCTCGCCGACTCACCGACCGTGAAGCGGACCGTCGTCCTGCGCCGCACCGGCGGCGATGTCGGCTTCGAGGAGGGACGCGACGTCTGGTGGCACGACGTCGTCGAGGGCGAGAGCGACGACCC
>DASQWB010000009.1:0-15130 GCA_035640455.1 Gaiellaceae bacterium | reverse complement strand
GAGCCCGGAGCGCGTCCTCTTCTTCCCGATCGAGCCGCACGAGATCGCCTCGCGCGACCTGCGCGCGCGCGCCGCCGCGGGCGAGCCGCTCGACGGCCTCGTCTCCGCGCCGGTGGCGCGGCTGATCGCGGAGCTCGGCCTGTACCGGCGCTAGACTGGCGGCGAAGAAAGGACCTGATCCGGCTCTGACCTCGCTCGAACAAGCCCGCCACATCGCCGGCCTCGCCCAGAGCAAGCTGGCGACGGACGTCCTCATCCTCGACATGCGGCCCGTGTGCATCTACACGGACTTCTTCGTCATCTGCACGGGGCAGAACCCGCGCCAGACCAAGGCGATCCAGGACGAGGTGTACGCCCGCCTGAAGCGCGACCACCGGATCCTGCCCCACTCGGTCGACGGCGCGGCGCAGGGGACGTGGATCGTCGTCGACTACCTCGACGTGGTCCTGCACGTGTTCACGCCGGAGGCGCGCGACTATTACCGGCTCGAGGAGCTGTGGGGCGACGTGCCGGCGGTCGAGCTCGAGGCCGCGACGGCCTAGAAGGGCCTCGGAGGCCGGTACAATCCGGCCCCTCGGGGCCATAGCTCAGCTGGGAGAGCGTCTGGCTGGCAGCCAGAAGGTCACGGGTTCGAGTCCCGTTGGCTCCACTCCCGACCGAAGTCCGGCTCGCGCTCCGCGCGAGCCATGACGACTTCGGCCGGATCCTCTTCTCGCACCAGCGATATGAGCCGCGTCGGCCATGTCGGGGGCGGCGGCGTCCCAATCGGATCCCCCACATAGGGGAGGCGCTTGGTCGCGGCCTGACACAAACCTCAGTTGAGCGGTCCGGACGCTCGGCAGGAGGTTCTTCGACATGCGGCATCCCCACACGTGCTGGTTCCCACCGGCCCCCATCTCGGGGGCTGTCCGCCCGGTTGGGACGTTGCGGTGAAGCTCGTCGATCCTCTGCTCTCCCGCTCGCCGCTCGGGCCGCGGGCGCCGTCGAAGCTCGACGAGCGCGTCGCGACGCTGATCATCGTCTTGGCGATCGTCTCCTCAGGAGCGCTGATCGCGATGCTCCGACCCATCGCCGAGACGGTCTCCGAGGAGCCCGCGCGCGCGGTGACGCTCCTCGCGCTCACGCTCGTCCTCCAGCTCTTCTCCGTGCCGGTCTACGGCCGCGGCAGCGTGAGCGTCTCAGCGATTGGAATGCTTGCGAGCACCTTCGTGCTAGACACCGGCACGGCGATGGCGATTGCCGTCGTCGCGGCCTTCGTCCAGTGGCTGCGCAGGCGGCGCGATCTCCACAAGGCCGCCTTCGATGCGTCGAATTTCGCGCTCTCGACCGCCGCCGCGTCGCTCCTCTTCCACGCCGTGGAGGGGTGGTGGCGCCTGGGTGCCGCCATACTCGCGGGCTCCGTCTACGCCGCCGTGAACAACGGTCTGCTCTGCCTCGCGATGAGCCTCGCCGAGCACACGTCGTGGCGCGCAGTCTGGGGAGAACGCTTCCATTGGGCGAGGTACCACTTCGTGCTCTTCGGGCCTCTCGCCCTCGCCGGCACGACTGCGTACAAGCAGATCGGAACGGCGGGTCTGGTCGCCTTTGCGTTGCCGCCGGCCGTGATGGTCCTGTCGGTCCGGCAGTACCTCGAACGAACCTCCGCGGCCGTCGCGGAGATTCGCGAGGCGAACCTCAAGCTCCGGCGCGCCCACCGAGACACGATCGCCGCTCTCTCACGCAGCATGGACGCCAAAGACGCTTACACCGGGGGGCATACGGAGCGCGTCGCCGCGCTCGCCGTCGGGCTCGCGAAGCGGCTCGGCTTCACCGGCGACGAGCTCGAGGCGATCGAGATCGGCGCGCTCCTCCATGACGTGGGCAAGATCGGCATTCCCGAGCAGATCCTCCGCAAGCAGGCCCCGCTCGACGAGCGGGAGTGGGAGGTCATCCGGACGCATCCCGTGATCTCCGACTACATCCTCTCGGAGCTCGACCTGCATCCGTTCGTCCGCCAGTGCGCCCGGTCGAGCCACGAGCGGATGGACGGCACGGGCTATCCCGACGGCTTGGCGGGCGAAGACATCCCGCTGCCGGCGCGGATCGTGCTCGTCGCCGACGCGTTCGACGCGCTCACGAGCGCGCGCCCGTATCGAACCGCGCGCCCGATGCTCGCCGCGCTCGCCGAGATCCGCGAGCACGCAGGAACGCAGTTCTGCCCGAGCGTGGTGGACGCGCTCGAGGAGCTGTCGCGGAGCGAGCCCGCACTCCTGGCCGCCGAGCCGGCGGAGCGGATCCGCGTCGCCTGACTCAGGCCGGTGCCGGCGCGGCCTTGGGAGCCTTATGCCGCAGCGTCACGTGGACGGCGAGGGCGCCGGCGACGAGGAAGCCTGCTGCGATCGTGACCGCCTGGGCGGGCGAGGCGACGGCGTCGACGGCCGGCGCGAGGACAACCGCGCCGAGCATCGTCGTCCGCCAGAGCGTCGAGCCGACGCCGAAGACGCGTCCGTGGTAGGCGGCGTCCGCCTGCTGGTGGATCGCGGTCGTCATCACGATCTCGGTGAAGCCGTTGGCGACGCCGAACGCGGCGAGCAGGGCGAGCGCGGCCGCGGGGCTGCCGGCCCAGGCGAAGGCGAGGAAGAGGCCGCCCATCGCGCCGAGTCCGGGGGCGAGCCAGCGTGCGTCGACGCGGTTGGCAGCGGCGCCCGTGAGCGCCTCGCCGGTCATCATCCCGCACGCGAGGGCGGCGATGGCGAAGCCGTATCCGCTCCCGCCCAAGCCGAGCCCGTTCGTGAACTTCGGAAGGGTCGCGTTGACGAGACCGGTCGCGAGCGTGCCGAGGCCGAATGACCCGACGACGACGATCAGCGTGCGACTGGCGCAGACGTACCGCAGGCCCGAGGCGAATCCGCCGCGCGCGGTCGCTCCGCGCGCGCCGACGGAATCGCCAGCGGGCCTGATGCGCGTGAAGAGGACGAGGGCGAGGCCGTAGCTCGCGAGGTTCGCGAGCAGTCCGGTCGCTGCGCCGCCGAGTGCGAGCGTCACGCCGCCCGCGACGGCGCCGAGCGCCATCGCCGCCTCCTGGCCGACGGCGTGGATCCCGTTTGCCGCCGGCAACTCGTCTTGCTCGACGACCATCGGGATGAGGGCGTTGCCGGCGACGCTCGAGACCATCGCGACGAGGCCGCAGAGGCCGACGAAGACGAAGACGAGCGGCCGCGATCCGACGAGCACGCCGCCGAGCGCCCCGGCGACGGTCGCCGCGCAGGCCGCCTCGCTCCAAAGGAGCACACGGCGCCGCGGCAGCCGGTCGACGAGCGCGGCCGCGAGACCGCCGCCGACGATCGGCGGCACGAGCCGAATCGCCATCAGCGTCGCGACCTGCGCCACCG
Organism: Gaiellaceae bacterium; assembly: GCA_035640455.1. GTDB lineage: Bacteria > Actinomycetota > Thermoleophilia > Gaiellales > Gaiellaceae > AC-50. The sequence goes on along the minus strand of DASQWB010000009.1, from coordinate 11,759 downwards.
ACGACGTCGACTCGTAGACCCAGCCGACGAGAACGGCGACCATCAACCAGTCGCCGAGATACGAGATGCTCTTGCCGAGCGCGAGCGCGCGGAACGACGGCGACCGCAGCGGTCGCCGCAGTCGCTCCGGAACGAGTCGGGTCGCGTTCGTGCTCACGCGAGCCACCGGAGGGAACCAGCGAGGGACGGCCTCGAATGGCCGCCCCCCGCTCCCCCGCGGATCAGCTCCAGCTGCTTGCGCTCCTCATCGCTCCTCCTTTCGAGGGGGGGAATGGCCGCGACGGCGACGGCCGTGCCGCGGTTCTTGTCGTTGACGGTTGACACTGAAATCACGGCGCCAGCGTCTCACGGGGCGCTGAAGGACTGCTGAAGGAACGCAGAAATCGTGCTAAGACCAAGGAACCATGGATGAGTTCTGCCTCCTCGGACCCCTGCTCGTACGCCGCGAAGGCGTGCCGCTCCCGCTCGGTGGCCCGAAGCTGCGGACGCTGCTCGCGATCCTGCTCCTCGAGTCCAACAAGGTCGTCTCCGCGGACCATCTCGTCGACTCGCTGTGGGGCGAGAACCCTCCCGAGACGGCTCGAAACACCCTCCAGGTCTACGTCTCGCAGCTCCGGAAGCTCCTCTCGCCGGGGGCGCTCGAGACGGCGCCGCCGGGGTACCGGCTCGCCGTCGACCCCGAGGCCGTCGATCTCCTGCGCTTCGAGCGCCTCGCCGTGCGGGGGCGCACGGCGCTCGCCGCCGGAGATCCGGCCACGGCGGCCGAGGAGCTCGCGGAGGCGCTCACGCTCTGGCGCGGGCCGCCGCTCGCCGACCTGGCGTGGGAGCAGTTTGCGCAGGCGGAGATCCTCCGCCTCGACGAGCTCCACCTCGGGACGCTCGAGGACCGGATCGACGCCGATCTCGCGCTCGGCCGTCACGCAGCCCTCGTCGCCGAGCTCGAGCGGCTGATCGCCGAGAACCCCTTCCGGGAGCGGCTGCGGGCGCAGCTCATGCTCGCGCTCTACCGCGCCGGCCGCCAAGCCGACGCCCTCGCCGTCTACCAGCGGACGCGCCGGACGCTCGTCGACGAGCTCGGGATCGAGCCCGGTGAGACGCTCCAGCAGCTCGAGCGGGCGATCCTCGAGCACGATCCGGCCCTCGACCCGCCGGCGGCTCGCCGGCCTCCGCAACGCGTGCCGGTTCCGCCGACGCCTCTGCTCGGGCGGGAGCACGAGCTCGCGGCGCTCGCCGAACTCCTTCGAAGGGACGACGTCCGGCTGGTCACGCTCACCGGCCCGGGTGGGATCGGGAAGACGCGCCTCGCGCTCGAGCTCGCGCGGCGCCTCGCGCCCGAGTTCAGGGATGGCTCGGGCGCGGCGGTGCTGGCGACGATCCACGACCCGACGCTCGTCGCGCGCACGATCCTCCACGCGGTCGGCGTCCAGGAGGCCGTGCAGGACCCGGAGGAGGCGTTGATCCGCGTGCTCGGCGGGGCGGAGCTGCTCCTGCTCGTGGACAACTTCGAGCAGGTGCTGCCGGCGGCGGGCACAGTCGCGCGGCTCCTCGAGTCGGCGCCGGCGCTGAAGGTGGTCGCGACGAGCCGCGCCCGCCTCCGTATCGCCGGCGAGCACGAGTTCTCGGTGCCTCCGCTCGCCGAGGACGAAGCGGCGGAGCTCTTCGTCGCGCGGGCCCAGGCCGCGAAGCCCGACTTCGCCGTGAGCGAGCAGAACGCCGCGGCCGTGGCCGAGCTATGCGCCCGGCTAGACGGCCTGCCGCTCGCGATCGAGCTCGCCGCCGCCCGGACGAAGCTCCTGCCGCCGGCCGCAATGCTCTCCCGGCTGGGCAACCGCCTCGAGCTCCTAACCGGTGGACGCCGCGACGCGCCGCAGCACCAACAGACGCTGCGGACGACCCTCGACTGGAGCTACGACCTGCTCGGGGAGGACGACCAGCGGCTCTTCGCGCAGCTCGGCGTCTTCGCCGGCGGCTGCACGCTCGCCTCGGCGGAGGCCGTTTGCCGCGTCGACGGGTCAATGCTCGAGGGGATCGCCACTCTTGTGGACGAGAGCCTCGTGCGGCAAGCCGATGGCGACGAGCCGCGATTCTCGATGCTCGAGACGGTGCGGGAGTACTCGCTCCTGCGCCTCGCCGCGGGCGGGATGGAGCAGGAGGTTCGGCGACGTCACCTGGAGCACTTCCTCGCCTTCGCGGAGGAGGCCGAGCCGCGGCTCATGGCGAACGAGCAGGCGCTGTGGCTTGGGCGGTGTGCGGCGGAGCACGACAACCTTCGCGCTGCGTTCGGCTTCGCACTCGCATCGGGAGAGGGCGAGGCGGCGCTTCGTCTCGCCGTTGCCCTGCGCCACTTCTGGCAGCTGCACGGCCACCTGGCAGAAGGTCGCAAGGCGCTCGAGGACGCGCTCGCGGCGACGCCCGACGAACCGTCCGGCCGCCGGACCTATGCGCTGAACTCGGCCGGAATCCTGGCCGGCGAGCAAGGCGACCTCGACTATGCGCGCCTGATGTTCGAGGCCGGCCTGGAGGCCGCTCAGGGAATCGACGATCCGCGCCCGGCCGCGACGACGCTCGTGAATCTGGGCAATCTCGCCTTCTTCAGCGACGAGCTCGACAAGGCGCGCGAGCTCTACTCACAAGCCATCGAGTGCTTCACCGCGATCGGCGACCTGCGCTCCATGGCGATTGCGAAGGACAACCTCGGGCTGCTCGCCCTAACCACCGGCGATCTCGCCGAAGCGGTGGTGTGGCTGACGGAGGCGCGGGACGCGTCGCGCAAGGCCGGTGACGAGCACGAGCTCGCCGCCGCCTCGCGCTCGCTCGCGGCCGCGCTGCTCGAGCTGGACGACGCGGAAGAGGTGCTCGCGCTCCTCGCCGAGAGCCTGAACCTCTCGCGGGGGCTCGGCGAGCCGCTCGGGGTCGCCGTCTGCCTCGACACCTACGCCGGTCTCGCCGCCACGCTCGGAGACGCCGAGCGCGCAGCGACCCTCTTCGGCGCGAGCGACGCCGTCCGCGCCTCGGTCGGGGCCCTTCGCCAGCCCGACCAGCAGAAGCTCTACGACCGCTGGCTCGCGCGCACGCTGACCCTCCTCGACACCGCGACCTACACGGCGCGCTACGAGGAGGGACAAGCGATGTCGCTCGAGGAAGGGTGCGCGTTCGCCCTCGCGGCGGGCTCCGCCGTCACCCCCCGAGGACACCGGCCTCGGGACAAGAAAGCTCTGACTTCGGGCGGATAATTCGAGGGCCTAAAGCCCTCGGCCGCTGCTGTCGATGTGGGGCCGTATGAGCGCCCGACGCCGGGGCGGCCCCCGGTCCTCAGTCGCGTCCCTGCCCTGGATCAACCGCTGGCTCGCAGCCTGTGACGACCTGGTCGAGCTCGAGCGCTCGAACCCGATGACGGACGCCGTGATCGACGAGATCGACGGCCGGATGATCCGCGTCGGCGACCAGTGGCTCGCCGACTTCGCCTCCTGCAACTACCTCGGCTTCGACCTCGATCGCGAGATCGTCGAGGCGGTCCCCGAGTACCTGGCCCGCTGGGGAACGCACCCGAGCTGGTCGCGCCTGCTCGGCAGCCCGGTCCTCTACGAGCAGATCGAGGAGCGCCTGGCCGAGCTCCTCGGCTGCGAGGACGCGCTCGTCCTGCCCACGATCACCCTCATCCACATGTCGGTGATCCCGGTCCTCGCCGGCGGCGGGACGGTGTTCCTCGAGAACCGGGCCCACAAGACGATCTACGACGGCTGCCGCTTCGCCGAGGCCTCGGGCGCGACGCTCCGGCGGTTCGCGTTCGAGGATCCGGAGGACCTGCAGCGGTTGCTCCGCGAGGGACATCCCGCCCCGCGCCTCGTCTGCATGGACGGCGTCAACAGCATGACCGGGAACGCGCCCGACCTGCCGGCCTTCGCGCGCCTCGCGCGTGAGTACGACGCGGTGCTGTACGTCGACGACGCGCACGGGTTCGGCGTCATCGGCGAGCGCGGCTTCGACGAGACGAGCCCCTACGGCAGCCGCGGGAACAGCGTCGTCCGTCACTTCGGCGAGAGCTACGACCACGTCGTCCTCGTGTCCGGATTCTCGAAGGCCTACTCGTCGCTCGCCGCCTTCGTCGCCTGCCCCACCGAGCTGAAGCGGCTGCTGAAGACGGCGGCGCCGCCCTACCTCTACTCCGGCCCCTCGCCGGTGGCGTCGCTCGCAACCGTCCTCGCGGGGTTCGACGTCAACGAGGCCCGCGGCGACGCGATCCGCGCCGACCTGTGGCGGAAGGCCGCGCAGGTCCTCGAGTGCATCGATCGCCTCGGCGCGCACACGCCGAACCGCTCGGGCTTTCCGCTCGTCGAGGTGCCGCTCGCCCGCCACGAGGACGTCGGCGAGGTCGGCCGCTTCCTCTTCGAGAACGGCATCTACGTGACACTTGCCTCCTACCCGCTCGTGCCGAAGAACGAGGTCGGCTTCCGGATCCAGATCACGGCGGCCAACACGAACGCGGAGATCGAGCAGCTCGTCGACGTGCTCGGCAAGCTCGCGGCGCGCTTCGACCTCCAGGCGGCCCGCACGGAGGAGGTGGCGGCATGAGCAGCGGCGTTGCCGTGAGAAACCGCGTCTGGGCGCTCTACCTCGGCGTGACGGGCGCGCTCATGCTCGTCTACCTGTTCTTCCCGCCGCTCGCGGGCAACGGCCCGCTCATCAACCTGCTCGGCCTCTCGGGCGTCGTCGCGATCGTCGTCGGGATCCGCATGAACCGGCCGCGCGCGCGTGCCGCCTGGTGGCTCTTTGCCGCGGGCCAGCTCCTGTTCTTCGCCGGCGACATGTACACGTACAGCTACCCGAAGCTCGCCGGGGTCGACGTCCCGTTCCCGTCCTTCGGAGACGCACTCTACGTCGCCGTCTACCCCGTGCTCATGGCCGGCCTGCTCGTCCTCGTGAAGCGGCGGACGCCCCGCCGCGATCCGGCCGCGCTCATCGACGCGCTCATCCTCACCGTCGGCGTCGGCCTGCTCTCCTGGGTCTTCATCATCGCGCCCAACGTCCACCTCTCGGGCCTCTCGCTGCTCGCGAAGCTCGTCTCGGTGGCGTACCCGCTCGGCGACGTCCTCTTGCTCGCCGCCGCGATCCGGCTCGCGGTCGACACCGGCAAGAAGGCGCCCGCCTTCTACCTGCTCGTCGGCAGCATCGTCTCGCTGCTCGCGACCGACTCCGCGTACAACCTCGCGCTCCTCAAGAACACGTACGACCACCAGCTGATCTACGACGTCGGCTGGATCCTCTACTACCTCTTCTGGGGAGCGGCCGCGCTGCATCCGTCGATGCGCACGCTCGAGGATCAGTCGCAGGATCTCCGGACGCGGCTGACGAAGCTGCGCCTGGCGCTCCTCGGCATCGCCTGCCTGATCGCGCCGGGGATCCGCGTCGCCCAGCAGTTCCACAACCCCGACCTCCTCGTCGTCGTCGTCGCCTCGGCCGCGCTCTTCCTGCTCGTCGTCGCGCGCATGGCCGGCCTCGTGCGCCAGGAGGAGCGCGCCGCGACGCGCGAGCTGGCGCTGCGGCAGGCGGGCGCCGCGCTCGTCGCCGCCGCCGGCCGCGAGCAGGTCCACGCCGCCGCCATCTCCGCCGTCCAGGAGCTCCTCGGCCCGGAGGCCCGGGCTCGGCTCGTGCTCGTCGCCGAAGGGAGCGGCCTCGTCGCCGCCTCGACGGAAGGGGAGGCGTGGCAGCTTGGTCACACAGGCGCCGACTGGCTCCGCGACGCCTCGCACACGTCGCTTGCGGCCGTGCCCGATCATGTCCGCAGCGAGCTCCGGCTCTTCGAAGGCGAAGCGGTGCTCGTCTTCCCGCTCTCCGTACGCGACGAGCTGCGCGGCGTGCTCGCGCTGTGCTCGCCCGAGCCCCTCCGCCGAGAGCAGGTCGACTCGCTCGAGGCGCTTGCGACGCAGGTGTCGCTGGGCGTCGAGGGCGCGGTGCTCGCCGAGGATCTCCACCGCCGGCAGAGCGAGGCGCGCTTCCGTTCGCTCGTCGCGCACTCGAGCGACCTGATCACCGTCCTCGACGCCGACGGCGTCGTGACCTACCAGAGCCCGTCGATCGAGCGCGTGCTCGGCTACCCGGCCGACGAGGTCGAGGGGACGCGCTTCGACCGCCTCGTGAGCGAGGCCGACCGGCCGCGGCTCGCGCAGGTCGTGTCGGACGTCGGCCGCGAGCGGACGGAGACGCACGCGCTGGAGTGCCTGCTTCGGCACCGCGACGGGACCTGGCTCCAGTTCGAGGTGCAGCACACGGATCTCCTGCGCGACGAGCACGTGCACGGGATCGTCTTGAACAGCCGCGACGTCAGCGAGCGCAAGGCCTTCGAGGAGCAGCTCGCCCATCAGGCCTTCCACGACCCGGTGACGAATCTCGCCAACCGCGCCCTCTTCGCCGACCGCGTCCAGCAGGCGCTCATGCGCGCCCAGCGAGGCTCGACCACCGTCGGCGTCATGTTCATCGACCTCGACGACTTCAAGACCGTCAACGACAGCCTCGGCCACGCGGCGGGCGACGTCGTCCTCCAGGAGGTCGCGCAGCGCCTCATCCGCACCGTGCGGCCCTCCGATACCGTCGCGCGCTTCGGCGGCGACGAGTTCGCGGTCCTCCTCGACGGGGTCGGAGACCTCCAGGAGGCGGCGGACGTCGCCGACCGGATCCTCGAGGCGCTCGAGGCGCAGTTCGAGATCGACGCGAAGCAGGTCTTCCCGCGGGCGAGCCTCGGGATCTGCCTCGCCGACGGCGAGGTCCCGGCGCACGACGCCGAGGAGCTCCTCCGGAATGCCGACGTCGCCATGTACATGGCCAAGCGGGACAGCAAGGGCAGCTACCGGGTCTTCGAGCCCGCCATGCACGAGCGCGTCCTCGAGCGGCTCGAACTCCGCGCCGAGCTCCAGCGGGCGCTCGACGAGAACGAGCTCGAGGTCCACTACCAGCCCGTCGTCCGGCTCGACGGCCGGATGATGTACGGCGTCGAGGCGCTCCTCCGCTGGACGCACCCGACGCGCGGCAACATCCCGCCGCTCCAGTTCATCCCGCTCGCGGAGGAGACCGGCATGATCATCCCGCTCGGCCGCTGGGTCCTGCAGCAGGCCTGCCGGCAGGCGGTCCACCTCCACGAGGAGTTCGCGCGCCCCGAGCCGCTGACGATGAGCGTCAACCTGTCGGTGAAGCAGCTCCAGTCGGAGACGATCGTCGACGACGTCCGCAGCGCGCTCGAGGAGAGCGGGCTGACCCCATCCGCGCTCGTCCTCGAGATCACGGAGTCGGTGATGATGGCCGACATCGACGTGGCGGTCGCGCGCCTGCATCAGCTGAAGGAGCTCGGCGTGCGGCTCGCGATGGACGACTTCGGCACGGGCTACTCGTCGCTCAGCTACCTGAGCCGGTTCCCAGTCGACATCCTCAAGATGGACCGCTCCTTCCTCGCCGCGGGCGAGGAGGAGTCGACCCTCACTGCGGCGATCGTCGCACTCGGCGACAGCCTGAAGCTCGACGTCGTCGCCGAGGGGGTCGAGCGACCCGAGCAGATCGTCTCGCTGCAAAGCCTCGGGTGCGAGCTCGGCCAGGGCTTCCTCTTCGCCCGCGCCCTGGATCGGACGGCGCTCGTCGAATACCTGGTCGACGAGAACGCTGCCGAGTCCGATGCAGCATAGTCACGAGGCGCTCGACCGCCCCGGCGGGCTCTCCTCCGTCAACCTCCTCGCGCCGCTTAAGCACCGTGACTTCCGTCTGCTCTGGGCGGGCATGACGATCTCGCTCCTCGGCGACGGCATCTTCCTCGTCGCGATCGCCTGGGAGGCGTACGTCCTGTGGAACGCGCCGGCGGCGCTCTCGATCGTCGGCATCGGGATGACCGTTCCGACGATCGCGTTCCTCCTTCCCGGCGGGGTCGTCACCGACCGGCTCGACCGGCGCAGGGTCATGCTCGCCGCAGACGCGGTGCGGGCAGCGGCGGTGGCCGGGCTGGCGGTGCTCGCGCTTGCGGGCGCGCTGCGGTTCTGGGAGCTCGTCGCGCTCGTCGCCGTCTACGGCGTCGGGACGGCGTTCTTCACGCCTGCCTTCGACGCGGTCATGCCCGACCTGCTGCCGGCCGGCGACCTGCCGGCGGCGAACTCGCTCGACCAGTTCGTGCGGCCGGTCGCGCTGCGGCTCGCAGGACCGGCGCTCGGCGGCTGGCTCGTCGCGGTCTCGACGGGCGCCGCCTTCGTCGTCGACGCGATCTCGTTCGCGGCCTCGGGAGCGGCCGTGCTCGCGATGCGGCCGCCGCGGGTGCGAACCGAAGAGCCCGAGCCCGCGTGGGCGGCGCTCAAGGCGGGGCTGCGGTTCGTGCGCCGGCGGGTCTGGCTCTGGGGAACGCTGCTCTCGGCGGCGCTCGCGTACCTCGCGTTCCTCGGCCCGACGGAGGTCCTGCTCCCGTACGTCGTCAAGAACGACCTGCACGCCTCGGCCCGCTCGCTCGGCCTCGTGTTCGCCGCCGGGGGCGTCGGCGCGGTCGGCGCGGCGCTCGTGATGGGGCAGCGCGGCCATCCGCGCCGCGACGTCTCGTTCATCTACGCCGTGTGGACGCTCGCGACGCTCGCCGTCGCCGGCTACGGGCTCGCCACCGCGGTGTGGCAGCTCGCGGTCGCCTGCCTGCTCTTCAACGCGCTCGAGGCGGCGGGGACGATCGTCTGGGCGACGCTGAAGCAGCGCCACGTGCCGGCCTCGATGCTGGGCCGGGTCTCGAGCCTCGACTGGCTCATCTCGATCGGGCTCCTTCCTTTGTCCTTCGCGCTGACGGCGCCGGTCGCGGCGGCGGTGGGTGCGCGGGCGACGCTGGTCGGGGCGGCCGCCGTCGGCGGGGCGATCACCCTCGGCGCGCTCTTCCTCCCGGGGATGCGCGACGTCGAGGGAGCGGCCGGCGAGGCCGAGCGGACGCTACGGGTGCCAGGAGGAGTTACAGCCGCCTGAGCCCTTCGCCACCTGCTCGAGCGGCGGCGGGTCGAGCCGCAGGAGCTGCGGCACCGTCACCGCCCTCAACCCCTCCTGCTGGAGCACAGGCAGGAACATGCGCAGGGCGTCGAGCGTCCGCGGCACGACCTCGTCCTCGTGCATGAGCACGATCCCGCCGGCGCGCACGCGGTCGACGAGGTGCCGGTAGATCTCCTGCGAGGACGGCGTCGAAGCCTCCGACGCGTCGCCCGAGTCCTGGTTCCACATCACCTCGAGCATGCCGAGGCTGTGCGCGACCCGCAGGATCTCCTGCGCGTTGTCGCCGAACGGCGGCCGGAAGAGGATCACCTTCCGCCCGCTGATCCGCCTGATCGCCTTCTTCGTTCGCGCGAGCTCGCTCCGGATCCGGGCCTGCGGCAGCGTGATCAGGTTCGGGTGCGTGAAGCTGTGGTCGCCGATCGTGCCAACCGAGGCCTCCAGTCGCACGAGGCGCGGGTGGCCGACGACCTTGCTGCCGATGTCGAAGAAGGTCGCCCGCGCGCCGTACTGCCGGAGGAGCGCGACGAGCTGGCTCGTGTACGGCCCCGGCCCGTCGTCGAACGTGAGTGCGACGTATGGCTTGGTGCCGCCGCCGCAGTAGATCGGGATGCCAGCGTCGAGGAGCTGGCGGAACGTGGGGCTCGGCGTGCGCCCGAGCTCCCGGCCACGACGCCCGCGGCACCGGCGGCCAGGAGCGCGAGCCTCGGAAGTCTCAAGCCGGTGACAGTGCCTCGATCTCGCGCTGCATCGAGAGCCGCTCGAGCGCCTGCGCCTCGATCTGGCGGACGCGCTCGCGGGTCATGCCGAGCGTGCGGCCGATCTCCTCGAGCGACTTCGGGTCCGGATCGCCGTCGAGCCCGTAGCGGAGCTTGAGGATGTCGCGCTCGCGCTCGGGCAGCTCCTCGAGCGCGCGATGCAGCGTCTCCTGCTCGAGGCTCACGTGCACCTCCTCCTCGACGCTCTCCCCCGACGTCGCGACGATGTCGCCGAGCTCCGCGCCGTCGTCCTCGCCGACGGGCTTGTCGAGGCTCGCCACCGCCCGCGCCGCCTGGCGCACCTCGCGCACCTGCTTGAGCGGCAACTTCGCGACCTTCGCGATCTCCTCGTCGGTCGGGTCGCGCTCGAGCTTCAGGGTCAGCTCGCGCGTCGCGCGGCCGATCTTCTGTTCCCGCTCGACGATGTGCACCGGGATCCGGATTGTGCGCGACTTGTTCGCGACGCCGCGCTGGACGGCCTGCCGGATCCACCAGGTCGCGTACGTGGAGAACTTGTAGCCGCGGCGCCAGTCGAACTTCTCGACGGCGCGGATGAGGCCGATGATCCCCTCCTGGATCAAGTCGAGGAGCGAGAGCCCGTGGCCCTGGTACTTCTTGGCGATCGAGACGACGAGCCGGAGGTTCGAGTTGACCATCCGGTCCTTGGCGGCCTTGTCGCCGCGCTCGATCCGCTTCGCGAGCTCGACCTCCTCCTGTGCGGTCAGCAGCGGGTAGCGACCGGCTTCGTTGAGGAAGAGCTGGAGCGCGTCGGTCGTCTGGACGGCGAGGTCGCCGTTCACGTAGGTGCTGTCCTTCGTCTGGGCGTTGCCGCAGTCGTCGGTGAGCTCGATGCCGCGCTCGTCGAGCTCGGCGTAGAGCGCCTCGAGCGCCTCGTCCTCGAGTTCGAGCTCCTGCGTCAGCTCCGTGAACGCGGACAGGTTGACGCACCCCTTCTCCTCGCCCTGCTCGATGAGCGCCGAAAGCTGGTCGTGAGTCATGGTCTGAGTTTGCCAGGCCCGGCCGCGATTCAAACGGCACTATCGGGCATACATGGAGATTCGGCCCACGATGGACGCCGACGTGGCGGCGCTCGACGACGTCTTCCGCGCTGCAATCGGCGAGGTCTTCCAGCGGCACGGCTTCGAGCCACCGAACCCCTCGCCGGAGGCCTTCGCCGCCCAGCACCGGCACCTGCTCCGGCACGACCCGCAGCGGTGCTTCGTCGCTGAGGACGAAAGGCGCGTGGTCGCGTTCGTCGCGGCGCTCGATCGCGGCGACGCGTGGTTTCTCTCATCGCTCTTCGTGCGTCCCGAACACCAAGGGCGAGGCCTCGGCCGGGCGCTGCTCGAGCGGGCCTGGGGCGACGAGAACCGCAGGCGACTCACGCTCACCGACTCGATCCAGCCGATCTCGAACGGGCTGTACGCGCGGTACGGCCTCGTTCCCACGACCCCTTTGCTCGCGCTCGTCGGCACGCCTGGGCTGGAGGAGCGCGAGACGTTCGAGCCGGCCGCTCCCACGCCCGACGCGGTGGCCGCTCTCGACGCCGCCGCCTACGGCTTCGACCGGAGGGTCGACCACGCTTACTGGCGTGAGGTCGGAACGAGCACGCTTTGGCTCCGAGGCGGCGAGCCGGCGGCGTACTCGTACGTCGTCGGAGGTGCCTGGATCGGCCCCGTCGCCGGCGCCGATCCTCGGGCGGCGGCGAGTGCCCTTCGCTCGGAGCTCGTCCGCTCCGAGGGGCCGGTTCGGGTGCTCGTCCCCGGCACCTCCCGCGAGCTCGTGGAGACCGCTCTGGCGGCAGGTCTACGGATCGGCGGGCCGCCGGGCCTCCTGCTGCTCTCGGCTTCCGCGCAGGCGCCGACCTCACTTGCGATCTCGGGCTACACCCTCTTCTGAGGCTGAGGGGCTAGACTCACCGCGTGGTCTGGGAGTTCGTGTTCATGATCGTGATCCTGAAGATCCCGATCGTGTACCTCTGCCTCGTCGTCTGGTGGGCGGTCCGCTCCGAGCCCG
>DASQWB010000008.1:0-5052 GCA_035640455.1 Gaiellaceae bacterium | reverse complement strand
CCGTCCGCTTCAAGACCGACCGAGCCTCGATCTCGAGCGAAGGCCTCGGCCGTCACCTGGCGGCGAGCCTGCCGGACTACATGATCCCGGCCGAGATCCAGGTCGTCGACCGGCTCCCGCTCACCGACAACGGGAAGGTCGACCGGAAGACGCTGCGCTCTTGGCTCCGGCGGGAGACGGGCGGCGCCTCGGTCGTCGGCGAGGAGCCGCAGACCGAGCTCGAGCGCCGGCTCGCGGAGGTCTGGAGCCAGGTGCTCGTCGTCGAGACGATCGGCCGCGACCAGACCTTCTTCGAGCTCGGCGGCGACTCGCTGCTCGCGGCGCAGCTGACCGGGCGGGTGCGCGAGCAGGTGCCCGAGGCGGCGGCGATCTTCTTCGACGACCTCCTGCGCCGGATCCTCGAAGGGCCGACGATCGCCGCGCTCGCCTCGGCGCTGACGCGGGAGGCCGAGGCGGTCGAGGAGGCCGACGCGGAGCGGCCCTCGCCGCTCGTCCACCGGGGCGGCTCGGGCGACGGAGCCGCGCTCGTGCTCGTCCACGGCGCCGACGGCACGATCGGCCCGCTCGAGGAGCTCGTCCCCGAGCTGACGGAGCGCGCTCGGATCGTGACCCTGACCGTCGCCGACGCGGCCGCCTACCTCGCACTCGACCCGTCCGTGCTCGTCGAGCGGACGGCGGCCGACTACGCGCGGCTCCTCCTCGACGACGGGCTCTCGCACGTCCACCTGGTCGGCGCCGGCTTCGGCGGCCTCCTCGCGGCCGAGGTCGCGCGGCAGCTGGCCGAGACGGGAGCCGACGTCGAGGGCGTGACGGTGGTCGCGGCCGAGCCGCCGCCCCCCGATGCGGCGTTCGCGGAGCAGGCGGCGCGCGCGGCCGAGGCGCACGAGCTCGGCGCCTATGCGGGCGACGTCACCCTCGTGACGCCGCCCGACGACGCGTCGCTCGAGCTGTGGCAGGACGTCTGCCTCGGCGAGCTCTCCGTCGTGGACGCGCCGCTCGGCGCGGGCATCCTCGCGCCGTGAGCCTGACGGGGCCGATCGGGATCGCCGGCGGCTACGGCGGCGTCGGCCGCGCCGCCGCGGCGGAGCTCCGCGCGCTCGGCGCCGGGCCGCTGCGGGTCGGCGGCCGCCGGCTCGAGCTCGCGCACGAGCTCGCCGGGGAGCTCGGCAACGGCTGCGAGGCGGCGGCGCTCGACCTGGACGACGACGCGTCGCTCGCGCGTTTCTGCGACGGCTGCCGGGTCGTCCTCGACTGCACCGGGCCCTCCTTCCGCGTCCTCGACCGAGTCGCCCGCGCAGCCCTCCGCGCGGGCGCCGACTACGTCGGCGCGGGCGGCGACGAGCCGGCGTACGAGGCGCTCGCCCGCACCCGCATCCGGCCGGGCCGGACGGCCGTCCTCTCCGCCGGGATGATGCCCGGCCTCTCCGGGCTGCTCCCCCGGTGCCTCGCCGCCGCCGAGCTCGACGGCCCGCCGGAGAGCCTCGTCGCCTACGTCGGCGGGTGCAGCCGGATCACGCCCGCCGCCGCGGCCGACTACCTCGCAAGCCTCGACGGGGGCTTCGGCGAGCCGCTCGCCGCTTGGCGGAACGGCGCCCGAGTCGCGCGCGCGCTCACGGTCGCGCGCGAGGTCGAGCTCCCGTTCTTCCCCGGCCGGGTCGTCGCGCTGCCGTACCTCAGCCTCGAGGCGGAGCGGCTCGCGCGCCGCCTGAGGCTGCACCGCCTCGACTGGTTCAACGTCTTCGACGGGCCGCACGTCCTTGCGTCGCTCGACCTCCGCCGGCGGTCGAACGGCGACGGGGCCGCCGCCCTGATGCGCGCGGTCGAGCTCGACCTCTTCGGCCGCAGCCCCTACCAGCTCTTCGTGCTCCAGCTCGACGCGGGCGACGCCTCGCGCACGCTCGTCCTCCGCGCCGCCGGGGCGATCGAGCTCACCGGCGCCGCCGCGGCCATCGCGACCTTCGCGGTTGCTGGCGGCGAGGTGGAGCCGGGACTGTGGTTCGCCGCCGAGGCCCTCGAGCCGGAGGCCGCGCTCGAGCGGCTCTCCGCCACGAGCGCCGTCACGTGGCTCGCGGTCGAGCGCGGAACGGCCGAAGAGGCCGCGGCGCCGGTCGAGGAGGGAGTCCTCTGAGCGGCGAGCGCCGTCTGCGGGTCGTCGTCTGCGGGACCACCTTCGGCCAGGTCTACCTCGAGGGGCTGCGCGTCCCCGCCGCCGGCTTCGAGCTCGCGGGCGTGCTCGCGCAGGGCAGCGAGCGCTCGCGGCGCTGCGCGGAGCACTACGGCGTGCCGCTGTACGGCTCGGTCGAGGAGCTCCCGGACGACGTCGACGCCGCGTGCGTCGTCGTCCGCGGCGGGCTCCTCGGCGGCCGCGGCGTGGAGCTGGCGTGCCGCCTCATGGAGCGCGGCATCCACGTGATCCAAGAGCATCCGCTCCACCACGACGAGCTCGCCGACTGCCTGCGCGCCGCGCGCCGCCACGGCGTCGTCTACCGGCTGAACTCGTTCTACGTGAACGTCGAGCCGGTGCGCCGCTTCGTCGCCGCCGCCCGCGAGCTCCTCGGCCGGCAGCCGCCGCTCTACGTGGACGCCGCGTGCGGGTTCCAGCTCGCCTACTCGCTGCTCGACGTCCTCGGGAGCGCGCTCGGCGGCGTCCACCCGTGGGCGTTCGCCGCCGCTCCGCCGCCGCCCGAGCAGCTGAGCCGGCTGAGCGACGTCGGCGCGCCGTTCCGGAACCTCGACGGCGTCCTCGCCGGCGTGCCGCTGACGCTGCGGATCCAGAACCAGCTCGACCCGAGCGACCCCGACAACTTCGCCCACGTCATGCACCGGGTGACGGTCGGGACCGAGGGCGGCGACCTGACGCTCCTCAACACGCACGGCCCGCTCGTCTGGAGCGCGCGCCCGCGCTACCCGACGGCCCCGCGCGACGCGGAGTCGCGTCCCCACTTCGACGGCGTCTCGCCGGAGGACCTCACGGTGCCGAGCGCGATCGCGCTCGGGCCCGCCGAGGCGCCGAGCTTCCACACGATCTTCCGCTCCGTCTGGCCGGCCGGGGTCCGGCGCGCGGTCGAGGAGCTCCGCCGCGCGATCCTCGAGGGCGAGGACGCGCTGCGGCAGGGCCAGTACCACCTGACTCTCTGCCGGCTCTGGCAGGAGATCGCCTCGCAGCTCGGCCCGCCGGAGTTCCTGCACGGAGAGGAGCTGCGGGCGCTGGTCGGCAGCGACCTCGCGGCGCTCGCGGGAGCGGCGCAGTGAGCGCGGCGTACGAGCACTGGCGGACGTGGCTCCGCCGCTACGTCGCGCGGCCGGACGCCGCCCTGAAGCTCGTCTGCCTGCCGCACGCCGGCGGCGCGGCGAGCTTCTTCCGCTCGTGGGCGCTCCTGCTGCCGCCGAGCGTCGAGCTGCTCGCCGTCCAGTACCCCGGCCGCGAGGACCGCCTGCTCGAGCCGCACCTCGACGAGATGGAGCGCCTCGCCGATGCCGTCGCCGGCGCGATCGCGCCAGTCCTCGACCGGCCGGTCGCGCTCTTCGGCCACAGCATGGGCGCGGCCGTCGCGTACGAGGTCGCGCAGCGGCTCGAGGAACGATCCGGCGAGCCGCTCGCGCACCTCTTCGTCTCCGGCCACGTCGCGCCCGACTCGCTGCGGAAGCGGAGCAAGCACCTCGCGTCCGACGACGTGCTCTGGAACGAGCTGCGCAGGCTCAACGGCACGAAGGAGGACGTGCTCGAGCAGCGGGAGCTGCGCAGCCTCGTGCTGCCGTACCTGCGCAGCGACTACCGCCTCAGCGAGACGTACCGGCCCGGGCCGCCCCGGCCGCTCCGCTGTCCGATCACCGTGCTCCTCGGCGACCGGGATCCCGAGGTGACGGTCGACGAGGCCGCCGGCTGGACGAAGGCGACGACCGCCGGCTGCGAGCTCCTCGTCTTCCCGGGCGGCGACCACTTCTACCTGGTCCCCGAGCAGGCGGCGACGATCGCCGCACTGGTGCGGCGCCTCGATCTACCGGCGCCTGCAGCGCTCGCGCATTCGCTGCCCTGAGCTTCCGATTGGCCGGGCGAGTCGGCTACTCTGCCCCTCTCTCAACTCCGAGGAACACTGGGGGAAAACGATGATTCCTGCCGTCGCCACAGAAGGGCTTAGCCGGTCGTACGGCGACAGCCGTGCCGTCGACGATCTCAGCCTCCAGGTCGAGGCGGGCGAGATCTACGGCCTGCTGGGGCCGAACGGCGCCGGCAAGACGACGACGCTCCGGATGCTGACGACGCTGCTCAGGCCGACCGCGGGGCACGCGACCGTCTGCGGCTTCGACGTCTCGACGCAGGGTGACGAGGTTCGCCGGCGCGTCGGCTACGTGATGCAGCAGCTCGCCGTGCGCTACCTCGTCACCGGGCGCGAGAGCGTCGAGGTCGAGGCGGCGCTGCTCCACGTGCCCCGTCGCGAGGTGAAGAAGCGCGCCGCCGAGGTGCTCGAGCTGCTCGGCCTGACGTCGGCCGCCGACCGCCTCGTCGCCACCTACTCGGGTGGGATGCAGAAGCGGATCGACCTCGCGTGCGGGCTCCTGCACCGGCCGAGCGTGCTCGTCCTCGACGAGCCGACGCTCGGCCTCGACGTCCAGTCGCGCCACCACATCTGGGAACACATCAAGCAGTTGCGCGAGGA
Source organism: Gaiellaceae bacterium (assembly GCA_035640455.1). Lineage (GTDB taxonomy): Bacteria > Actinomycetota > Thermoleophilia > Gaiellales > Gaiellaceae > AC-50. The sequence goes on along the minus strand of DASQWB010000008.1, from coordinate 394 downwards.
GGGCGTGACGATCCTGCTCGCGACGAACTACCTCGACGAGGCCGACCGCCTTTGCGACCGCCTGACGATCATCGACCACGGCCGCGAGGTCGTGACCGGCTCGCCGAGCGACCTCAAGCGTGCCGTCGCGGCCGAGGTGGTCCAGGTCCAGACCGGGAACGGCGACGCGTTCCGCGAGGTCGTCGGCGGCGAGTCCTGGGTCCAGCGGGTCGTCGGCTCCGACGGCTACGTGCACGTCTACGTCGACGACGCCTCGGTCGCGATCCCGACGATCCTGCGCCTGTCGCTCGAGCGCGGCGTCCAGCTCAACCGGGTCGCCTACACCCAGCCGACGCTCGACGACGTCTTCCTGCTCCACACCGGCCGAGAACTTCGCGAGGAGGCGAACGCGTGA
>DASQWB010000007.1:0-2835 GCA_035640455.1 Gaiellaceae bacterium | reverse complement strand
CTCCCGAAGGGGAGCGAGCCGGTGAAGCTCGATCCGGCGGACTTCGTCGACCGCATCGACACCGCGTACTGGCCGATGGCTCGCGGCAGTCGATGGGTCTACCGGGAGACGGACGCCGAGGGGAACACGCAGCGCGTCGAGGTCACCGTCACCGAGCGGACGAAGACCATCCTGGGGATCGAGGCGACGGTCGTCCGCGACCAGGTGACCGAAGACGGCGAGGTCGTCGAAAACACCTCCGACTGGTACGCACAGGACAAGTGGGGTGGGCTCTGGTACCTCGGGGAGAAGACGGCCGAATACGAGAACGGCAGGCTCAAGTCCACCGAGGGTTCGTGGGAGGCCGGCGTCGACGGCGCCCAGCCGGGCTACATCGTCCCGCCGAACCCCGAGGTCGGGATGTCATACCGGCAGGAGTACTACGAGGGCGAGGCGGAGGACGAGGGCGAGATCCTCAGCCTCGACGCGCACGCCGAGGTCCCCTTCGGGAAGTACGACCACGTCATGAAGACGCGGGACACCACGCCGCTCGAGCCCGACGTGGTCGAGGAGAAGTTCTACGCCAAGGGCGTCGGGCCGGTCCTGACGACGGACAGTTCCGGCAGCCGGGAGGAGCTCCTCACATTCACTCGCGGCTGAAGTGCAGCCGCACGCGCGCGCCCAGCGGCGTCGTCCGCACCTGGACGACATCGGCGAGGCGCCGCGCCATCATCAAGCCGCGTCCGGCGTACGCCGTCGGCTCGGGGACGGCGTAGCCCGGGAACGGGTCGTCGAAGCCACGACCCGTGTCGTCGACGTCGACGACGAACGCCTCGTCCGTGAACCACGCTCGAATCCGCGCGACGTCGGCCGCGTATCGGAAGACGTTGGCGGCCACCTCGCTCGCTGCGAGCTCCGCGTCCCGGATCTTGTCCTCGGGGAGACCCGCAGCCCTAGCCTCGCCGGCGACGAACCGGCGCGCACCGACCGCGCCCCCGAAGGACTCCTCCGCGGCGTCGGCCGGCGGGGGCGGCAGCGGGGCTCGATCGAGCGTCCGAGAGAACTGGGCGGGAGCCAAGTAGTCGTGGGATGTCGCTCGGCCGTCCCCGTAGCCCAGGTTCGGATGCGTCCGGCCCACATCTTCCACGACGTCGGGCGCCAGGCGGCGTCCGTCGTACGGGCAGACGAGCCACACGGGATACGAGGCCAGGGCGACGTTCAGGTACGACTCGTACCGCTTCCACTCGGCGACGCCCGGACCGCCGTTCGGCGGCCAGCACGGCTCACCCAGCAGGCGCACGAGCGCCGCGCCGTCGTTGAGGTGGCGGTGGATGTAGTCGAGGAAGATGGCGAGCCGCTCGACGGTGCGGTGGCTCTCCGGGTCCTCGGCCCAGTCGACGCACGAGGCGAGGTCGCCGAGGCGGTGCTGGAGGAGCTGCATGTTTGCCGCGGTGGGTGCTGCCAGGATCGGCTCGCCGCTTTCGATCCCGGCTTCGAGAAACGGGAGCGTGCCGGCGAGGAACTCCTCTTCCGAGCGGTAGACGAAGGCATCGTGAACGAGGCCTGATAGCTGCGCGACGGCCACACACGCATCGTTACCGGGATCCGAGCGAGCTAATCCTTGGGGAGGGAGAGCCAGACGTCGGCACCGCCGCTGTCGCGGTTCACCGCGTGCGCCGAGCCGCCGTGCGCCTCCGCGACCGCGGCCGTGAGTGCGAGGCCGAGGCCGGCGCCGCCGCTCGTCCGTGCTTCATCCGCCCGGCCGAACCGCTCGAAGGCGTGCGGGAGGAAGTCCGGTGGAAAGCCGGCGCCGTCGTCGAGGACGTGAAGCTCGACACGGCCGTCCTGCTCGAGCGCGGTGAGCCGAACCGTCCCGGCACCGTGGCGCAGGGCGTTGTCCACGAGGTTGCCGAGGGCCTGCTCGAGCCGGGTCCGGTCGACCTCGACCGCGAGCCCTTCGGCGGCGTGACCCTCGATCGTGCGGCCCGCCTCCTCGGCGCGGGCGTGGAACGAGTCGCGCACCGAGGCGACCAGATCGGCGGCGCGGAGTCTCTCGCGTCGAAGCGGCAGCCGGCCGTCGTCCGCTTGGGCCAACACGAGGAGATCCTCGGCAAGCCTCACGAGCCGGTCCGTCTCCGAGGCGGCCGAGCGGACCGCGCGTTCGAGTTCCTCGGGCGTCCGCGAGCTCCGCAGCGCGAGCTCGAGCTCGGCCATGAGCAGGGCGAGCGGCGTTCGGAGCTCATGGCTCGCATCGGCCACGAAGCCGCGTTCGCGCTCGATCGCCCGCTCGAGGCGGCCGAGCATCTCGTTCAGGGTTTCGGCGAGCCGCGAGATCTCGTCACGGGCCTCGCCGGAGGAGAGCCGCCGGCCCGGTTCGCTCCCCGAGATCGCCGCCGCCTCGGCGCGCATCGCATCGACGGGACGGAGCGCGGCCCGTGCGAGCCAGTAGCCGAGCAGCGAGCTGAGGAGGAGCGCGATCGGGGCGACGATCAGGAGCTGCACGAGAAGCTCGTGGAGCGAGTCGTCACGGTCCGCGAGCGAGAGGCCGACGACGACGTAGCGCCGACCGCCCGGCGACTCGACCGCCGTCGCGAGCACGCGGACTCGGCCGTCCACGCCCGGCACCCGGTCGACCTCGTACTCGCCGACCCGGGTCGCGCTCCTCGAGATCTCCGTGAAGCCCTCGTCGGAGCTCGTCCGCCCGGTCTGGCCCCGGCGGGCCTGCGCCGATGCGTCGGCCAGCCGCACGTCCAACGTCTCGTTCATGCTCTCGTTCAGCGACGACGCGACGCGGAAGTAGACGAACGCGCCGGTCGCCGCCAGGACGAGCGCCATCGCGAGTGCGAACGCCAGCGT
>DASQWB010000006.1:0-8456 GCA_035640455.1 Gaiellaceae bacterium | reverse complement strand
AGCAGATCTCGACGTGCAGCTCGGGCTTCGTCGAACGGGTCTGGAACGTGTTCCCGCAGGAGCAGGTGACGGTCGCCAGGACGTACTCGGGATGGATGCCGGCCTTCATCGCTCGGCCAGGATAGCAACGGCCGCTTCCGGCGCCACGTTCCCGCCCGAGACGACGGCGGCGACCCTGGAACCCGGCTCCAGCTCGACCTTTCCGGCCAGGAGCGCAGCCGCCGTGGCCGCTCCCGCGGCCTCGCAGGCGAGCTTCATGCGGCCGTACATGAAGCGGAATCCCTCCTTCAAGTCCTCCTCCGTGACGAGCACCGACTCGACCCCGAGCGCGCCGCAGATCTCGACGCAGTTCGCGCCCGCGTAGGGGCCGTTCAGCCCGTCGGCGAGCGAGCGCGCCTCGACGGTCACCGGCTGCCCGGCCTTCAGGCTCTCGTGCAGGGCCGCGGAGAGCTCCGGCTCGATCGCGACGACGCGCGCCGCCGGTCGCAGGCCCTTCACGGCCGTGGCGATCCCGGACACGAGCCCGCCGCCACCGACCTGGACGAGGACGACGTCGACATCCGGGAGATCTTCCACGATCTCGAGGCCGACCGTCCCCTGCCCGGCCATGACCACCGGGTCGTCGTAGGGATGGACGAGCGTGCGCCCGGTCTCGGCGATCAGCGCGTCGAGCCGCTCGAACGCGGCCGGGATGTCCGGCGCCTCGGTGTCGATCGTCGCGCCGTAGCCGCGCGCCGCGGCGATCTTCATCGGGCTCGCGGTCTCCCACATGACGACGAGCGCGTCGATCCCTTCGACGGCCGCCGCATAGGCGAGCGCCTGCGCGTGGTTCCCGGCCGAGATCGAGATCACGCCGCGCCGCTTCTCCTCGTCCGAGAGCGTCGCGAGCTTGTTCAGGACGCCGCGCGGCTTGAACGAGCCGGTGCGCTGGAAGAGCTCCGCCTTGAAGACGACCTCGACGCCGGCGCGCTCGGAGAGGGTGCGCGAGCCGAGCATCGGCGTCCGGTGCAGCCGTCCCGCGATCCGCCCGCGCGCCGCGAGCACGTCGTCGAGCGAGACGAGCGGCGGCATGGTGCTCGCGATCGTACTTTGGGAAGATGGCCCAATGGACAACGTTCTGGCCTCCGTTCCCGCGCGAGTCGTCGTCACCGACGACCTCCACCGCTCGCGGCTGACGGTCTTCTTCCGCCTGCTGCTGGCGATCCCGCACTTCATCTGGCTCTTCCTCTGGACGGTCGCCGCGATCGTCGCCGCGATCCTGAACTGGTTCGCGACCCTCGTACGGGGGCAGCCGCCGCAGGGGCTCTACGGCTTCCTGGCCCGCTTCGTCCGCTACGCGACGCACGTGAACGCGTACCTCTCGCTCGCCGCCAATCCGTACCCGGCCTTCAACGGCGATCCCGGCTACCCGGTCGACGTCGAGCTCGCGCCGCCCGCACGGCAGAACCGCCTGAAGGTCGTGTTCAGGATCATCCTCGCGATCCCGGCGATCATCGTCGCCGAGGTGTTCCTCGGCACCGGCTGGAACTTCGTCGGCGGGCCGAGCGGCCGCGCCTACTACCAGGAAGGAAGCAAGTTCAGCATCGCCGGCGGCGTCGTCCTCGGGACCGTGTCCTTCCTCGCCTGGTTCGCCTGCCTCGTGCGAGGCCGGATGCCGCAGGGGTTCCGCAACGTCCTCGCGTGGGGCATCGGGTATCTCGCCCAGGTGGCTGCGTACGTCCTCCTGCTGAGCGAGCGCTACCCGAACCTCGACGCGGGCGCGACCGGGGTGCTCGGGGGCCAGCCGCCGCGTCCGGTGCGCCTCCGGATCGAGGACGACCTGCGGCGCTCGCGTGTCACCGTCTTCTTCCGCCTCTTCCTTGTCGTCCCCCACGCCGTCTGGCTCGTCCTCTGGGGCATCGCCGTCGTCCTCGCCGTGATCGCGAACTGGTTCGCGACGCTCGCCCTCGGCCGCTCGCCGAGCGCGCTCCACCGCTTCATCTCCTCGTACGTCCGCTACCAGACGCACGTCTACGCGTTCCTCGGCCTCGTCGCGAACCCGTTTCCCGGCTTCGTCGGGCGCCCGGCGACGTATCCGATCGACCTCGAGATCGACCCGCCCGAGCGGCAGCACCGGCTCATCACGCTGGGGCGGCTCCCGCTTGCGATCCCGGCTCTCCTCGTCGACTCCGCCGCGGCGTCGAGCCTCCTGTTCGTCACCGCCTTCCTCGGCTGGTTCGCCTCGCTCGCCACCGGCCGGATGCCGACCGGCTTCCGGAACGCCGGCGCTTGGGCGCTCCGCTACGGCGCGCAGGTGAACAGCTACCTCTACGTGCTCACCGACCGCTACCCGTACAGCGGGCCCGAGTCCGGCGAGGAGCCCGAGGCCGAGGCCGGGACCGAGCCGGCGCCTCTCGCGGCGTGAGGCTCGGGATCCGGCTCGTCCTGCTCGCACTCGCGGCGGGTGCGTGGATCGCGGCCGCGGTCCTCCTCTGGCAGAGCAGCGTCGTCCCCGGCGGCCTCCATCTCTCCGGGGCCGATCCGCGCCGTTACTTCACCGACCGCCAGCTCGCGCGCACGGCGAGCTTCGAGCGCTTCGAGCGCTGGGACTTCGTCCTCGCGCAGGTCACACTCGTGGCCGTCCTCGTCGCCTACGCGCGCTACGGCGGCCGCTTCGCGCGCGAGTCGGCGGCCGGCCGGATCGGCACCGGGATGCTGCTCGGCATGCTCGGCTTCGGCTTCGTCTGGCTCGCGCAGATCCCGTTCGGGCTCGCCGACCTGTGGTGGGAGCGGCGGCACGGCGTCTCGCGCACCGGCTACCTCGGGTGGATCTTCCGCGACTGGGGCCAGCTCGCCGGCGAGTTCGCCTTCGTCTGCCTCGCGCTCCTCATCGTCATGGCGCTCGCCGGGAAGCTCGGCGAGCGGTGGTGGCTTCCCGGCGCGGCGGCGTTCGTCGCCCTCGGGGCGCTGTTCACCTTCGTGCAGCCGTACCTCATGGGTCCCCTGCACCCGCTCTCGTCCCGCCGGCCCCGGCTCGCCGAGGCGGCGCACCGGATCGCCGTCCACGAGGGCGTCGCCTCTGTCCCCGTCCGGGTCCAGAACGTGAGCGGCGAGACGAGCGCCGCGAACGCGATGGCGATCGGCCTCGGCCCGAGCCGCCGAGTCGTCCTCTGGGACACGCTCCTCGACGGCCGCTTCGGCGAGCGGCAGGTGCGGTTCGTCATCGCTCACGAGTACGGGCACCAGGCGCGGCGGCACCTCCCGAAGGGCATCGCCTGGTACGCGCTCTTCGCGCTGCCGGGGACCTACCTCATCGCCCGGGCGACGCGGCGGCGCGGCGGGATGGCCGACCCGGCGGCCGTGCCGCTCTCGCTGCTCGTCCTCGTCGTGCTCCAGCTCGCGGGCCTGCCGCTCCAGAACGTCGTCTCACGGCGCATCGAGACCGAGGCCGACTGGATGGCGCTGCGGACGACTCACGACCCCGTCGGCGACCGCCGGCTCATGCAGTCGTTCACCCGGACGAGCCTCGTCGAGCCCGATCCGCCGACGTGGTCGTACCTGCTCCTCGACAACCACCCGACGATCATGCAGCGCATCGCGCTCGCGAACGCTTGGGCGGCGCAGGAGAGATAAGCACCGCTTGCGGCGCCGACCTCAGGAGACGCGGGCTTTGCCCGTGCCTCCGTCTGAAACGACCGGTCGACACGCCGGGAGAAAGCGGTGTGGCTCTCGCCCTAGTACTTGCCCTTGCCGCAGCCGGCGAGGACGAGCGTGGCGACGACAAGGAACATCAGCATCCAGAAGTAGACGCGAACTCTCATGCTTACCGGTACGCCGGGTCGGCGAGAGCGGTTTGTTATGTCACCGTGTACTCGGGCCCGGCGCCGCCCTCCGGCGGAGTCAGCCGGCCGCCCTTCGCGCTGATCGCGCCGCACTGGACGCAGTTCGACGGCGTGATCTCGACCTCCACCTCGCCGTCGCCGCCCGCGAGCTCGTAGACCTGCGCGGGGCACATCCGCACCCACAGCTCGCCCAGGTCGCGCGGGACGTGGCGCCGGATGCGGATGTGGTTCGGCTGGTCGTCGCGGGTGCGGTTGCCGGAGAGGTAGACCGAGGAGAGCTTGTCGAAGGTGAGCGTGCCGTCGGGCGCGGGGTAGCTCCGCGCGCGGTCGGTGCGGATGAGCTCGAGCTCGGCGTCGCGCTCCGTCCGCGCGTCCCCGGGCGGGAACCTCCCGCGGCTCGCCGTCATCGCACCCGCGAGCGCGCCGCCGAGCCAGAAGCCGCGGCCGAAGGCCTGCCGCATGTTGCGCACCGTCTCGAGGTCGCGCCAGATGAAGCTCTGGCGGACGGCCTCGTCGTAGCCGGCGAGCGCGCCCGGCGTCCACGGCGTCATGCCGGGCTGGAGCGCCGCGAAGGCCGCCTCGGCGGCGAACCGCCCCGACTCGATCGCATAGTGGATCCCCTTGAGCGCTGGGACGTTCACCATCCCCGCCCCGTCGCCGCAGAGCAGGAGGCCCGGCGCGTGCAGCGGGTCCGGGAGCGAGAGGAAGCCGCCCTCGGGAATCGTCTTCGCGCCCCAGGCGACCCGCTCGCCGCCCTCGAGGATCCGCCGGATCTTCGGATGGGTCTTGAGCTCCTGGAGGAGGTCGTGGACGGAGAGCTCGGCGTCGCGGTGGTCGAGCCCGACGACCATCCCGAGGGTGACCATGTCGTCGCCCATCGGGTAGACGAACGAGCCGCCGAACTCGCGGTACTTGGCCGCGGCGCGGAGCGGCCAGCCCATCGTGTGGATCACGCGGCGGAGCGGCCGCGCGACGCGCCAGACCTCCTTCACCCCGAGCGCCCACACCTGCGGGTTCTCGCCCTCGAGGCCGAAGTGCTGGATCGCGGCGCCGGTGAGGTGGCCCTGCGTGCCTTCGGCGAGGACCGTCACGCGCGCGACGACGTCGGAGCCCGGCTCGAAGTTCGGCAGCGACTCGCCGTTTCGGCCACGGCCCTTGTCGCCGGTGCGGACGCCGCGCACGCGGCCGTCGGCGACGAGGAGGCGCACCGCCGCCGTCTCGGGAAGGATCGTCGCCCCGGCCTGCTCGGCCTCCTCCGCGAGCCAGCGCCCGAGCTGCGACAGCGACGCGACGTAGTTGCCGTGGTTCCGCATCGTCGGCGGCGTCGGAATGCGGATCGCCGTTCGGCGGCGCAGCAGGTAGACGCTCTCCGCCTCGACGCGGCCGTAGAGCGGCAGCTCGTCGATTCGCTTGCGGCCGCGGAAGAGCCGCCGCAGCGCGCGCGGGTTGACGACCGCACCCGAGAGGAGATGCGAGCCCGGTTGCTTCCCCTTCTCGAGCACCGCGACCGGCACGTCGCCGAGCCGCTCCGCCGTTTCCGGCGACTCCTCGAGGAGCTGCCCGAGCCGGATCGCGCAGGCGAGACCGGCGGGGCCGGCGCCGACGATCAGGACGCCGACCTCGATCCGCTCTTCCGGCGGGTCGGTCGGCGGCCGGATCGCGTCGCGCAGGCCGAACGGCGGCGGGTAGTCCGCTGGCTTCGTCACGAGTGGCCCGCCCGGCGACGCTGGTGGATGCGCGGGTCACGAGCACCAAGCGATGCAAGGACGCAGGGAGCGCCGATAGTCGTCACTATCGGCGCGACTGAGGACGCCGCAGCGCGCCGCGTGATCGCGGGCCGCGCGCCGCCAAGTGTCGCCGGGTGGGTCACGAGCCCTTGCGCGCCCGCACGAGCTCGGTCAGCTTCGGGACGATCGTGTGCAGGTCGCCGACGACGCCGAGGTCGGAGAACTCGAAGATCGGCGCGTTCGGGTCCTTGTTGATCGCCACGACGACGTTCGAGCTCTGCATCCCGACCTTGTGCTGGATCGCGCCGGAGATCCCGCAGGCGACGTAGAGCTTCGGCGAGACGGTGCGGCCCGTCTGGCCGACCTGCGCCGCGTACGGGTACCAGCCCGCGTCGACGACTGCCCGGGTCGCGGCGACGGCGCCGCCGAGCGCCTCCGCGAGGTCCTCGCAGAGCTTGAAGTTCTCCGGGCCGCCCAGCCCGCGCCCGCCGGCAACGATCACCTCCGCGTCCTCGATCGACGGGCCGCTCCGCTCCTCGTGCGCCTGCTCGAGCATCTTCGCCGCCTGCGAAAACTCGTCGAGCGACACGCTCACCTCCTCGACCTCCGCCTCGCCCCCGGTCTCGGCGGGATCGAAGGCGCCAGAGCGGAAGAGCGCGAGCCGCGGCTCGCCGCGCCAGCCGACGTCGACGTGGATCGAGTCCTCGAGCGCCGGGCGCTTGCCGACGAGGCGGCCGTCCTCGCTGACGATGTCGGTCAGGTCCCAGTTCAGGCCCGCGTCGAGGCGAGCGGCGAGGCCCGCGGCCACGTCCGCGGCGAGCACCGACCCGGCGAAGAGGACGGTGTCGAAGCCGCGGTCGCGCACGATCTCGGCAAGGGCGTCGATCCGCGGCTGCGGGAGCGGCGCTTCGAGCCCGGGGTCGTCGGCGACGAGGACGCGCGCCGCGCCGAACTTCCCCGCCTCCGCGGCGAGCGGCGCGACGCCGGAGCCGAGGAGGACGCCGGTGACGTCGTCGCCTAGCGAGGCGGCCTTCGAGAGGACGCCGAGCGAGCCCTTCTGCAGCTCGCCGTCGTGGTGCTCGAGGAAGACGAGGATCGCCATCGTCAGATCAGGCGCTTCTCCGCGAGGAAGTCGACGATCTGCTGGGCTCCCGACCCGTCGTCCTCGATCTTCCGCGCGTCACCGCGCGGCGGCGGCTCGTTCAAGGCGTAGACCTCGGTCTTCGAGCCCTCGTCGCCGACAGCGGCGCCGTCCAGGCCGAGGTCGCCGAGGGAGAGCGTCTCCTGAGGCTTCTTCTTCGCGCCCATGATCCCTTTCAGGGACGGGTAGCGCGGCTCGTTGATCGCATCCGAGACGGCGACCACCGCCGGGAGCGGCGCCTCGATCACGTCGTAGCCGAACTCGGTCTGCCGCTTGCCGCGGATCGACCCGTCGGCGACGGTCACCTCGGCGGCCTGCGAGAACATCGGCTTCCGCAGCCGGTCGGCGACCGCGGCCGCGAGCACGGCGCCGTCCGAGTCGCTCGCCTGCTGGCCGAAGAGGACGAGGTCGGCCTGCTCGCGCTCGAGCGCCTTCGCGAGCACGGCGCTCGTCGGCACGAGGTCGGAGCCCGCAAGCGCGTCGTCGGAGACGAGGACGGCGCGGTCGACGCCCATCGCGAGCGCCTTGCGGAGCGAGTCGAGCGCCTTCTGCGGTCCCATCGAGACGACGACCACCTCGCCCTCGCCGGAGGCGTCGCGCAGCCGCAGCGCCTCCTCGACCGCGTGGGCGTCGAACGGGTTCAGCGCTCCCTCGCCCGAGCGGTCGAGTCGCTTCGTCTGCGGGTCGAGCCGCTTGGCCGCGCCCTCCGGCACCTGCTTCAGGCAGACCGCGATCTTCACGGCGGAGACTCTAACGGCGGGGCTCCGCCGCCTTCGCGGCTCCCCTGGCCTGTTAGGGTGCGCCGCTTCGGCGACGCGCCGGAGCTATGCCCAGCCCCCGGACGACAGCCCGCGCAGCCCTCGTCGTCGTCGCGCTCGGTCTCGCGGCCGGCTCGGCCTCGGCGCAGACGGACAACCTGCCGACGCCGCCGGGCGGTCCGGCGGCGAAGGGGCCGCAGCCTTCGACGCCGCCGGTGCCAAAGCTGCGCGCGATCGTCTTTCCGGTCGTGGGTCCGGCTCGCTACTACGACGACTTCGGCGAGCCGCGCGCCGGCCGGCCTCATCAGGGCAACGACATCGTCGCGCCGAAGCGGGCGCTGGCCGTTGCGGCCGAGGCCGGAAAGGTCAAGTTCTGGACGACCTCGCGGAGCGCCGGGTGCATGCTCTACCTCCGCGCGCGCAGCGGGACGACCTACCTCTACATCCACCTGAACAACGACCTCGGGCCCCGGAACGACAACCGCGGCCGCTGCGTGGCCGGCACGGCCTACACGAAGGGGCTCAAATCGGGCGACGCCGTCGCCGCCGGGCAGCCGGTGGGCTTCGTCGGCGACTCGGGCGACGCCGACGGGGCCCACGCGCACCTCCACTTCGAGGTGCATCCGAAGGGCGGCAAGGCGGTCTCGCCGTTCCCCGACCTCCGCCGCGCGCACCACCTGCTCTTCGCCGCGAGGGCCGGCACCCTCGTCTCGCTCGAGCTGCGCGGCACCGTGGTCGCGACGCCCGCGGGGCGGCTCACGATCAGGGTCTCGACGTTGACGGCCTCGACGAGGCTCAAGGTGTCGAAGGTCGACCGGAACGTCGTCCTCTCGCTCCCGGCCGACGCGGTCGTCGCCGCCGCGACGCCGCTCGTCACCGTGCCGCGGCTCGCGAAGGGCAAGACCGTGACGGTCGCGACCGAAGAGGCGCCGGTCACGCTGGCCGCGGAGCTCGGCTCGCCGGGAGCCCTCTCCGCCGGCACGATCACCGTCGCCTCCTGACGCCCTAG
>DASQWB010000005.1:0-4230 GCA_035640455.1 Gaiellaceae bacterium | reverse complement strand
TCTGACCGTGGGGGTGGCGGCGCGCCTCTCCCGGTACCTGCAGGTCCTGACGCAGGCGAAGAAGATGGGCAAGGACCGCATCTCGTCGCAGGAGATCTCCGACTACACGAACGTGAACGCGACGCAGATCCGGCGCGACCTGTCCGCGTTCGGCAAGTTCGGCAAGCGCGGGGTGGGCTACAACATCGACAGCCTGCTGGCCGAGATCCGCAAGATCCTGCGCACGCAGGGCCAGCACAACATCGCGCTCGTCGGCGCGGGTCGGCTCGGCCAGGCGATCGGCAGCTCGTCGATCTTCGCCGAGCACGGGATCAACATCGCCGCCGTCTTCGACACCGATCCCGAGAAGGTCGGCCGCCGCGTCGGCCACGTCGAGGTGAGCGACTACGGGCGGCTGCCGGACGTCGTCCGCGACAAGAACATCATCGTCGGCGTGCTCGCCGTTCCGCCCGACAACGCGCAAGCGGCGGCGGACGACCTCGTCGGAGCCGGCGTGAAGATCCTCTTCAACTACTCCGAGGCGCTCCTCGACGTGCCGAGCGACGTCGTCGTCCATACGTCGAACCCTGCCGTCGAGCTCCTGCACGCGCTCTACTTCCACCTGACCTAGCGCGTCGCCCGCGCCGTGCGGATCCTGCTCTGGCACGGCTACCTGCTCGGCGGAACGGGCTCGAACGTCTACACGCGCGCGCTCGCCCGCGAGTGGAGCCGGGCCGGTCACGACGTCGTCGTCTTCTGCCAGGAGCCGCGCCCCGAGGGATACGACCTCGCCGGCGCCGAGGTCGTCCGGCCCGAGATCGGCGGCCTCCTGCCGGTGTTCGTCCTCGACCGCTACGAGGACCTCGAGGCCCGGCGCCTTCAGGAGCTGACTCCGGCCGAGCGGGAGCGCTACGTGGCGGCGAACGTCGCCGCCGTCCGCGAGCGCCTCCCGGCCGACCTCGTGTTCGCGAACCACGTGCTGCCCGGCGGTGCCGTCGGGCTCGGGAGCGGCACCCGCTACGCGGTCAAGGTGCACGGGTCCGAGCTCGAGTACGCGCTGCGGGGCGATCCGGAGCTCCAGGCGTGGGGGAAGCGGGCGCTCGAGCACGCGGAGGCCGTCTTCGTCGGCTCGGCGCACGTCCGCGAGGTGCTCGAGGAGATCGTCGGGCACGTCGAGCGCATCCACGAGGTGCCGCCCGGCGTCGACGTCGAAGAGTTCACGCCGCGCCCCCGCGACGAGGCCTTCGCCGGGCTCCTCGAGGAGGCGCGGCGCGATCCCCCGAACCCCGGCAACGCGCACCACCGGCTCCCGGACGAGCGGAACGCGGAGCGTCTGGAGACATTCCTCGCCGGCGACGAGCCCACGGTCCTCTACTTCGGCAAGCTGATGCGGAACAAGGGCGTCTACCTCCTGCTAGAGGCGCTCCGAGCCATGGACGTCCGGGTGGTGATCGTCGGCTTCGGCGATGCGCGCGCCGAGCTGGAGATGATCGCGCCGCCGCGCACGCTCTTCACGGGCCCGCTCGAGCACCGGCACCTCGTCCAGCTGCTGCCGCTCGCAGACGTGGCGGTCGTGCCGTCGATCTTCCCCGAGGCGTTCGGCATGGTCGCGGCCGAGGCGGCCACCGCCGGCTGCCCGCCACTCGTGGCGCGGCACTCGGGCCTCGCCGAGATCGCGCGTGGTCTAGAGGCGGAGTACCAGCCGCGGCACGCTTCGCTCGCGAGCTTCACGACCGAGGACGTCGACGACCTGCGGGCCAAGCTGCGGGCGATCCTCGCGCTCCCGGCCGAGGAGCGCCGCGAGCTCGGAGCCGCCGCGCGCCGCGCCGCGGTCGCGCGGTGGAGCTGGGCGAGCGTCGCCGACCGACTGCTCGAACCCTTCAATTAGTGTAGGAGCGTGGGCGACGAGCAGCGTCTGCCGCCGAACGAGCTGATCGAGCAAGCGCGCGAGGCCTTCGAGGAGACCTCCGACTTCACGGTCGCCGTCGAGGAGGAGTTCGCGCTCCTCGACCCGGAGACGCTCGAGCTGACGAACCGCTTCGAGGAGCTCCAGGGCGCCGCCGCGGGCACCGAGCTCGAGCCGCACCTCGTCGGCGAGCTGATCGCGTCCGAGATCGAGGTCAAGACCGGCCGCTGCGCCACCTTCGCCGAGGCGGCGGCGCGCATGGTCGAGCGGCGGGAGCAGCTGCGCGCGCTCGCGGCCAAGCAGGGCGTCGGCCTCGCCTCGTCGGGCACACACCCGTGGAGCCGGTGGCAGGACCAGCGAATCATCGACACCCCGCACTACCGGACGAACGACGAGCTCCTCCAGTACGTCGTGTGGCGCAACAACAGCTTCGGGATGCACACCCACGTCGCGATCCGCGGCCCCGACCGCGCGATCCGCGTCACGAACGAGCTCCGCCGCTTCCTCCCCGAGCTGCTCGCGCTGTCGGCGTCCTCCCCGTTCGTCGAGGGCGTGAACACCGGCCTGCACTCGGCGCGGTCGCAGATCTTCACACGCATGTTCCCGCGCTGCGGCATCCCCGACCGCTTCGCGGACTGGATCGAGTTCGAGCGCTACGTCCGCTTCCTCTACGACACGGGGTCGATCACCGAGCACACGCAGCTCTGGTGGAGCGTGCGCCCGCACTTCCTGTTCCCGACGGTCGAGATCCGCATCTGCGACGCGCAGCCAGACCTCGCGGAGGCGCAGGCGCTCGCGGCCCTGATGTTCTCGCTCACAGTCCGGATCGCGCGTGCGCTCGACGAGTCCGAGCCGCTCCTCGACCCGCCGCGGAGGCTGATCGAGGAGAACCTCTGGCGCGCGATCCGCTACGGCCTGTCGGGCGGCCTGATCGACTTCGAGCGCGACGCCGTCGTGCCCGCGCGTGCGCGGCTGGAGGCGCTCGTCGAGTGGGTCCTGCCCGTGGCCGAGGAGCTCGGCGCGGCCACCTTCCTCGCCGTTCCGCCGGAGAACTCCGCCGAGCGCCAGCGCGCGCGCCACGCCGAAGGCGCGACGCTCGAGCAGATCTACGCCGACCTCGCCCTCGTCCCGCCGAGGGAGCTCGTCGGTGGGTGAGCAGGAGCGGCCTCCGGAGACCGCCGCCTCCGAGGCCGAGTTCGCGGCGCGCCTCGAGGAGGAGCTGAAGCGGCTCAAGATCTCGGACGTCCTCGTCCAGACGCTCTACACCATCTCCTCGCTCGGCTACCACAAGCTCGGCACTGAGCACCGCGACCTGCCGCAGGCGCGCCTGGCGATCGAGTCCCTCCGCGCGCTGCTCCCGGTGCTGAAGGAGGACGCGCCGGCCGAGGTGATCCGCGACTTCGAGCAGGTCGTTGCGAACATGCAGCTCGCCTACGCGGCGGCCGTGCGCGACGCGCCGAAGCAGGACGAGCCGCAGAAGCTCGCGGAGCCCGAGCCGCCTTCGGAAGAAGAGCCTCGGCCGGACCCGGAGGATCTCGAGCCGGTCGACGACGAGGAGCTCGGAGGAGGCGACTGATGCTCGAGCGGACGTCGGCCCGAGCGCTCCCGCTCGTGAACCGCGCGGCGGAGCACGCGCCGATGGCGACGGCCTGCTGCAACGCGTGCCGCGCCTGCGTGACGTCGAACGTCGTCGGCCTCGCCCTCGCGGGGGCGGGCGCCGTGGTCAGCGCCGTCTCGGCGCTGCGCCGACGCAGGCCGCGGCGTAGTCGGCCTGCTTCGCGCAGCAGCGGGTGAGCGTCGCGACGAAGCTCTGCTCCGCCGGCGAGAGCGGGCGGCCGGCGAGGCGCGCGACGGAGAAGTGCCGGAGCATCGGCGGCCGTCCGGCGAGGCGGAAGCTCTCGAGATCGCCACGCTCGACCTCCTCGGCGACCGCGTAGCGGGAGAGGAACGCGAGCCCGAGCCCTTCGCGGGCGGCGCGCTTGATCGCCTCGCTCGATCCGAGCTCCCAGACGCCCGCCGGCCGCACGCCGATCGTCTGCAGCTCCTCGTCGACCACCTGCTGCGAGCTCGAGCCGCGCTCGCGCGAGAGGAGCATGAAGTCGGCGAGCCGCGGCGGAGCGAGCCTGCCGTTCCGGAGCGGCGCGAGGCCGGGCTTCGCGACGCCGACGACCTCGTCCTCGAGAAACGGCTGGAGCTGGATCCGATCGTCGGCCGCGACGGCGCCGACGAGCGCGAGCTGGAGGCGCCCGCTGAGCAGCCGCTTCAGGATCTCGTCGCTCGCCGCGACCTCGACCTCGACCGTGACGCCGGGATGGTCGCGGCGGAAGCAGCCGAGCGTGTCCGGC
>DASQWB010000004.1:0-24583 GCA_035640455.1 Gaiellaceae bacterium | reverse complement strand
CGGCCACGTCGCCTGCTTGCCCTTCAGCAGGTCGAAGCGGATCTCCACCTCGCCCGCGATCTCGACGCCGGTGAAGCAGATCTCGCCGTCGCCCATCGAGGCGTGCATGTCGCCGACGGCGAACATCCCGCCCGGCTGCCGAACCGGGAAGAAGATGCGCGCGCCGGCGCCGTGGAGGTGGTCGTCGAGATTGCCGCCGTGGCGGCCGGCGAGCCCGTTCGAGAGCGTGTCGCCGTCGGTCGCGACGCCGACGACGCCGACCATCGGCCGCGTCGGGAAGCTGACGCGGTCGTTCATCCGGATCACCCCGTCCTCGACGCGGAAGAGGCGCGTGAGCGGCGACTGCACCTGCTCGATCAGCTGGCCGAAGCCGGGTATCAGCGTCGCGACGCCCCACTCGATCGGCCGCACGTCGAGGATCTCGGCGACGAGCGAATCGCCCGGCTCGGCTCCGCGCACCGCGACCGGCCCGGTCGCGCTGTTGATCCGCTCGAGGTCGATCTCCGTGACGAGGTCGTCCTCCGACCGGATCTGCCCTGTGAAGCAGTCGTTCGTCTCGAAGACGACCGTCTCGCCGGGGTCGATCTCGAGGACCGGGTCGAGGTCCGGCCCGAACGACCAGATGACCTGGTCGCGCCCGAGCCGGTGCTCGACGGCCGTCGCCATCAAGAGCCCTCGGCGGGGAGCGGCGCGGCGGCCGGCGCGGTCGCGGGCTCGAGCGCCTCGCCCGTCTCCTCCTCCGCCGCGAAGAAGTGCTCGGTGTCGAGGAGGATCCGCCTCGGCACCAGCGCGGTGACGATCGCACCGGCCGCCAGCCAGCCGATCGCGATCCAGTTCGCGTACCGAATCGGGTAGGCCGGGAGCGGGAAGTACTGGTAGTAGAGCGGCGGCACGAAGGCGGCCGCGCCGAGTAGCGGGAAGATCCAGTGCAGCCACGGGTTGAAGCGGTGCAGGCGCTCGGGGCGGCTGTAGTAGGCGATGCACGAGAAGCAGACCGTGATGTAGACGACGATCACGACGATCGTCACGGCCGTCGCGATGATGCTGAAGGCCGTGATCAGGTTGCTGCTGTACTTCCAGCCGAGGAGCAGCGCGACCACGAGACCGAGCGCCGTCTGCGCGATGATCGCGACGTGCGGAGTGCGGTGCGTCGGATGCGTCCGGGCGAAGATCCGCGGTAGCGCGCCGTTGCGTCCCATCGAGTAGATGATCCGCGTCGCGGCGTTCACGCCTGCGTTCGAGTTCGCGATCGCGGAGTTCAAGATCGCGAGCCAGATGAGCACCCAGCCGCCACTCCAGAAGACCTTCCCTAGGTGCCGCCACGGGTCGGCCTGCGCCAGCGTAGCCTTCGTGAAGCCGTCGAACCCGGTCCCGATCACCCAGGCGTACGAGCACAGGACGTAGAAGAGGCCGATCCCGAACGCCGAGAGGACGACGGCGCGCGGCACGGTCCAGCGAGGATTCCTCGCCTCCTCGCCGAGCGGCGCAGCGGCCTCGAAGCCGATGAAGGCAAGGATCGCGAAGACCATGCCCTTGAACACGCCGTTGTACGTCCCGGCTTCGGCATGCGTCGGATTGAACGTCTGGAGCGTGAGGTCACCGAAGTTCGAGAGGATCATCCAGAGCGCGAGCGCGACGAAGACGCCGATCTCGAAGATTCCGAGCAGGACGCCCGCCTGCGTCGACAGTCGGACGTCGCGGTAGGTGAGGAAGAAGACGATCGCCGCGGCGAGCACGATCCAGATCCACCACTGGCCGGTGTAGTCCCAGCCCCATTCGTTCTTCACGACGTCCGTCGTCGCCCACGAGAAGATGAGGAAGAGGAGCGGGGCCACCAGCGGCTCGAAGAGGAGGAACGCCCAGCCGACTATGAACCCGGCGTGCGGCCCGAGCGCGCGCGTGACGTAGGCGTAGAGGCCTCCCGCCGACGGGATCTGCTTCGCGAGCTGGCCGATCGAGCTCGCGACGAGCACGCACGCGATCAGCGCGAACAGCACCGAGAGCGGCAGTGCGCCCCCGGCAAAGCCGACGGAGACGAGGATCGAGAAGGCGATCGCGGCCCCCGGGGCCATGTGCGTGATCGACTGGAAGAGGACCTGCGGCAGGCCAATCGAGTGCTCGCGCAGGTGGTCGAAGGTCCGGGCCGGAACTCGTGCCGTTTCCATCACCCCTCCTCGGTCGCCTCTTCGCCCGGGCGATGCTTTCAGATTTGAAGCGGCGCCTGCAATGGCACGCGAGTCAATCCCACGGCGGTGGGTTGTGGACCCAGCGGCCGCCGACCATCGTCGCGACGACCCGGATCTCGCGGAGCTCTTCCGACTCCTCGCACGCGTAGGGATCCCGGTCGAGGACGACGAGGTCGGCGAGGAAGCCCGGCACGAGCTTGCCGCGGCGCCGCTCGTCGCGCGCCAGCCAGGCCGGTACGAGGGTCGTCGCCTCGAGCGCCTGCTCGAGGGTCACCGTCTGCTCCGCGTGCCACGCGGGCCGCTCGTCGATCGTGCGCAGGACGCCCGCGACGACGCCCGCCCACGGGTCGAGCTCCTCGATCGGCGCGTCGGAGCCGTTCGCGACCAGCGCGCCAGACTCGAGCAGCGAGCGGTAGGCGTAGGCGCCCTCCGTCTTGCCGGCCCAGAAGCGGTCGGCGAGGTCGCGGTCGGACGGAGCATGGCTGAACTGAACGGAGGCGGCGACCCCGAGCCGCGCGAACCGGGGCAGGTCCTCCGCGGTCAGGAGCTGCGCGTGCTCGATCCGCGGGCGCAGGCCGAGCGGCGCCCAGACCTCGCGCGTCGCCTCGAATGCGTCGAGCGCCTCGCGGTTCGCCAGGTCGCCGATCGCATGCACCGCGACCGGGAAGCCGGCAGCGGCACCGCGGCGGACGATCTCCTCGAGCTCCGCGCCGCTCGTGATCTCGACCCCGGAGCCGTCGAGCATCCGCGCCGTCTGCGAGCCGAGCGTCCCGTCCATGAACGCCTTCAGGTAGCCGATCCGAAGCAGCGGGCTCCCGAAGCCGCTGCGGATCCCGAGCCGTGCGAGCTCCGCCACCTGCTCGTGCGGCAGCGACTGCCACACGCGAAGCGTCAGCGCGCCCTCCTCGGCGAGCCGCTGCCAGAAGCGGAGCGCGCCGCGCCAGCCGTCCTTGTCGTGGACGGCCGTGACTCCGCGGGACACGGCGACGCGCAGCCCCTCGCGCATCGCGTCCACGCTCTCGTCGTCCGGCGGCGCCGCGTACGAGTCGCGGAAGTGCCACGCACACTCCTCCCGCAGCACACCGGTCGGCTCGCCGCGCTCGTCGACCTCGACGACGCCGCCCGGCACCTGGAGCTGCCCGTTCGCCCGCGCGAGCGCGGCCGAGTTGAGCCAGAGCGAGTGGTAGTCCTTGGCCATGAGGGCGGTGGGCGTGTCGCCCGTGACCCGGTCGAGCGCCTCCTTCGTCGGCTCGACGGGCGGGCTCCAGTCGCCGCTTCGCCAGCCGAAGCCCCGCAGCCAGCGGCCTTCGGGCACCGACGGCGCGGCCGCGGCGACTCTGGCCACGGCCTCTTCGAGCGACCGTGTCCCTTCGAGGCGGATCTCGCGCCGCGCGACCGACCACGTGGGGAAGTGGACGTGCGCGTCGTTGAAGCCGGGCAGGACGCACCGGCCGCCGAGGTCGACCCGCTCGGGCCCGGGCAGCGCGGTCTCGTGCGTGCCGACGCCGCCGGCAACGACGTCGCCGGCGATCGCGAGCGCCCGCGCGAGCGGCAGGCTCGGCTCCATCGTGCGGACGACGCCGTTCTCGAGGATCACGCGAGAGAGAATCTAGACGTGTTCGACCACGTGACGATCCGGGTCGCCGACCTCGAGACGTCGCGGCGCTTCTACGACCTCGTCTTCCGGGCGGTCGAGTTCCGGGGCTCGCCCACCGCGGGCGGGCGCTTCGTCGAGTGGAACGACTTCTCGATCTCGCAGGCTTCGGGCGAGCGGCCGGTGACCAGGCGGCTGCACGTCGGCTTCGTCGGGCCGTCGCGCGAGCACGTCGACCGGTTCTGGCACACGCTCACCGGCGCGGGCTATCGCGACGACGGCGCGCCAGGGCCGCGCCCGCAGTACCGCGAGGACTACTACGGAGCCTTCGTTTCCGACCCGGACGGCAACAGCATGGAGGCCGTCCACCACAGCCTCGTCCCGAAGCGGACCGGCGTCATCGACCACCTGTGGCTGCGCGTCCACGATCTCGCGGCCGCGAAGCGCTTCTACGAGACGATCGCACCTGCCGTGGGGTTCAGGCTCGCGCGCGAGCTCGAGGACCGCGCCGGCTTCGGCGGTCCTGGCGGCTCGTTCACGGTCACCGAGGGCGAGCCGACGGAGAACGTCCACCTCGCGTTTCCCGTCGCCGATCGCGCCGCCGTCGAGGAGTTCCATCGCGTGGCGACGGAGGCGGGCTATCGCGACAACGGCGCGCCGGGCGAGCGCCCCGTCTACCACCCGGGCTACTACGGCGCCTACGTCCTCGACCCGGACGGGAACAACGTCGAGGCCGTCTTCCACGGCGGGCGCTGAGGCCGGCGCCGACTAGACTCGCGGGCATGCCGGTCGACCCGCTCTCCGACGAGCAGCGCGAGATTCGCGACCTCGTGCGCACGCTGGCGCGCGAGCGGATCGCGCCGCGGGCGGCGGAGATCGACAAGACGGCCGAGTTCCCCTGGGACGTCGTCGAGCTCTTCCGCGAGCACGAGCTCTTCGGGATCCTCCAGGACGAGGAGTACGGCGGCCTCGGCGCGAGCGCGCTGACCGCGATCGTCGCGATCGAGGAGATCTCGAAGGTCTGCGCGACGAGCGGCCTTGTCATCGCCGTGCAGGAGCTCGGCTCGCTCGCGCTCAAGCTGGCCGGAACGGACGAGCAGAAGGAGCGCTGGCTGCCGCGCCTGGCGAGCGGCGAATGGATCGCGGCCTACGCGCTCACCGAGCCCGGCTCGGGCTCGGACTCGGCGGCGATGCGCACCGAGGCCCGGCGCGAGGGCGACGCGTACGTCCTCAACGGCTCGAAGCGCTTCATCACGAACGCGGGCGTGGCCGAGCTCTACACCGTCTTCGCGAAGACCGACCCAAGCGCCGGCCACTCCGGGATCTCGGCCTTCGTCGTCGAGCCGAGCGCGCCCGGTTTCGAGGTGGGGCGGATCGAGCCGAAGATGGGGATCAAGGGCTCGACGACGGGCGAGGTCTTCTTCAACGACTGCCGCATCCCGGCGGACAACCTGATCGGCGAGGAGGGCGAGGGCTTCAGGATCGCGATGCGTGTGCTCGACCGCTCGCGGCCGGGGATCGCCGCGCAGGGGCTGGGGCTCGCGCAGGGCGCGACCGACTACGCGCTCGAGTACGCGAAGGGCCGCGAGACGATGGGGAAGCCGATCGCCGAGCACCAACTCGTCGCGGCCACGCTCGCCGACATGGAGACGAAGTGCGAGGCGGCGCGGGGCCTCCTCTACCGCTGCGGGCAGCTGATCGACGAGGGCGCCGAGGGGCCGGAGCTGACGAAGATCTCCGCGATGGCCAAGCTGTATTGCACGGACGTGGCGATGGAGGTCACGACCGACGCGGTGCAGATCCTCGGCGGGTACGGCTACATCCAGGAGTACCCGGTCGAGCGCATGATGCGGGACGCCAAGATCACGCAGATCTACGAGGGCACGAACCAGATCCAGCGGCTCGTGATCGCGCGCGAGATGCTCAAGGAAAACAGGGCTTTCTTGCTTGCAGGCGTCGCCTGAACTCGCGCAGAGTTTCGGCGCGGCGGCGGCCGAGTACGAGCGCGTTCGGCCGGACTGGCCGGCGGCCGCGGTCGACCGCGCGGTCGCGCTCCTCGGCCTCGAGCCGGACGCAGACGTCGTCGACCTCGCCGCGGGAACGGGAAAGCTGACGCGGCTCCTCGCCGAGCGGTTCGACAGGGTCGTCGCGGTCGAGCCGGATCCCCGGATGCGCGCGTTGCTGGACGTCGAGGCGCACCCGGGAACGGCAGAGCGGATCCCGCTCGCCGCCGAGTCCGCCGACGCCGTGTGCGTCGGCGACGCGTTCCACTGGTTCGACGCGCCCGCGGCGCTCACGGAGATCGCGCGTGTGCTGCGGCCACGCGGCGGGCTCGTCCTGCTCTGGAACGACTGGTGGAAGACCGAGCCGCCCATTCCCGAGGCGGCGACGGCGCTCCTGCGGGAACCGTACGAGCGGTCGGGCCGGTCGTTCGAGGACGATGTCTACGCCTGGCGCGGCACCTTCGACGGATCGCCGTTCGAGCCGCCGCGCGAGGAGAAGCTCGCGCACGAGGTCCTCGTGCCGGCGGCGGATCTCGCGGCGCTCTACTGCTCGACCAGCTCGATCGCGTCGCTGAGCGAGCCGGAGCGGTCGGCGCTTCGGCGGCGGCTCCTCGGCGTCCTGTCGGGCGAGTATCGCCTCCCGATCGAGATCGAGCTCGTATGGACACGCCTCCGCTGAGCGCGCCTCCCGACGCCTTCGGCCGCGCCGCGCGCGACTACGAGCGCGGCCGGCCGAGCTGGCCGGAGCCGCTGCTCGACGAGGTTGCAGGCGAGCTCGGGCTCGGGCCGGAGTCGACGGTGCTCGACCTCGCCGCCGGCACGGGCAAGCTGACGCGCCAGCTCGTGCCCCGGTTCGGGCGCGTGGTTGCCGTCGAGCCGGACGAGGCGATGCTGGCCGTGCTGGCGGAGGTCGTCCCCGAGGCCGAGCCGCTCGCGGGCTCGGCGGAGGCGATCCCGCTTCCCGAAGACGCGGTCGACGCGGTCTTCGTCGCCGAGGCCTTCCACTGGTTCGCCTCGGATGCGACGGTGGCCGAGATCGTGCGCGTGCTGCGATCGCGCGGCGGGCTCGTCGTGCTGTGGAACACGCAGAACAGGCACGACCCGCCGTTCCCGGAGGAGGCCAACCGTCTCATCGACGAGGCGTTCGACCGTGGCGGTGCGCCGGGGATGTCGAAGATCCTCTCCGGTGACTGGCGCGGGCCGCTCGCGGCGGCGCCCTTCGAGGAGCTGCGCGCGCGGCAGCTCGACCGCGAGGAGTCGATCTCCCGCGACGAGTGGATCGCCTACCTCCTCTCCGTGAGCTCGATCGCGTCGCAGCCGGGCGCCGCGCGGGTCGAGCTCGCCGAGCGGCTGCGGGAGCTGGCGCCGGACATCCCGTACCGCCGCCTCCTCCATACCGACCTGTACTGGACGCGGCTCTCTGGCTAGGCGCCGTGCGGTAGTCGTCGGCTCGGGCCCGAACGGGCTCGCCGCGGCGATCACGCTCGCGCGCGCGGGGCTCGAGGTCGAGGTGCACGAAGCGGCCGAGACGATCGGCGGCGGGACGCGAAGCGCCGAGCTGACGCTGTCCGGCTTCGTCCACGACCTCTGCTCCGCTGTGCACCCGATGGGCCGCGGCTCGCCGTTCTTCCGCGAGCTCGATCTCGACATCGACTGGGTCGATCCGCCCGCCGCGTGCGCGCACCCGCTCGACGACGGGACGGCAGTCTTCCTCGAGCGCGACCTCGCCGCGACGGCGGAGTCGATCGGCGGGCGCGACGGCGCCGCCTATCGCGAGCTCGTCGAGCCGCTCGTCGAGCACTTCGACGCCGTCGTGCCGATCCTCCTCGGACCCTGGCCGCCGCCTCCGCGGGCGGTGGCGCGGCTCGCGCGGGCGCTCGGGCCGGCGCGGCTGCAACGCTCGCTGCGAGCCGCGCTGGCCGACGCCCGCTCGCTCGCCGAGGCGACGTTCGCGGGTGAGCGCGCGCGTGCCTTCCTCGCCGGTCACGCCGCGCACTCGATGCTGCCGACGGAGCGCCGGCCGAGCGCCGGTTTCGGGCTCGCGCTCCTCGTCATGGGTCACGCGCTCACGTGGGGCTTCCCGCGCGGCGGCGCGCAGCGCATCGCCGACGCGCTCGCCGAGCGGCTGCGGGCTCTCGGCGGCTCGATCCACGCCGGCAGCGCGGTGGACGAGCTGCCCGAGGCCGACCTCGTGCTCGCCGACGTCGTCCCTCGCGAGCTGCTCCGGCTTGCGCACGGGCGCCTGCCGCCGCGCTACGAGACGGCGCTCCGTCGCTACCGGCACGGGCCCGGCGCGTTCAAGCTCGACTGGGCGCTCGCCGGCCCGATCCCGTGGCGGGCGGAGGAGTGCCTTCGCGCGGGGACGATCCACCTCGGCGGGATACTCGAGGAGATCTCGGCCTCGGAGTGGGCGGCCTGGAGCGGGCGGACGAGCGCGCGGCCGTTCGTGCTCCTCGTCCAGCACACGCTCTTCGACGAGACCCGCGCACCGCCGGGCCGGCACACGGCGTGGGCCTATTGCCACGTGCCGAACGCGTCGGCGGACGACATGACCGCGGCGATCGAGGCGCAGGTCGAGCGGTTCGCCCCCGGCTTCCGCGAGCTCGTCCTCGCCCGAAGCGCGCTCGGACCGGCACTCCTCGAGGCGAAGAACCGGAACCTCGTCGGCGGCGACGTGAACGGCGGCGCGGCCGATCTCGGGCAGTTCTTCTTCCGGCCGGTGAAGCGCCCGGTGCCGTACCGGACGCCTTTGCGCGGCGTCTACCTGTGCTCGGCCGCGACCCCACCCGGTGGTGGCGTCCACGGCATGTGCGGCTACTCGGCGGCGCGGATCGCGCTTCGTGACCTCGGCCGGCTATAGCTGTGCGAAACCTCGCGGCGTCCCTCGAGGAAGGAGGCGAGCGATGGCGCCGATCGTCGAGACCGTCGAGATCGCGAAGCGCTCGCAGGAGGTGTTCGCGTACCTGGTCGACCTGAGCCGCCACGGCGAGTGGCAGGAGCAGTCGACACCCGCCGCGTCCCCGGCGGCCGCCGGAAGATCACGTACGAGATCACCGAGCACGGTCCGCCGCGGAGAGCTGCGTTCCGAGGCCTCGACGGTCCAATCCGCCCGCAGGGCTCGGTGACCGTCGAAGGGCTCGACGACGGCACGCGCTCACGCGTCACGCTCGAGCTCGATCTCGTCGGTCACGGCATCATCGGCAAGCTCCTCGCGCCCCTCGCGCGTAGCGACGCGCGCAAGCACATCCCACAGGATCAGGCTCGGCTCAAGGAGCGCCTGGAGAGCGGCGCAGCCGCCTCTAGCCCCTAGAGAGAGGCGTTAGCGGCTAGCGCGAGCGTCTAGACGCGCCGAACCCACGCTTGGTGGTGATTTGCCGAACCTTCCGTTTCGTCCCAGAGGACGTCACTGCGGAGCTGCGCTTGGTGCCGGAGCTAGTTCTGCTTTTGGGCTTGCGCGCCATGAGTTCTTCCAGTCTGGTCAGATCAAGGCCGGAACAGCAGGATAGGCAGACATCCAGTAAGAGACACACCCAGCACCACGAGTCCGTATCCGAATAGCTGAACCCTTCAGACCGAGCGGCACGTCATTTCGATCAGCTGCGAACGTGAGGTCGTCGAGCAGCTCGCGCGCCGTCTCTAGTCGCCCCTCGTCTCGCATCTGGTCGTGAAGGTCGAGGAGGTCAGAGGCTGGTGTGACGTCATATGGATGAATGACCAGCGCAAACAGGACGCAGGGACCGAGAAGCCCAAGCGCAGGAATCCACCAAAGGCGATTGATGCCTTCGTGGAATGCCGCAAGTGCAGCGAGCGCAGCGATGGCGGCAGCGAGAACGACAAGCGCCTTCGTATCGATCGCGTCATCCGGGGGATCTACCTCCGCCGCGCTCGGGCCGATGGGCGTCGGAGCACAAACGACGGAGGGAGGACGCCCCGGCGTCGTCTCTCGCAGCCGCCGCCGCCACGGGGTCGTCGTTGGCAGCCACGGGAGCTTCCTCCACGCAAGGAGGCCGCACATGCGCAAGACCCTTCTTGGCTTCGCCGCTCTCGTCGCCGCCGCGATGCTGCTCGTCCCGGCGTCGAACGCGGCCAAGCCCTCCGGCCCGACGCTCTCGGTCACGTTCTCGTTCGCGAGCGCGAGCGGGTCGAGCATGCCATACGGCACCCCGTTCGTCGTGTCCGGCTGCGGCTACGGCAGCACCTATACGTCGGTCGTCGTCCGCTCGCCGGAGGCGCTGGCCTTCGCCGGTCAGTCCCCGGACGCGAGCGGCTGCATCTCGTTCTCGAACTTCTCGACGAACCAGCCCGGGAAGTACGAGGTCGACGCGTACCAGCAGGTCCACGGTCACTCGGCGCTCGTCGCGTCGACGACCTTCTCGGTGTCCTAGATACGAGAGGGCCGGCCTGCGTGGAGGCCGGCCCTCTCGTTCTGGGGATCTCTCCCTTACTCCGCTACGGGATGTTCACGTCGGCGTTCGGATGGTCGCCCGCGTGCTTGTCGCTGTAGCGGGCGCCGCCGAGGCCGCAGACGTCGCTGTCGCTGAGCGTCCCGCCGCCGCCCGAGGCGAGGGACGTCTTCGTGACGCCGTCGACCGTGACGGAGCTCGCGTGCAGCGAGTCGTTCGTCCCCTGCTGGCAGACCACGACGATGATCCGGAACTTCCGCGGATCGGTGAGCGTCACCGGGACGTTCTGCCCCGCACCGACGACGACGTTCTTGTCGGCGGCCGAGTCGTAGCCCGTCGGGGTGGTCGTCTCGACGATCCAGTACTGCCCCGGAACGACGTTCGAGATCGTGCAGTCGCCGTTCGCGTCTGTGCTGCAGGTCTTGCCCGTCGCCGTGTCCTCGGCGCCGTGCGGCGGGCTCCCGCCGAGCGGCGCGTTGTCGGTGTAGAGCTCGAACACGGCACCCTGCAGCGCGTTGCCGGCGTCGTCCTGCTTGTGGATCGAGACGCTGCCGCGCTGCCGGTCGTTGAACGTGCATGTCACGGTTTCGCCGGGGCCGAGATTGATGTTCGACACCGGGCTGCCGTCGTCGCAGCTCGAGCTCGTCAGATCCCAGCCGGAAGGCACCGACTCGGCCACGCTGTAGCCGCTGCCGGGCGGGACGTTCGAGAACGTCTGCGTGTCGCCGTTCTTCAGGCTGAAGCTCGACGGGCTCAGGCCGCCTCCGACGGTGAACGAGAAGCTCGTCGTCGTGTCGCTCGACGGGTCGGTGACCTTCTTGACCTTGATCGTCCCGCGAGCCTTGTTCGTGAACGTGCACGTCACCGTCTCGCCCGCGCTCACGTCGATGTTCGAGACCGGGCTGCCGTCGTCACAGGTCGCGCTGTCGAGAAGCCAGCCCGCCGGCACAGACTCGGAGATGCTGTAGCCGCTCCCGGGATTGATGCCCGAGTAGGTCTTCGACTCGCCGTTCTTCAGGCTGAAGCTCGTCGGGCTCAGCCCGCCGCCGGCCGTGAACGAGAAGCTCGTGTTCGTCGGGTCGGGGTTCGGGTCGGTGACCTTCCTGACGACGATGTTGCCGCAGTTGTTGATATTCACCTTCTGCGGCGCGATGAAGTCCTTCATCGTCGCGGTGCCCGAGTCGCCGGACGAGCGGCTCACCGTATAGACGCTGCCGAGCGCCTGGCAGCCGCTCAGGATGCCCGAGTCGCTGATGTTGATCGCAGCCTCGCCGAAGCGGTACTGCCCGATCGTCCGCGGTGCACCCGGATTGATCGGGTCGGTCGTGCCGGAAGCGGCGTTGTCGAGGCTTCCGTCCGCGACGGTGCTGTTCAGGTTCTGCTTCGGGCCCCAGCACGGAGCGGTGTCCTGCGAGATCTCGCAGGATCCCGAAAGGACCCAGCGCCGGAACGACAGCGCCGGGTTGCCGCCGCCCTCGAGGTCGAAGACGATCAGGATGTCGCCCGCCGAGCGAGCCGGCGTGACGTTGTTCGCGCTGCAGCCGACATGGGTGACCGGATCGCAGAAGTTCTTGTTGAACTCGAATCCGGTGTGCACCGACGCCGACGCGTTCTGAACCGGCAGGAGCTCGAAGCCGAGGTAGGCGAAGTTCTTCCCGCCCACGAACTCGTTCGCGACGTAGAAGCGGTCGAGGTCGCCCTTGTTCGGGATGCCGCCCGCGCCGACGCTCGGGACGGCGTCGTCCTGCTTCGTGCCGTTGGCGAACGAGTCGTCGCCGTTGCCGGGCGCCTTGTCCTGCCCCTGCACGAGGTGCGGGGCCGTCGAGGTACAGACGTTGCTCACGACGGTGTTGCACCAGTCGGTGCCGGTGTTCTTGACCAGGTTCCCGTCCGTGCTCTCGAACGTGCTCCCGGTCAGGGTCCCGCTCGAGGCCGCGACGAAGAACACAGCAAACGTCGTCGCCGCGATCGCGAGCAGGAGAAGCCGACCCATCGGCCGGCCTCGGAGTCGTAGGGGTCGCATTCGCTCTCCTCCGGTCAGGGCAGCGGGTTCCAGGCCGCCGCCGACGCATGTGGGCCCCTTCGGCCGCAGTCCCGTCAGCGTAAGCGGAGCGCTGATTTCTTCAACAGAGGCGAATGCCCGATTCTTCACCTAGGTCGTCGATATCGGTTCCTCCTTGAAAAGGTCGGTGCTTTGCAGTAGAACCGGCCAGGGGGCCCGACGAGAGAAGGGCAAGGGTGGCGGAAAACTGCGGCGCCACGGTCCTCGTGGTGGACGACGACGGGGTCTGTCGCGAGCTCGTGTCGACGCTGCTCGGCAGGGCCGGCTTCTCGACGGTGGACGCGACGAACGGCGAGGAGGCGATGGCCGCCGCGCGGCGACACCTTCCGAAGCTCGTGCTCCTCGACGTGCGGCTGCCGGACGTCTCCGGCTACGAGATCTGCCGACAGCTGCGAGACGAGTTCGGCGACCGCGTCGCGATCGTCTTTCTCTCCGGCGAGCGGACAGAGGGCTTCGACCGCGCGGCCGGGCTCCTCGTCGGCGCCGACGACTACGTCGTCAAGCCGTTCTCAGCGGACGAGCTGCTGGCCCGCGTTCGCCTCCGGCTGCCCTCGCCGGTCGAGGCCGAGCCGCCGGCCTACGACCTGACGAAGCGAGAGCTGGAGGTCCTTGGCCTCCTCTCGGCGGGTCTCTCGCAGAAGGAGATCGCGGCCAAGCTCGTCATCAGCTCGAAGACGGTGGCCGCGCACGTCCAGCACATCCTCGGCAAGCTCGGCGTGCACAGCCGGACGCAGGCGGTCGCGCACGCCTACCGGCGCGGGCTGCTGAACGGCGTGCCCCCGGAACCCGAGCCGGCCGCACGGGCCACTGCCGACGGGCCTTAGGGAGCCCACTACGCGGGCGTCCGTCGAGTCGGCGAGCGGCGCCTTCCGCGGCCGCCGCGTGGCGAACCGATGACCAAGACGATCTCCGGCGTCAGCCAGAACGAGCGGACAACGCCCAAAGGGCAAGCGCCGTAAGCCCGTGGAGTGGTTCGAGCGGATCGTCAGATCCTCCTGAACCGGAGCCCTAGTAGTGCGTGGGACGGCCGTCGAGCGTTAGCTCGATGCGACCCAGCAAGCGCATGCGCCGATACGCGAGCGGCAAATGCCGGCGCCGGGACACGCCGAGCTTCACACGCAGCACGTCGGCGTGCATGCGGACGGTCCGCGGCGAGATTCCGAGTTGCTCGGCGGCTTCTGCGTCAGTCAGCCCGTTGACGATCAGGCTCAGCACCTGAGACTGCCGGCTGCTCAGCCGGATCGGAGCTTCTTCGCCGATTCGATGCGCCTCCCCTCGAGCACAGAGAGCTCTACGCCCGCCGTTTGTCTTGAGAAGACCATACCACGCTATCCGTCATGTCGGTTGATGACATCTTGAAGCACCGCGGCGCAGGCCTTAGGTTCAGCTCAAATCCGCCTGGAGGTCGCCGTTGGAGAGCTCATAGCAACGCCTCGTCTGCGGCAGACCGTCCACTCAGACCAACGAGGGGAGGACCCGATGATCGGGTTCAGAACCGCATCGCGTAGCGGGCGACGTTCGCGCGGATGGCTCGTCGTCGCCGCTGTCGCCTCCGTAGTCGCCGCAGCATCCGTCGCGTTATCGGCCGCGCCGCGGGCCGATGCGATCACGTGCATCGGACAGGCGGCCTGGACGGCGATCAACGCCTCGAACTCCGCCGTATTTGCGATCGCGCAGAACAGCCAGTGCCAGGACATGAACGCCGCCTACACGTACACGTACAACGACTACATCCGCGGCTGGTACCGCGACGGCGGCGGCACGTGGCACTACGGCACCCGCGGGTACGTCTACGTCTCCACGTGCAACTGCGGCTGGATCGTGCTCCTGTCGAGCGTTGTCAACGGGACGCCCGTTCGTGGGCAGGGGCTCAACCATGCCCAATATGTCCAATATGTGACGTAGGCCTCACGCGAGACCGGGTTTGGGAGGCCGCGACGGTGATGGCACAACGGCATTCGGCCTCCCAACCCCAGGCCTCCCCGTGTCTATGATCAGCGCGGACAAAAGGCCATAGGCGCCAATGAAGCTTCTGACCATCACGGTCGCCGCAGTCCTGCTCGGAATGACGCTCGCGGGCTGCGGCGATTCCGTCACCGGTTCGGCCGGCGGATCACGGAACCCGCAGGCCCGCGTCGATCCCCAGATACTCTCCGACGTCGCCGCCGGCGCCTTCCCACTACCAGGCCCGAGCGAGCTGCGGACGATGCGAGTGATTCTGGCGTCGATCGGGTTGCCGAACGCCGCCTGCGGGGGCGAGAACGTCCGCGACCTCGACAACACGAGCTTCCGGTTCGACCAAGCGCGGTACGCAGACCTCGACCTGATCGCGGCGAAGGGCCTGACCGAGCCGGAGATGCCGCAGCCGCCGCGCGCAAGCCCTTCGTGCCGGATGAAGAAGCTTCCGTCATTCGGGCAGTGGAGCGCACTCGCGGCTCCCTGGCAGGACGCGACTCTGACGGCCGCGAACGCGCCCTCGGTGGTCGCGAGGCACGCGCGGACCGCGGAGTGCCTCCGCCGGGCCTCAGGATTAAAGGTCGACGACGGCGATCCGACGGCGTCGTATCTCAAGGCAATCGACTACGTCCTCAGCGGCCTGAGCTCCCCCGTCCTCTCAGCTCAGTACCAGCGCAAGTTCTCGCGAGCCTACGCCCGCTGCACGCGCAGCTACTTCGCGGCGCTGGCAGCGCAGCTGAGGCCGGTGAAGCGACGGCTCGTCGAGCGTAACCGGGAGCTCCTGGAGCGATACGCCGCCGAGCTCGCGGCGCTGGGGTATGTCCCCTAGCCCGCTGGGGCGTTTCGGGGTGACGCTCCGGCGGGCGGGCCGCTTCCAGGTCGCCACCGTCGCCCTCGCCGTTGGCTGCGCGCTCGGTGTCGGTGCCGCGTCGCTCTTCGGAACCTCGCCGGGCGACGCGAGTGCGAAGCGGCAAGCGCCCGACCTGCCGGTACCCACGACTCGGCTCGTGAAGCAGGTCCTGAGGGAAGAGCTGCAAGTGCCGTGCCGGGCCCGATCCCAGGTGACTCGCGTGATGCCGCCGCCACTGCCGCCCGGGAAGCCGCGTGTCGTCACGGCGATCGGTCTCAGGGTCGGCGAGCCGGTGAAGACGGGCGATCTGCTCGCAGTCGTCTCGGGCGTCCCGACATTCGCGTTCGTGACGCGCATCCCGTTCTATCGCGATCTCGGCCTCGGCGACACTGGGCCGGACGTCGCGGCACTCGAACGCGCGCTGGTCGCCGCCGGGAAACTCGGCAAAGCCGACTCGGTCTTCGACAGTCGTACTGCCGCTGCGCTGAACGAGCTGTACGCGCGGGCGGGCGCCTCGGCGCGCGGTCTCGACGGGCGCGTGCGTCTCGGGTCGAGCACGAGCGTGCCGGCCGGGAGCGAGGTCGCCGAGATCGACGCCGCGGTCGGCCAGCTCGTCACGCGAGGTACTCCACTCATGGTCTTGACCGCGCGCACGCCGACGGCGACCTGTCGGGTGCCCGGAGCGGCCGCGATCTCCGCGGGCGAGCGGCTGAGCATCGGCGTCGTCCGCTCCGTCGCGTCCCCCGATCCGGCTTCGGGGCAGCGCGACGTCGTCGTTGCGCTGGCACGCCCGAACGCCTCGGCGGAGCCGGGAAATCTCGTCCTGCCGCTCCGTGTGACGAAGAGGGCCGTGCTCACCGTGCCGGCCGGGGGGATCTGGGTGGGCGCCGCAGGATCGTTCGTCGTCCGGAAGGTCGTCGAGGGGAACGTGCAGCTCGTGCGCGTCCGCGTCGGGGCGACGGCCGGGGGGTACGTCGAGATCTCCGGGCGCGGGCTCGCCGCCGGTGACGAGGTGCAGCTGCACGTCGTGACCGACCGGCAAGTCGAGACGCTGTCGCCGGCGTCGGGAGGAGCCCGATAGGCGACCCGCTCATCGAGCTCCGCGGCGCCGGCTTCGAGGTCGCGCGGCCCGTCCGTACGCGGATCCTTCATCCGATCGACTTGACCGTGCCGCGCGGGTCGTCGCTGGCGGTGGTCGGCCCGTCCGGCGCGGGAAAGTCCACACTCGCATCCATCCTCGGCGGCCTCCAGGAGGCGACCGAGGGCTCGTATCGCTTCGACGGTAAGGAGATGCGCGGGTTGTCGTCGCTCGCGGTGGCGCGGTTTCGCGCCGACCATGTCGGCTTCGTCTTCCAGAGCGCGCACCTGATGGACGAACGCAGCGCGTGGCGGAACGTCGCCGTCGGGCTCGTCGACGCGACGCTCGCGCGACCCGACGTCGAGCAACGCAGCCGTGAGGCGCTCGCGCTCGTCGGCCTCGCCAGCGTCGCCGACCGGGAGGCGGCGCCGCTCTCTGGCGGCGAACGTCAGCGTGTCGCAGTCGCCCGCGCCGTCGTGAAGCGTCCGCAGCTGCTAATCGCGGACGAGCCGACGGGCTCGCTTGACCAGAAGACGGGTCAGGCGGTCCTCAAGCTGCTCTTCTCGCTTACCGCGACCGGCGCGACGCTCATCATCGCCTCCCACGACACCCGCGCGGCGGCGCTTGCCGACCGCTGCGTGACCATCGTCGATGGCGCCCTCGCCGCGTAGGCGGCGGCTGCACGCCGCGGGCGCGGCGACGTCCGCGTTGCTGGCCGACACCTATCTCTCGCTGACGGCACGGCCGCTCCGGACCTCTGCGATGGTCGCGGGGATCGTCCTCGGAGTCGCCAGCGCGACCGCGGCCGTTGTGGTCGCGGACACGCAGCGGGCGCAGATCGACAGGCGGTTCGACGCCCAGCGGTCGCATTTCGTCGTGCTGCTCGCGAACGGCGACACCTCGCATGCATTTCCGTCGCGGCGCGTCTCCGAGATCGAGGCGCTCGAGCCCGTGGCGGCGGCCGGCGAGCTCTCGATCTGGGACGACGGCGTCGCCGTCTCGACGAGCCCGCTCGCGCGGACGGCACGCGTGCCGCTGATCGGGGCGACGGCGTCCGGCCTCGCTGCGGCCGAGGTCCGGACGGTCTCGGGGATCCCCGTGCGCGCCATCGACCGCCTGCCCGGGCGATCGGTCGTGTGGGTCGGGGTCGCGCTCGCACGGAGGCTCGGCATCAGGATGGACCTGCCGCAGACAGCGTCGATCGCGGCACGCCCGTACACGGTCGCGGGGCTCGTCCGGGACGACGCCGGGTTCGGCTACGTCAACGACGCGGTCGTCATGGCCTCGGCGCTCGCGCGGGTGCGGTATGGACCCGGCAAGACCGTGCGGTTCCTCGCTCACGTGCGGCCGGGCTCGGCGGGCGCCGTCGCGGAGTACGCTCGCGCGGCGCTCGATCCAACCGGTCAGCGGCTGCTGGCGGACGCGACTCCTCCCGACGGGCGGATCTTGCTTGGGCGCGTCACGTCAGACCTCCGGCGTATCGGGCTGGCGCTCGGCCTTCTCGTCGGGTTCATCGGGATGGTCGCCGTCGCGAACACCCAGAGCATGGCGGTGAATCAACGCTCGCGCGAGCTCGGCCTGCGCGCGGCGCTCGGCTGGAGCCGCCGCCGGATCGGCCGCCTGATCCTGGCCGAATCCGGCATCGCGGGCCTGCTCGCGGCGATCCTGGGGTGCGGCCTCGGGCTGCTCGGCGCCTTCGTCTGGTGCCGTCTCCAGGGCTGGCAGCTGATCGTGTCGCCCTCGCTCGGCCCGCTCCTCGTCGCGGGCGGCACGCTGTCGAGCCTCGTCGGCGGCGTCCTACCGGCGCGCCGCGCCGCGTCGATCTCGCCTCTCGAGGCGATGCGCAGCTAAATCGTCTTGGACTGCTCGAACGGCTGGCGGCAGGTGCGGAGCCGAGTCGTCGAGCACGGCCTCGATCTCCGGCTCGGCGCCGAGCTCGGCGAGCCTCCGTTCCATCTGGGCACCGAAGTGCGCGCAGCCTAGTAGCCGTACCCGCCGCTCGTCGTCGTCTTCGTCTCAGTCGTCGTCGTGGTTCCACCGCCGCCCGCGGAGGCGCCTCCGACAACGACCGTCGCCTGCATCCCCATCGCGCGATGGTTGTCGATCGGGCAGTAGAGCTCGTACGTCCCCTTCTTCGAGAGCGTGACCTCGAGCTTGCCGCTCGAGCCCGGCGAGATCGTCCCGGTCTTCTGCTCGACGCCGTTGCCCTCGATCTCGAGCGCGTGGTCGATCTTGCCGGCGTTCGTGGCGTCGAAGCTCACGCTGCCGGGGCTTGAGACCGTGATCTTCGCCGGCGCGAGGTGGAACTCCGTCTCCTTCACCTGGATCGTCTGGCTCGTCTTGGCCGGGCCCGGCGAGGCCGGCTTCGCCGTCTTCGACTTGCCGCCGCACCCGGCAAGCGCGGCGACGGCGAGGAGGACGGCGATCGGGACGAGTCGCTTCACGTCTTCTCCTACGGGTGAAGCCTCGCCGCCGGATTTCGGGTCATGCCGGTGGGATGTTCTGGTTCAGGCGGAAGAAGTTGTCGGGATCGACCTTCCGCTTCAGCGCCTTCAGGCGGTCGTACTTCGCCGGGCCGTAGGCCTGCCGCACCCGGGCCTCGCCCTCGTCCATCAGGAAGTTCACGTAGACGGTCGTGAAGTGCGGCTCGAGCGCTGACCAGAAGCCGCGCACCCACTCGCGCTCCTCGTCGAAGCCCTCCGCGGTCGCCGTGCAGGCGCCGATGTTGTACGTGAAGCCGGCGTTTCGCCCGTTGAAGGCGGTCTCGTCCTCGCCGACGCGCGCGACCGCGCCACCCATCTGCCAGATCGGGAACGACGTCAGCGGCGAGGAGATGCGCAGGCAGTGCTCGACGGTGGTGTCGACGATCTCGTCCGTCAGCGCCGGGACGTCGCAGGCCTTGAAGTAGTACCAGCGGCCGGGCACGAAGCTCGGGTCGAACATCGCCTGGTGCTCGAGGAACGGCCGCGGCGCGCAGACGTCCGCGATCGGCTTGCCGAACTCCTTCATCGGCCGGATCGCCCGCTCGCCGTCCTCGACCTCGCCGGCCCAGTAGCAGACGACCATCACAACCGGCTTGCCGTGCAGCTCCTCGGGGACGAACGGGAGCGGCGGTGCCTTGCGGTGGATCAGGATCGTCATCAGGTCGTCCGGCGCGTCGGCGACCCAGTCGCGGTAGAAGCGCAAGACCTCCGGCGCGTCCGCCATCGACCAGAAGATCGGGCCGGCCATCACCGTCGGCCCGACGGGCTCGAGATCGAACTCGAACTCCGTGACGATCCCGAAGTTGCCGCCGCCGCCGCGGATCCCCCAGAAGAGCTCGGCGTTCTCGTCCGCGCTCGCCTTCACGAGCTCGCCCTCGGCTGTGACGACGTCGACCTGCCGCAGCTTGTCGATCGACAGGCCGTGCTTGCGCTGGTTCCAGCCGATCCCGCCGCCGAGTGTGAGACCGGCCACGCCGGTGTGAGTGACGATCCCCGCCGGCGCCGCGAGGCCGAACGCCTGCGTCTCGCGGTCGAGCTCACCGAGCAGAACGCCCGCCTGCACGCGCGCCGTGCGTGCTTCCGGATCGACCCGGACGCCCTTCATCAGGCTCAGGTCGATCAGGAACGCATCGTCCGCGACCGAGAGGCCTGGGAAGCTGTGCCCACCGCTTCGCACCGCCACCGGCAGCCCGTGCTCGCGACCGAGCTTCACCGAGGCGATCACGTCCGCGACGCCCGCGCAGCGCGCGATCAGCGCCGGGCGCCGGTCGATCGAGCCGTTCCAGACCTTGCGGTGCTCGTCGTAGCTCGCGTCGTCCCGGTCGACGATCTCGCCGCGAAAGCCGGCTTGCAGCTCGGCGAGCGCCGTCTGGTCGAGCGTGAGGCCTTCGGCGATCGCCGTCACGCGGCTAGCTTCTCACAGCTCGACGGCCGGGTAGCGGCCGCGGAGCTCGTCGACGAACGTCGCCATCCGTCCAGCCAGCTCGCCGTCCGCGATCTCGATCACGTTCTCGGCGTTCATCTCGCCGGAGTGGGAGAGGTTGAAGCTGCCGACGAATACGGTGTCGTCGGCGATCGTGACCTTCGCGTGCATGTAGTCGTGGACGCTGCCCGGCGCGTACGGCGTCGAGTGCTTGCCGGAGAAGGGCGCCCGGGTGAGCGCGGCCTGGAGGGCGGGTGTCTTCCACGCCGCGTTCCTGTTCACCTCCCACTGCCGCAGCACCTCCTCGACCTGCGTCATGTCGACGATCCCGGCGACGTCGACCTTGCGGTCGGAGACGACCTCGGCGAGCGTGCCGAGGATCGGGCCGGAGGTGATGACGGGCGAGGCGATCCTGACGCGCTCTCGTGCCCCGCCGATCGCCTTCGCGATCCGGTGCGCGAGCTTCTCGCCCCGCTTGGGCGAGAACCAGGGCCGCACCGTGTGACCTTCGACGGCGAAGGGAGAGGTGTCGACGCCGCCGCTCCGCTCCACGTCCCGCGTCTCCCAGAGCTGCTCGAAGTCCTCGAGGAACCGGGCGGCGAGCGCGGGCGAGTCGACGGTCACGACGACGTTCTCCTGCCGCGACCACGAGTCCAGTGTCCAGTTCGTGGAGCCCGACCACACCGACGCGGCGTCTCGGATGACGTACTTGTGGTGCATGAGGTCGGGCACGCCGGGAATCCCGCGCGTCGGCACCTCGAGCTCGTCGATCGTGCTCGGGTCGCCCTGCGGCGGGGGCGGCACCGGCGCCGGCTTGTGGTGGTCCTCGTTGAACGCGAGACGGACGGCGACTCCGTTCTTCGCCGCGCCCTCGATCGCGCCCGCGACGAGTCGCTCCGGCTCGTCGTCGAGGCGGAAGTCGTAGATCGCGATCTCGAGCGTCCGCTCGGCGGCGGCGACGAAGTCGGCGAGCGCGTGCGCGACCTCGACCGCCGTCTGGCCGCCGTCGGTGAGCGTCCGGAGCTCGATCAGCCGGCCTGCGACCGCATGCGCGCCTTGTACTCGCGCTTCGCCGCCTGGTACCGCTCGAGCGCCTCGGCCGAGTCGACGTCCCCGAGCGTCGGGTGCTGCGGGAGGATGTCCTCGAGCCCCTCGAGGCGCACGCCGAAGCGCTTCGCGAGGACGGCGAGCATGCTCCGCACCTTCATCTCGCCGAAGCCGGGGAGGCCGGCGAGGCGCGCGCGGAGGTCGGCGGCGTCGCGCGCCTCCGTCCAGATCCGCTCGGCCCCGCCGCCGTAGTCGTCGACGACCGTCTGGGCGAGATCCTGGACGCGCTGCGCCATCGCGCCGGGGTAGCGGTGTAGCGCCGGCTTGCGGCGGAAGATCTCGTCGAGCTGGCCAGGATCGGCGCGGGCGATCGTCTCCGCGTCGAGGGTGCCGAGCCGCCGCTTCAGCTCGAGCGGCGACGTGAACGCCTTCTGCACCGAAACCTGCTGGTCGAGCGCGAAGCCGACGAGGAGCGCGAGCGGCTCCTGGGCGATGAGCGCGTCGGCCTCGTCGTCGCCGGTGAAGTGGAGCCGCTCGGGGGCCGTGATCGCCACGGAAGGATCGTATCGGCCTCCGCCTTGACAGCGCCGTTCGCGCGGCTCGACACTAGTCGCCGGAGCGACTGTGAAGAGCTACCGGCTCAGCTGGCCCTGGGCCGCGGTGATCGTGGCAGCTCTGGCCGCAGCCACGACGATCGCCGTGGCGCTGATTACCCAGAGCGAGGGCCGGATCAGCCCGTGGTGGCTGCTCCCGACCGCCGCCGTCGCGCTGGCGACGGGCGTGCTCGCCGCGGCGGCCGCGTCGCGCACGGACGTCGCTTGCCTTCGCAAGCAGGTCGCGAAGGCGAAGGACGAGCTCCGGAGAACGAGCGCTGCGCGCGACGACGTCCTGGAGCGGCTGCGTGCGGTCCAGAGGCAGCTCGAGGCGCGAGCCACGTACTCCGAGACGAGGGGATCGTGAGCGCCGCGCTCGCCGTGGCGCTGGTCGGGCTCGCCGGGACGATCCTCACGGCGATCGTCACGGCCCTCGCCACGTCGGCGAAGGTCCGGAGTGATCTCGCCGCGGAGTACGACATCGCTCTCCGGAGCGAGCGGCTGGCCGCTTACCGGGAACTATGGAAGATGCTCGAGCCGTTGGCGAAGTACTTCCGGGCCGAGCCACTTACCTATCGCCGCCTCGAGCAGCTCGGCGCGGCGCTGCGCTCCTGGTACTTCAGCACCGGCGGGCTCTTCCTGACAGCGCGAAGCCGAGACCGGTACTTCCATCTTCTCGACGGGCTTCGTGACGAGCTCGCCCTGCGGCGGGGAGAGCCTGAGCAGGAGCTCGAGCTTGACGTCTTCTCCGAGCTTCGAGAACGCGGGAGCAAGCTGCGGACGGCGCTCGTGGAGGAGATCCGTACGCGAATGCCCTCGGCGCTCGAGGCCGAGAGCTAGAGCGACGCAGCCAGCCTCTCGGCGATCGCGAGCACGCTCAGGTGCGTGTTCGCGTGCGGGATCGACGGCATGACGGCCGCGTCGCCGACGTAGAGGTTCTCGACGCCACGCACCCGGAGGTCGGGATCGACGACGGCGCCGATCGCGCACGTCCCCACGGGATGGAAGATCGCGCCGAGGGTGAAGCGGACGCGCTGCGGGTCGTCCATCTCGATGACCCGGCCGAGCCGGCGCAGCGGCTCGGTCTCAGCGAGGCGGTGCGCGATCGCGAGGCCGCCGAGGAGCGTCTGGAGATCCCGGCCGTCGGGATCGGAGAGGAAGCCGTGGTCGATCCTCGGTGAGACCGTCGGGTCGGCGGAGCGGAGCTTCACCGACCCGCGCGAGCGCGGCTGGAGCGCGACGACAGTCAGGTGGGCGCGCTCGCCGGTGCGGCTCGTCACCGGCAGCAGGTGGAGGTCGAAGGCGCCGTCCTCGCAGCCGTCCGTGCCCGCCTTGACAGCGCCGTTCGTGAACGGCACCGGCGCGGCGCGCGCAGTCTCCTCGAGCAGGGCCACCGAGCCGTCGAACGACAGCTTTACCGACGGGTGGTCGGTGAGGCCGGCGCCGACGGCGTCGTTCGCCTCCACCACGTGGATGCCGAGCCGGCGCAGGTCGGCCTCCGGCCCGATTCCGCTCCGGAGGAGGAGCGCCGGCGAGCCGTAGGCGCCGGCGGCGACGACGATCGTGTCGGCCGTGAGCTCGCCGCGGTCGGTTGCGACGCCTCGCGCGCGGCCGTCCGCGACGAGCACCCGGTCGACGAGCGTGTCCGGCAGCACGGCCAGGTTCGGCCGCTGGCGTGCCGGGTCGACGTACGCAAAGGAGGCGTTCCAACGGACGCCGTCCAGGACGTTGAACGGCCCGAACCCGATGCCCGCCACCGCGCCCGGGTCGTTGAAGTCCTCGAGCACGGGCAGGCCGCGCTCGGCGCCGGCCGCGACGACGCCCGCGAACCAGGGCGAGAGCTCCGCCAGCGCGTAGAGGAGCGGGCGCGGTGCGATCGTCTGCTCGGCCCGGCGGAGGTGAGGCTCGAGCTCGGCGTAGGTCCAGCCCGAGCCCCACGCGTCGTAGTCGGCGGGGGTGCCCCAGACGAGCAGGCACGCGTTGTGCGACGAGCAGCCGCCCATGACCTTCGCCCGCAGGGGCGTGTACCAGCTCTCCTCCGGATCCCAGTCGTGCGTCTCGGGAACGCCGCCCGGGTCGAGGAGCTCCTCGGGCCAGCGGCCGTCGGCGTACGGGCCGTAGTCGGGCCCCGCCTCGACGAGGCACACCGAGCGGCCCTCGTCCTCCGAGAGCCGCCCCGCGAGGACGCAGCCGGCCGAGCCCGCGCCGAGGACGAGGACGTCGTAGTGCGGCACGTGCGTAGCCAACCAGCCGGTCGAGTATGCCGACAAGCGTGTCCGATCCGTTGCGAGAGGCCGGCCGCGGGCGCAGCGAGCGCTCGCCCTTCATCGCCCTCTCGGGCGTGACGCTGCTCGTCGGCGCGGCCGCCGCGATCGTGATCCTCTTCCTCGTGTACTACCTCATGTAGGCGGCTCGACCGGTCACTTCAGACGGACGGGCGGGCGAAGCCCGCACGTCCTGATGGCGGCACCGCAAGCGGTGCCTTTGTTGTCTAACGCGAAGCGAGCGCCGGCGCACAGGCGCCGGCGCTCGCTTCGCGGATCACGACCTACGGGCTCGCCGCGTAGATGTTCTGGTCGAGCCCGCCTTGGGAGAGGCAGGGGTCGCTGATGAGAGGTGACGAGTAGGAGGGTGCGTTGATGTCGTTCGGCACGTACGTGCACGGCTGGAACACGTCGAAGCCGTCGGCGTCGTCGTCGGCGCCGGTCTCCCGCGGGTCGGTGCCGGGCACGAGATCGCGCGAGTCGGTCCACGCGGCCATGACCGTGCTCCCGACGGCCGAGATGTAGAGGTAGTCGCCCCAGAAGCCGATCCGGCGGGAGCCGTGCGTCTCCCAGCCGAAGTTGCTGCCGGCCGAGGAGACCTGGGTCTCGCTCCAGCCCACGCCGCCGTTCGTCGACTGCGC
>DASQWB010000003.1:0-3746 GCA_035640455.1 Gaiellaceae bacterium | reverse complement strand
GAAAGGTCACGGCTGACGCTTTCGCGAGACGCGCCGCTGAGATTCGCAACATCT
The DNA here is from genome assembly GCA_035640455.1 of Gaiellaceae bacterium. Classification (GTDB taxonomy): domain Bacteria; phylum Actinomycetota; class Thermoleophilia; order Gaiellales; family Gaiellaceae; genus AC-50. The sequence goes on along the minus strand of DASQWB010000003.1, from coordinate 3,692 downwards.
ACGCGCACAACCTCACCGGGGAAGAACCTGAGCAGCCTGAGTTGGTCGTTCTCACGTACCAGTTGAAGACGCTCGTGGAAGCGCTCTTTCTCCATGAGATCGGGTTTGAGCCCCGCGCGATCGACAAGATGCTTCGAGACGCGCGGCGCTATCAGCTCATCCGGTCTATGCGCGCTCGGTGGTAGACCGATCCAGGATGCGCCTGGGAGCAACACAGAAGGCCAGGAGATGCTGTCTAGAAGCCCCGTAGAGCCGTGCTGAGGCTCACGAGGGCACAAGCAACGCGCGGAGCCGGCGCTATGACGCGGTGGCTTCCTTCGGCTTCCGGCCGCGCCGTACCTGTTTGACGCCCCGGCGCCATCCGCCGTCAGCACGGCCATAGAAGCCAGAGTTGACTGAGGAACACACGCGGCGTAGCATTCGCGGCAGTCGTCAGAAGGGCAGGCCGGGTCCTTGCGTCGTTCCCTGAGTCGCCTCGCAGGCCTCTCGAGTGCGTTGCTCGTGCTCGTCGGAACTGTCCCGGCCGTCGCGCTTGGCTATTGGGATTTCCAAGGTTGGCTTCACAACTATCCGACCTATCGCTATGAGTACAGCGAGATCAATCCCGAGGTCAGCTATTGGGGCTTTCGTTTGAGTCGCAGCAACTGCGAGGCCAAGACTCGTTTTGGAGTGCGCTCGACCGGTGCCATCATCCAGTACAACATCCCGGGCGGATGCGCGACGCTCGACTGGTCGGTCTACTACGACGCCCACTATTACTGGTTCTCGGGCACGAGAAACACAGACGAAGGGTGTTGTGACGTATACGTGAACGTTCGGATCGACCAGAGCCTATGAGCGGGAAAGGAGAGGGGCGTTTTCTCCGGACGCGACGACGACGGATCGTTCTCGTCGTAGCCACCCTCTTCGCGGTCGTCGGCTTAGTCAGTGGGGCACTCGCATTTGGGTCGAGTAGTCCATCTCAGTCCGCAACTCTGAGTTTGAAAGAAGGCCTGGAGGCGCAGATGGATCAAGCCGTCGCGGAAGGTCCGTACAGCATCACGTGTGTGCCGGCAGGGGGTGGGAAGCTCACTTGTTCTCCTATGAAGGACCGGGACGTCATTCCAGCTTTGAAGCGGGGCGAAGTGGTTTACGGGAGGACCGTGATCGCCTTCCCAAGGGGCGCGAAGATCGAGAAGCATTCGAGCCCTACGTTTGAATCCACCGATCTCGTCTGTTCCAGCGGCACGAGCAGCTTGCTGACGTGTTCACGGGTCGCGGCAGCTCTTCCCACGGTTCGAGCCGGCGCCGACGTGTTCGTGTTCTACAGACAGCACAACATCACGTTCAGCAAGGATGGTCGGCCGATCGGCCACCTCGACGCGCCGACGGTTCCACTTCGAGTTCTACCCGCGAACTAGCGGGTCGGAGCGCGCCGGTGTATCGGGCGCGTCCGCTCGCACCGCCCCTTCCGGGCACGCTGCGCGCCCGCCTCCGCACTAGGCTCTGGCCCGTGGCGACTTTCACGATCATCCTCGGCACCGCGGGCCGCAAGACGCTCCAGCGGACGCTGCGCTCGATCACGCCGCAGCTCGAGCCCGGCGACGAGCTGATGATCGTCCGCGACGACTCCGGCGACGCCGGCGACACGCCGCGGAACGAGGGGATGCCTCGCGCCGCCGGGACGCATCTCCTCTTCATGGACGACGACGACGTCTACGTCCCGGACGCGCTCGCGAAGATGCGCCGCTTCGCCGACGAGAACCCGGGCCGGATCGGGATCTTCCGCATGGAGTACACCGTCGGGCCGAAGCGCTGGCAGGTGCCGGGGCTCCGGAACCGGAACGTCAGCACGCAGATCTTCTGCGTCCCGAACGTGCCCGGGAAGCTCGGCGTGTGGGAGCACCGCGGCACCGTGCACGGCGACTACACGTTCATCGCGGAGACGGCGCGGCTGCAGGGCGATCCGGTCTTCGTCGACGAGGTGACGGTTCGCGTCCGGCCGGTCCGGAACCCTCTGAAGGTGCTCTACATCCGTGCCCGCTACCACGCCCGTCTCGGAACTCGGCTGCGCGCGCTCCGCGCTAGGCTCGGCCGATGAAGACGGCGCTCGTCACGGGCTCGAGCGGCCTCATCGGCTCCGAGATGGTCTCGTTCCTCGACGAGCGAGGGTGGCGCGTCCACGGGGTCGACAACAACATGCGCGCCGACTTCTTCGGCCCGCACGGCGACACGACGTGGAACCTCGAGCGCCTACGCGCCTCTACACGGCGGTTCACACACCACGACCTCGACGTCCGCGACCGCGAGGCGATGGCCCGCCTCGTTGCCGAGACGCGGCCGCACGTCGTCGTCCACGCGGCGGCGCAGCCCTCGCACGACCTCGCGGCGCGGCGGCCCTTCGACGACTTCGACGTGAACGCCGTCGGGACGCTGAACCTGCTCGAGGCGGTGCGGCAGCACGCGCCGGAGGCGCCGTTCGCGTTCCTCTCGACGAACAAGGTCTATGGCGACGCGCCGAACGAGGTCGAGCTCGTCGAGCTCGAGACGCGCTGGGACTACGCCGACGGCCGCGACGGGATCGACGAGACCTGCCGCATCGACCACACGACGCACAGCCTCTTCGGCGCCTCGAAGACGGCGGCCGACCTCGTCGTGCAGGAGTTCGGCCGCTACTTCGGCCTGCCGACGGCGTGCTTCCGCGCCGGCTGTCTCACCGGGCCGAAGCACTCCGGCGCCGAGCTCCATGGCTTTCTCGCCTACCTCGCGCGTGCGATCGGCGAGGTGATCCCGTACCGGATCTACGGCTACAAGGGCAAGCAGGTACGGGACAACCTGCACTCCTACGACGTTTGCACGGCGATCATGACCTTCGCGGACAAGCCGGGAACGGGCGCGGTCTACAACCTCGGCGGCGGCCGCGCGAACGCGATCTCGATGCTGGAGGCGATCGCGCGGCTCGAGGAACTCTCCGGCGGGAAGCTCGACTCCACCTACGTCGACGAGGCGAGGCGCGGCGACCACATCTGCTACATCAGCGACCTCGGCCGCTTCCGCTCCGACTACCCGGACTGGGAGGTCTCGATCTCGCTCGAGGAGATCCTGGCCGAGCTGGCCGAGGCTCAAGCGCGACCGCGGTCGAAGACCGCGTAGTACTGGTCGTCCGAGAGCGCGTTCTCGTCGACCCCGCGCAGCTCGAGCGAAGGCGGAACGTACGGCGTGCCCGAGACGTAGTGCGCGACGAGCTTCACCCGCTCGTCCGACTCCGGCTTCAGCTGCTTGTGGTAGCCGCACGTGTCGGCGAACACGATCGTCCCCGGCGGCCCGGACAGGATCCGCCACTCGCTCTCGGGGACGATGCGCGCCATCTGGTCGTCGCGCGAGCGGCGGTGCTCGTCGTGCTGGGGAACGGTGCGGCGGTCGCCGAGCGGGTGCGTCCGGGGCGCGTAGGTCAGCGGCCCCGCGGGCACGCGCACGTCGGTGAAGTAGACGAAGAGCTTCACGTTCATCACGTCGTCGGCGTCGCGGTGCCAGAGCTGCGTCTGGATCGCCGAGCCGGGCGTCGGCCGCGTGTGCCAGAGCTCGAGCGCACGCAGCGTCGAGCGGAGCTCCAGGTAGCCGTTCGCGACGTTCAGGACGGCCGGGTGGAGCGCGATGCGGACGAACGGGTCGCGGGCGTCGTAGTCCTTCGTCGCGAGCTTCGTCAGGAACGA
>DASQWB010000002.1:0-66707 GCA_035640455.1 Gaiellaceae bacterium | reverse complement strand
CTGGACGGAAAGCGTGCCCTCGACTCGTTAGCCGCCGCGACGTCGAGGTGGGCTCGGTGACCCACCCAGCACCGTCCGGCGGCGCCTGGCTCGCGATCACGCGGCGCCAGGCTGCGTCCTCGGTCGCGTCCGGGCTAGGCAGCCCGCCCGCTCCCTGCGTCCTTGCCTGGCTTGGTGCTCGCGACCCAGGCATCCACCAACGGCGCTGGGTGGGTCACCGTGGCTAAGCGAGTCCTCCTCGCCGCCCCGCGCTCGTTCTGCGCCGGCGTCGACCGGGCGATCGAGATCGTCGAGCGGCTGCTGAAGCAGCACGGCCCGCCGATCTACGTGCGCCACCAGATCGTCCACAACGACCATGTCGTGCGGCGGCTCGAGCGGCTCGGAGCGGTCTTCGTCGACTCCGAGGAGGAGGTTCCGCGGGGCGAGATCTGCGTGCTCTCCGCGCACGGCGTGGCGCCCTCGGTGCGCGAGAACGCGGAGCGCCGCGGCCTCCGCGTCGTCGATGCCGTCTGTCCGCTCGTCTCGAAGGTGCACGCCGAGGCGCGACGCTACGCCGACACCGGCCACCTCGTCGCGCTCGTCGGCCACGCCGACCACGTCGAGGTGATCGGGACGAAGGGCGAGCGGCCGGACTCGATCGTCGTCGTCGAGTCGCCCGAGGACGCCGAGCGGCTCGACGTGGATGGGAAACCGCTCGCGGTGATCTCGCAGACGACGCTGTCGCTCGACGACGTCGCCTCGACGGTGACCGTGCTCGAGCGGCGCTTCGGCGGCCTGCGGCGGCCGGCCGCGGACGACATCTGCTACGCGACCCAGAACCGGCAGGACGCGGTCAAGCGCCTCGCGGAGGAGGCGTCGCTGATCCTCGTGATCGGCTCGGAGACAAGCTCGAACGCGCAGCGGCTCGTCGAGGTGGCCCAGCTCGCCGGTGCGAAGGCGGCGCTCGTCGACGGCGAGAGCGCGCTGCCGGACTCGCTTTTGGATGGCCACTCGACCGTAGGCCTGACGGCGGGTGCGTCGACGCCCGAGGAGCTGGTGCAGGCCGTGCTGGCCCAGCTCGCCGCGCGCGGCTACGGGGAGGTCGAGGAGGTGACGGTCGCGCGCGAGGACGTCCAGTTCCGCCTGCCGCGCGAGGTCGCCGCGTCATGACGAGCGTCGAGATCCCATACTCGATCGCGGCTGCGCTGCCGTCTCTGGCCGTCGTCGACATCACGAACGAGGTCTCGCACGAGTTGGCGCGCTCCGGCTACGGCGACGGGATCGCCTATGTCTCCTCGGGCGAGAGCGCGCTCGTCCGCATCGCCGAGCGCGAGAGCGGCCTCTTCGAGGACGTCGAGTGCTTCCTGCAGCGCCTCGTCCCGAAGGACACGCCGGACCGGAAGCGGATGCTGGACTTCCTGCTCGGCCCGCGAACTGAGCAGATCCCGTTCACAGGCGGCGAACTCTGCCTTGGGCGCTACCAGCGGATCCTGATCTTCAGCTTCGACGAGAGCTGCCGCTCCGACTGGACGCTCACGCTGCTCGGCTAGCTCAGCGCCTGAAGTTCGAGAGGCGGCGTAAACCGCCTCCATCTGGCCTGACGACGTAGACGCCGGCGCCCTCGTACAGGGGCCGGTAGCCGGAAAAGAGGATCCGCTTCCGATTCGGCGACCAGGACGGGCCGGAATCGTTTCGGAACTCGTCGGTTCGACTGGTGATTCTCCTGATCCGCGTACCGTCGGCGCGCAGCACGGTGATCCCGCTGCCCGACCTACTGTCGCCGTCGCATGCAATCCAGCGGCCGTCCGGCGAGACGGAAGGGCGATAGAAGGTCCCGTCCCCATCGTCGGTGATCCTCTGGATGCTGGCGCTGCCCATCGAGGCGACGTAGAGGTTGTACCTCTTGACGAACACGAGCCGCTTCCCGTCTGGAAACCACGACGGACACCCCCAGGGCGGATCTCTTCCGACGCGGGCGATCCGCCGAAGGCCGGTGCCGTCGGAGCTCATCACGAAGTAGGCCCCGCTCTTGGCGGTCCGGCCGCGCCAGAGGGAGATCATGCTCCCGTCGGGCGAGAAGCGCGGGCACGCCTGCTCGAGGGAGTCGCGGCGCAACGGGTGCGCGCCGCTCCCGTTCCGGCGCATCACGTAGATCCTCTCGTCGCGCACGAAGACGATCGAGCGGCCCTCGGGAGAGAAGCCGGCGTCGTACTCGAACGTCGCCCCGGGATGCCGGAGCACGCGCTTACCCGATCCGTCGGCACGCATGAGGATCAGCACCGCTCGCTTGGGCGACGGGTGCGGGTCCACGCCGTACCTCTGCGTGGAGAACCACCTGCTGAAGACGATCGTCCTCCCATCGGGCGAGAACGATTCCGCGTAGTCGTCGACGAGATGCTTCACGCGGGGGTTCTGTCCGAGGCCCGGCCCGGCGGCTGAAACCGGGGCGACGGCAAGGAACACAGTCGCAGCGCACGCGACCGACCGCAGCCGCTTCATGTGGCGAGTGTAGGCCGTCGGTTGCACAGCGACTGTCCGCGGAGTCACACTCTCGTGACGATGGAGCGGGCGCGGCGTCACCACCGGGCTCTCGCGGCTTCGGCCTTCGGGTTGCTCGCGCTCGTCGCCGAGCTCGTCGGGCGGAGCCTGACCCACCGGATCGACATCGGGCGGCACGTCGAGTCGCCGAGCTACTCCGGCGCGGACTACTACCCGTTCCTGCTCGCCTTCGTGAAGGTCGGGATCGCGCTCCTCCTCGCGCGGCTCGCTTGGCGCTTCGTCAGGGCACGGGCGACGGCGCGGGCTGCCGAGCGCGTGCTCGGCGCCGTCCGTCACCGGCCGGCGCCGCGGCTGCGGCTCGAGCTCTCGCCGCGGCTCTGGGCGCTGACCTTCGCGACCACCTCGCTTCTCTACCTCCTCCAGGCCGACGTCGAGGGCATCTCGGCCGGCCGCTGGCCGCTCTTCGCCCCCTGGCTCCACAGCTCGGCGCTGCCCGTCTTCGCAGTGCTCGCGGTCGTCGTCGGGCTCGTCTACGGCGCCGTCGCACGTTGGCTCACCGAGTACGAGCTGTACGCAGAGGCGGCCGTCGCTCGAGCCAACCGGCTCGTGGCGGCGCGCCAGGTGGCTCGACCGCGACCCGCCTCGCCGGAGCTCACGCCCCGCCGCCTCTTCGGCCTCGCCTTCGAGAGCCGGCCGCCGCCGCTCCCCGCGTAGCCCGCGGCCCCCTCCCGTCCGTCCGCGGGCTCCGCCTGACCCTCGACGCCTGCTCGGAGGACGATGAACGCCGAACTTGCAAGCCAACTGAAAGCTCGGGCGATCCCCCGCTCGGGCCGCGCTCGCGCGGTCTCGGCCCTCGGCCCGCTGACGGTCGCCGCCGGCCTGCTCTGGGCCTTCGTCCAGCCCTACCGCATTACCCTGCTCCACCCGCACGGGCAGGGCTTCTGGTGGCTCTTCGTCGAGCCGCCGCTCTGGGTGATGCTCGTCGGCCTTGCCTTCGCCCTCGTCGTCGCGCCCGGAGTCCTCGAGGACGTCGAGGCCGAGGAGAGAGATGCAGCCGCCCGCTGAGCACGTCCACTGGATGTTCGCGACGGGCTTCCTGATCCTCGGGCTCTGCCTGCTCGCCGAGGCGATCGTCGGCCCGGAGGTGTGGGGCCGCCGCCGGTGGCGGGCCTACCTGTGGCCGGGCTTCGCCTTCGGGATGGGCGTCCTGATGTGGCCGGTGATGGTCTTCTTCACGAACTCGACCATCCACACCCTCGCCCACGGCGCCTGGGCGCAGGTGATGATGCTCGCCGGCGGCGCCGAGCTCGGCCTCGTCCGCGGGAAGCTCAAGAGCCCGCTCTGGCGGCTCTGCGTCGCCGCCGCCTTCCTCGTCTCGGGCGCGGCCTTCCTCGTCCACGAGCAGAACGGCTGGTTCTTCCAGCGCTCGTCGTTCCTCCACCACCTGATCGGCTGGCTGATGGTCGGCGCGGCGGTCTTCCCGCTCGGCCGCGTGCTGCGCCGCCGCTCGCTCGTCTTCGAGAGCGGCTTCGCGCTCACGTTCGTCGTCCTCGCCGTGATGCTCTACTGCGACCGCGACCTGGCGCCGATCTTCGGGCACCTCTCGCCGCTCGCCGGGACTCCGCACCGATGAGGCGCGCCGGCTTCGCCGCCGCGCTAGCTGCCCTGGCCTTTCCGGCCAGTGCGTTCGCGCACGCGAGCCTCGAGCACACCTGGCCCTCATTCCGGGAGCGGGTCGAGACCTCGCCGACCTCCGTCCGGCTGAACTTCGACCAGGCGGTCACCGTCCTCCCGGGCTCGGTCTCCGTCTACAGCGCGGGCGGGACGGTTGTGTCCGCGCAAGCCCGGAGCGGCGCCGACAAGCACTTCGTCGTCACGCCGGTCCGGAAGCTCGGCCAGGGCCCGTACACCGTGCGCTGGCACGTCCTCTCGGGCGACGGCCACGTCGTCTCGGGGGTCTTCACGTTCGGCGTCCGCTATCCCGCCCCGCCGCCGACCGAGGCCTACGGCGCTTCGGGCCCGACGACGACGGAGCACGTCGTGCGCTGGGCCTACTTCCTCGCGCTCGCGCTCCTCGTCGGCGGCCTCGGCTTCCGGCTCCTCGTCGTGCGCGGCTCGCTGCCTCGGCGCGCGGAGCGCCGGTTCTACGTCGTGACCGGGATCGGCGCCGTCGCCGTGCTCGAGGTCGGGATCGTCGCCTTCCTGCTCCGCGCCGAGGACGCGCTCCAGCTCCCGCTCGGCCGCCTGCTCTACGGCGACCTGTCGCCGATCGTCGGCGGGACGCGCTTCGGCCAGGCCTTCATCGCGATGACGCTCGGCTTCGCCCTCGTCGCGGCGCTGCTCTACCTCGCCTGGCTGACCGACCGGACGATTTTCCTCTGGCCCGCGTTCCTGCTCGGGCTCGGCTTCGCCTCCGGCCTCTCGCTCTCGGGCCACTCGGCCGCCGACGCGGGGTCGTCGTGGCTCTCGGAGCTCGCCGACTGGATCCACCTCTCCGCGGCGACGCTCTGGATGGGCGGGCTCGTCCAGCTCGTCGCGGTCGTCTGGCCGGGGGCGCCGGAGCTGCGGCGCATCGCCTTCTTGCGCTTCTCGCGGCTCGCGGGCTTCCTCGTCGCGTGCCTCGTCGGCGCAGGCATCTACCTCAGCATCCTCCGGCTCCCGCACCTCGCCGACCTGTGGACGCAGGGTTATGGTCACGTCCTGCTCGTGAAGCTCGCGCTCGTCTGCGTCGCGCTCTCGTGGGGCGCCGTCCACCACTTCGTCGCGCGGCCCGCGCTCGAGCGAGGCGAGGGCGGCATCCTCACGCGGCTGCCGCGCAGCCTCGCGGGCGAGAGCACCGTCGCGATGGCCGTCCTCCTCGCCGCGGCCGTGCTCGTCGACTCGAAGCCGCCGCCGCGCCCCGCGAAGCCGCAGACCGCTCAGCCGGTCGTGCGGGCCCGATGAGCGCCGACGAGCGCGCGGCCGCGCTCGGACTCGAGATCCCGGAGATCCCCGAGCTGCCGTTCCGGCCGAAGCTGCGGCCCGTACTCGTCCACGGCGGGCTCGCGTACCTCTCGGGGATCGGACCGATCGGGCTCGCGGGTCGCGTGGGCGAGGACATGACCGTCGAGGACGGCTACGCGGTCGCGCGCACGACGGCGCTCCTCGCGCTGCGGCGGATCCTCGACGAGCTCGGCTCGCTCGACGCCGTCGACCGCTGGGTGAAGGTGCTAGGGCTCGTCCGCTCGGCGCCCGGGTTCGGCGACCAGCCGGCGGTCGTGAACGGCTTCACCGACCTCGTGGTCGAGGTCTACGGCGAGGAGCGCGGCCTCTGCGCGCGGAGCGCGATCGGCGTCGCGGAACTTCCCGCCGGCCTGCCCGTCGAGGTCGAAGCTACTGTCGCGCTTGCGTGAAGATCGAGGCCGAGATCGAGATCGCCCGGCCGCCGGCGGAGGTGTACGCCGTCGTCTCCGACCTCGAGCGCGGCCCGGAGTGGCAGCCCTCGCTCGTACGGGTGGACGTCGAGCGCGGGACGGAGGTGCGGCGGATCGCGGGGCACGAGCGCGAGTCGCGCTTCGAGGTGACGCGCAGCGAGCCGCCCCGGCTCTTCGAGATCGTGAGCCACGCCTCGCCCGTGCGCGCCTGGGCGACGTTCGAGCTCGAGCCGGCCGGGGCCGGGACGCGCGTCCGCTTCTCGCTCGTCCTCGAGCTCTCCGGTGCGCTGCGCTTCGCCGGCCCGATGGTCCGCGGCCGCGCCGAGCGCGAGGCGCGCAACAACCTCGAGCGGCTGAAGAAGCTCGTCGAGTGACGCGCGACGACTGGGACCGGCTCTTCGACGAGCTCTACCTCCGCACGTACGCCGTGCTCGAGCGCAGCGGCGAGGCCGAGGTCGAGGCGCTCGCCGCGGCTCGGTTGGCCGGGGTCGAGCCGGGGGGCGACGTCCTCGACTGCCCCTGCGGCTACGGCCGCCACTCGATTCCGTTGGCACGGGCCGGCTACCGCGTCGTCGGCGCCGACCGCTCCCCGGTGCTGCTCGAGGAGGCGCGCCGCCGGGCCGGCGAGGAGGGGCCGACCTGGGTCGAGGCTGACCACCGCGAGCTGCCCTTCGCCGACGGGAGCTTCGACGCCGTCCTCAACCTCTTCTCGTCGCTCGGCTATCGCGGCGAGGACGGCGACCGGAAGACGCTGGCGGAGTTCCGCCGCGTGCTGCGGCCCGGCGGCGCGCTCGTCGTCGAGACAATGCACCGGGATCGCCTCGCGAGCATCTTCCAGCCGCGCGGCTGGGAGCCGCTCCCGGACGGCGGCCTCATGGTCGAGGAGCGCCTCTTCGACGAGGTCGCAGGCGAGGTCGAGACGACCCATGGGCTGATCGACGCCGAGGGTCGCCGCGACTCGGTGACCTACCGGATGCGGTGCTACACGGCGACGGAGCTGGTGCGGCTCGTCGCCGCAGCCGGCTTCGCGGGGATCGAGTGCTTCGGCGGGCTCGAGCGCCAGGAGCTGACGATCGCCACCCGGCTCGTCGTGCTCGCGCGCGCTCCCGAGTAGAGTCGGCGCCGTGGACCTCCTGGAGTACCGCGAGCGCTTCCCGATCCTCCGGGAGACGACTTACCTCATCAACCACTCGCTCGGCGCGATGCCGGCGGAGGCCGAGCGCCGGCTCGCCGAGTACGCGCGCACGTGGGCGACGCGCGGGATCCGCGCCTGGGGCGAGGGCTGGTGGACGATGCCGATGACGGTCGGCGACCAGATCGGCCGCATCGTCGGCGCGCCGCCGGGCTCGGTCGTCATGCACCAGAACGTCACCGTCGCCGAGGCGATCGTCCTGTCGTGCTTCGAGCTGCGCGGCCGCCACCGGATCGTCTACGAGGAGCCGAACTTTCCCTCGGTGCGCTACCTGCACCAGGCGCAGGCGGCACGCGGCGCCGAGGTCGTCGTGTGCCCGGACGACGCGGCGGTCGTGGAGGAGATCGACGAGCGGACGCTGCTCGTCCCGATCAGCCACGTCCTCTTCCGGAGCGGCGAGATCCAGGACGTCGAGGCAATCGTGCGGCGGGCGCACGAGGTCGGCGCCTACGTGCTCTTGGACGCGTACCAGTCGGCCGGGATCGTGCCGCTGGACGTGACGCGGCTCGACGTCGACTTCGGGGTCGGCGGGAGCGTGAAGTGGCTGTGCGGCGGGCCGGGCGGGGGGTGGCTGTACGTGCGGCCGGACCTGGCGGAGCGGCTCGAGCCGACCTTCGTCGGCTGGCAGGCGCACGCGCGGCCGTTCGCGTTCGAGCCGGAGCTCGAGTACGCCGAGGGCGCTGCGCGCTTCCTCACCGGCACGCCGAACGTGCCCGCGCTGTACGCGGCGACGGCCGGCTACGACCTGACCGAGGAGATCGGCGTCGAGCGGATCCGCGAGAACTCACTGCGGCAAACGGATCTCCTGATCCGGCTTGCCGACGAGGCGGGCTTCGAGGTGGGCTCGCCGCGCGACCACGCGCGCCGTGGCGGCACCGTGACGGTGCGGGTGCCGGAGTTCGAGGCCGTGCACCGCGAGCTCGGCGAGCGTGGGATCCTCTGTGACTTCCGGCCGGAAGCGGGCCTGCGCCTCGGGCCGCACTACTACAACACCGACGAGGAGCTGGTCTTCGCGGTGGAGCAGATCGCGGAGATCGTCGAGACCGGCGCGTACGAGCGCCACCTCGGCGCGGTCGCGCGCTTTTAGTAGGAGGGCTCGGCGGAACATCGTTGTGTCGCCCGGAGCGCGCTGCTCGCCCCATGCAACGAACGAGTTCCGCCAATCCCTCCTAGCGCGGGAATCGATCGACGCCGTCTGCGCGTTCAACGTCTGGTGGCAGAGCACGCGATCCTCATCTGGAGCGACTACATCTGACCGTTCTGCCGGCTCGGTCAGGTGACGGCCGAGCAGGCCCGGCGCGAGTTCGCCGCCGAGGTCGTCTGGCTCCCGTTCGACCTGCACCCGGAGTACCCGCCGGAGGGGATCCCGCTCGCCGAGCTCCACCGCCGCCACGGCATCGGCGTCGGTGAGCGTGACCCGCTGCGCGACCGGTTCGCGGCCGCGGGGCTCGACTACCACCGGCCGAAAGTCGTCCCCAATACGCGGCTCGCGCTGCGCCTCTCGGAGCTCGCGCGCGAGCACGTGCTGCACCAGCCCTTCCACGACCGGCTGATGGACGCGTACTGGTCGGAGGCGACCGACATCGGCGAGCCGGACGAGCTGCGCCGGCTCGCAGCCGAGGTCGGGCTGAACGCGCAGGAGGTCGAGCATGTGATCGCCGATCCCACGGCCTACCTGGATCTGGTCGAGGAGTCGACCCGCCAGGCGTACTCGATCGGGATCAACGCTATCCCGGCGTTCCTGCTCGACCGCCGGCTGATCGTGCTCGGCGCGCAGCCGTTCGAGGTCTTCCGTCGCGCCTTCGCTCAGCTGGCGGCCTAAGAACCCGTTTCGAAATGAGCCACGGACTGCCCGGCCGCGCTGGGCGGCGCGAGCCGGCGTCCTCGGTCGCGCCCGTAGCCTCCGGCTACGAACGCTCCCTGCGTCCTTGGCACGCGGTCGCCCAGCGCACCCGGTCAGCGCGTGTTCATTCCGAAACGAGTTCTAAGCCAGGCGGCGGTAGACCTGCCCGCCGGGCGCATACCACCCCGCGACCTGCCGGACAACCGGGTGTGGATCGCCGTCGCGCGCGGCCTCGAGCGCGCGGGCCGCGTCCTCGCGGCGATGAGCTGTGAGGCCGAGCATCGACGCGGCCATCGTCCGCACCTTCCGGCTCCGGTCGTTGCTCAGCATCTCCAACGCGATCGGAACGACCACCTCCTCGGCGGGATGGCACTCACCCTCCTTGCACTGGTCGCACGAAAGGGCGTGCAGGGCCCACGCGCGGACGCGCCCCTCGCGGTGGTCTAGGTTCGCGATGAGCTCGGGGATCGCCGCCTCGTCGAGGTGGTGGTCGAGCACCATGCAGCACCGGACGCGGACGATCGGCTCGTCGTGCCTGAGGCCGCGCCGGACGGCTGCGGTCGCAGCGGCCCCCGCGTACATGAGCGCTTGCAGCGCCGCTTGCGCGTGATCCTTCAGCGCCAGCTGCTCGACGAGGCTGTCGTACTCCTCCACGGGCCGACAGGGTACTAGCGCTTCTCCGCGACGACGAAGGTGACGGGGCGCGGGTCCGGCCTTCCGGCCCAGGTCACGCGCATCCGATGCAGGCCCTCTTCGAGCTCTTGCTGCGCTAGGAACGGGTAGCGGAGGGGCATCTCCTTGCGGAGCTGCGCCTCCACCGTGTCGAGCTCGAGGCGCTTGTTGCGGAGGACCTGCCGGCTGCGGATGCGGTCGAAGCCCGCCGCGCCCATCCACGCGGTCAGCTCCTCGAGCGAGGGCATCTGCTCGGCCTGCACGCGCGCGAGGGTGGGGAAGAAGCGGAACGGAACTCGGGCCGCGGCGTCGTCCGGGAGGACGGTGCGAACGACGAGCGCGCCCGGCCGCCGCAGGACGCGGAACGCCTCGGCGACGGCCTGCGCCGGCTCGTCCACCTGGTGGAGCATGAGCGACATGAGCACCCGGTTGAACGACTCGTCGGCGAACGGCAGGCGCTCCGCACTCCCCTCGACCCACTCGGCGGCTGCGGAGGCCTTCTTCGCGTGCTCGAGGAGCGCGGCCGAGCGGTCACAGCCCACGACCTCGGCGCCCGTGCGCTCCGCGATCGCCACCGTGAAGCCGCCGGTCCCGCAGCCGACGTCGAGGACGCGGTGGTCGGGGCCGATGCCGCCGACCTCGACGAGGAGCGGGACCCAGAAGGCGACGTTCTCCTCCGAGTAGCGGTCGGAGTGGAAGTCTTCTGCGGGAACCCGGTCGGACGGCGCCGGCCTCACGCGAGCAGCTCCATGAGCCGCGCCGCGTAGCGGGGCGCCGTCGGCACGTCCTCGTGGCGGACGTAGACGTAGGTCGGCACGAAGGCGCCGCGCAGCCGGTCGGCCCAGGCGCGCAGCTCGTCGTCGGAGTAGGGCGGCTCGCGCAGGCGCACGTAGCGGAACGGCCCGTCGCTCTCGAGGTCGTTCACGCGCACCGCGCCGGCCTCGGCAAGGCGCGGCTCGATCCCGTCCCACGTGGGGCCCTCGAGATCGAAGGCGAGCCGAAGCGACGGGTCGAGCGAGCCGAGGAGGAGCTCGATCAGGCCGTCGTCGCGTGCGCTCTTGAAGGAGACGCGCACCGGCCCGAGCCGGTCGCCGAGCCGCCGCACGCGGTCGGAGAAGTCGGCGACGAGCCGCGGCCGGTTCGCGGGCAGCTTCGGCGCGAACGAGAAGCCCGGCGGTGTCTGCTCGGCCCAGCGGTCGAACTGCTCCTCGGCCGGAAGGCGATAGCCGGTCGTGTTCAGTTCCACGGTCGTGAAGCGCTCCGAGTAGAAGCGGAGGAAGTCGCTCGACGTCGTCGTGGCGGGGTAGAAGCCGGGCTTCCACGAAGAGTAGGCCCAGCCGGATGTGCCGACGAAGAATCCGGCGGGAGACGGCTCGACAGGCACTGGCGCGGCAAGTCATACCCGAGAGTCGGTGAGGACGCTTGACCGGAGCCACGTAAGGGGAGTACGCTCGCGTCGAATACATCGTGACACTAGTCACAACAACGGCCTCGTTGGAAGCCGCGATCTAGATGACGAAGCTCGCACTCGCCATGACGGCACTCGTTCTCGTCGTCGGCGCGACACTTCTTTCTGCTTCGCCGAGCACGTCTGCGCGCTCGGCACGGTTGCCACTGACACTGAGCGCACCCGGTATCGCCTTCCAGAAACCGAATGCGCTGCTGGTCGCGGTGCGCCTCAACAACATCGGTCGCGGTGCCGTCCTCGGCGTGAAGATCGACTCGGCCCAGCTCGGATCCGCTCGGCTCCTCAGCGTCGCGCCTCGGTCGGTCGGCAAAATCGGGGCCGGCCGGGCGGCGATCGTCCAAGCGAACTTCAGGAGCAACGGCCTGATCCAACGGCAGCGCTACCGGCTGGCGATCCGTGGGAGCTTCGGGACAACCGCCGGCAAGCGCGCACCGTTTCTCGCGCAGCTTGTCGTCGTGCTCCCGCCCGCCGCGCCGGGCAAGGCGCCCCTGAGACACGCGACCGCTTCGCCGCACGAGACGAAGGGCGCTCCGTTCCCGGCGCGCCCGCCTCGGTTCGACAGGGATCGGAACGGCTCGCGCTGGACGGTCCCGAAGGGACGGTCCGTACCGGGGAGGCGGAGCGCGAGAACGGCGATCAAGAAGTCTCCGCTCGTCGATCCCCCAGTGGACTTCGAAGTGAACAACGGATTGGGGTTCAGCGGCAGCACGACCGCGGAGCCGAGCGGTGCCGTGAACGCCGGTCGTGTCGTCTTCGCCTCGTCGAACTGGTATGCGGCCTATTCGAACGACAACGGGTCGACGTTCACGCAGGTGAACCCGACGACGATCTTTCCCAGCGACGCGATCGGGTTCTGCTGTGACCAGATCGTCCAGTACGCCCCGAGCGTCGATCGGTTCATCTGGCTCCTCCAGGGCAACAACGGATTTCGTCTCGCCTCGGCGAGCCCGGCGACGCTCCTCAGCAGCGGGGCCACAGCCTGGACCTACTGGAATCTCCCGTCGAGTCTCTTCGGCCAGCCGACCGGCACCGGCGTCGACTACCCCGATCTTTCCGTGGGCGACAACTCCCTCTACCTGAGCTGGGACGTGGGCTGGCCGTCGTGTCCCAAGGGCTGCAACAGCGGCGTGCAGGTCACGCGCACGTCGCTCGCAGGCATTCAAGCCGGGGGCACGATCAGCCTCGACTACACGAATCCTCCCGACAGCTCGATGGTGTGGGGAGGCCATCTCACGCAGGACACCGGCAACGAGATCTTCTGGGCCGGCCATAACAGCTCGAGCCAGATGCGCGTCTTCTCGCTCGCGGAGGGGTCGAACACGTACTTCTGGCGGGACGTCAATATCTCGAGCTGGGCCCAGAACACGCTCTCCTCGACGACGCCGGATGGCCGGAACTGGTTCAGCTGGGGCTTTCCAAGCAACGCCGTGATTGGCTCGACGCGCGTCGGCAGCCAAATCTGGTTCGCGTGGGATGCGGGCACGGACAAGAACTTCCCGCAAGCGCACGTCGAGATGGTGACGCTCAACCGGAACAACAACTTCAGCAGGATCCAGCAAGTTCAAATCTGGAACCCGAGCTACGCATTCGGCTACCCGGCCTTGGCCACGAACGCCTGCACCCGCGAGGTCGGCATGTCGTTCGAATACGGCGGCGGCGGCAACTACGAGAACCACGTCGTCGGGTTCTGGGGCGACTTCATCGCGTACATCACGACCGGGAGCAATGTCGGCACGGGTCGTTTCGGGGACTACGTCACGATCCGCCAAGCGCCGGCGACGAAAGCGCATCCCGGCAACCTCTTGGCCGCGTTCGGCTACGGCCTGAACTCAGCGGCCGGCGGCGGCACGACGACCGACGTCCACTACGTGCTGTTCGGGCGGTCGCCCTCTTCTTGTAGGTAGCTCTCCGCGGGTCGCAGTCGGGCGGATGTGCCGACATGGAGCACTGGTACGCTCGAAGACATGGCCGTGATCGCGGAAGTCATAACCGAGGACAAGATTCGCGTCCTCGACCACGGCTTCGTCCGGCTCGACGACTCGATGGCCGACGACCTCTCCGTCGTCAACGCCGCCCGCGTCAGCTTCGCCCGGCGCAAGGAGACGATGGACGAGAGCGACGAGGGCCTGATCCGCTTCCTGCTCCGCGAGCGGCACGGCACGCCGTTCGAGCACAACTCGTTCCGCTTCCACGTCCGCGCGCCGATCTTCGTCGCGCGCGAGTGGTTCCGGCACCGCGTCGGCTCGTTCAACGAGTTCAGCATGCGCTACGCGCGCGCGACCGAAGACTTCTACGTCCCCGAGCCCGAGGACGTGCGGACGCAGGTCGGCAAGCCGGGCGCGTACTCGTTCGAGCCGGTCGAGCCCGAGCTCGCCGAGGCGACGCGTGAGGAGCTGCGCACGGTCTACGAGCACGCGTACACGACCTATGAGCGGCTGGTCGAAGCCGGAGTCGCACGCGAGCTCGCCCGGCTCGTCATGCCCGTCGCCGCGTACACCGAGTTCTACTGGACGATCAACGCGCGGTCGCTGATGAACTTCGTGTCGCTGCGCGCCGCCGAGACGGCGCAGCGCGAGATCCGGCGCTACGCCGAGGCGTGCGAGCGCTTCCTCGAAGCGAGGATGCCGGTGACGTACGCCGCGTTCGTCGCCGCGGGCCGCGTCGCTCCGTAGGGCTCGTCTCTTCGCAGAGGTTCTAAGTCGTCAGCACCGGCCGGCTGGCGTGGTCCGGCCGGCCGGGGGGGTGCCGGGTAACCACCCAGCCGTCGAAACGATCCAGGCGATAGGGAGCGTTCAGGCGCACGACGGTGCGCCCACCGTGGACATTGAACGTCCCGCAGGTGGCGGCGATGCGGCCGTGGCGGGTCAGGTACAGCTCGTAGTAGCCGCCGCTGGGCAGCTTCGGCAGGCCCTGGACGGTGAGGCGCATCGGCCAGTTTCCTGCCGCGTCGACCTCCTCGAGCCGGATGCTCGCGAGGGCGTTCGGCGCCGCGCGCGTGCCGTGCATCGAGACGACGAACGCGGCGCTCTTCGGCGACGCGCTGTGCGTGACCGCGCCGGTGAGGAAGCCGCCGCCGAAGGCCGCCGCTGCGAGCGCCGCGGCCAGGAGGAGCAGCGCGGCGCGGCGACGACGCGGGAGGAAGGCGACGGGCGCGCCGACCTCCGGCGGGCGCGCGAGCGTAGGCGAGAGCTCGGGCGGCGGTCCCGCGGCGACGAGGAGGTCGTGGGCGCGGCGCAGGCGCTCGCGCTCGCCGGCCGGCACGTCCTCGCCGACGAGGTCGTCGAAGTCGGGCGTCCTGGTCATTCGAGCTCTCCCTCGAGTAGGTTCGCGAGCCGGCCGAGGCCGCTCCGCGTCCGTGTCTTCACGGTACCGAGCGGCACGTTCAGGAACTCCGCCACCTC
Source organism: Gaiellaceae bacterium (assembly GCA_035640455.1). Classification (GTDB taxonomy): domain Bacteria; phylum Actinomycetota; class Thermoleophilia; order Gaiellales; family Gaiellaceae; genus AC-50. The sequence continues at coordinate 52,240 of DASQWB010000002.1, read as the reverse complement.
GCTTTGGGACATGCCGCCCCAGTAGGCGAGCTCGATCACCGTCCGCTCGTTCTGCGGCAGCTCCTCGAGGGCCCGGTGCACGCGCCAGGCGATGAACGACGACTCCGCCCGCTCCGCCGGCCCGGGCTCGGTCGACGGTTCCTCCGGAACCTCGGCCGGCGGCTCCGTGCGCGCGCGGAAGCGGTCGACGATCGCGTGTCGCGCCACCGCGTAGAGCCATGGCGCGCCTGGGCCGCGCTCGGGCCGGTAGCTCGAGGCCGAGCGCCAGATCGACGCGAACGTCTCCTGCATGGCCTCCTCCGCGCGTCCGCGGTCGCCGAGCCGGCGCAGCGCGAGGCCGAGCACCGCCCGTGCGTAGCGCCGGTAGAGGAGCTCGAAGGCGGGCCGATCGCCGTTCCCGATTCGCTCGAGGAGGTCGCCGTCGGATGGTTCCCGCCGCGGCGAATCCGGGGTCGGCGAGGCACCCGCGCGGCCGGGCAGCGAAAAGGGCGGTGCGAGCGCGACCTCCACGGCTTCCTCTTCCTTACGTGGCATGGCGCTCCTTGGATTCCAGCAGAGTCGGCCGGCGCCCGCACGGTCCGCAGTCACGTATCGGCGCCTACGCGCCGCACCGGGGGACGCCAACGCAGAAGGTGGCGCCGGTGATCGAGTCCGTGATGACGCCGTTTCTTCGCCGAAGATGCCCTTGCTGACCCGCGCGGGGCCGAGGCAGCCTCGCCCACGACCGCGCGTACCGACGAACAGCAGTCACGCGGTACGTCACTGTGGCGTTGGTGACCGTGCCTGTTGGGCGCGAGAGCTTGAATGAGAAGTCGATGACAGTCTGGCAGCAGCCGGAATTGATGACTTCTCTCCCCTGGCCGCTGCGCTTGATCGCGAGGCCGCGGTCGTGTCCGTACGAGCCGCGAAAGGCGGCGAGCGTCGCCCTGGGTCGCGGCGCCGGTCCGGCCTTGCGATGACTCCCGCATGCGGTTGCGAGAAGGAACGCCGCTGAGACGAGTAGTCCGAACTGACCCAGTGCTGTCACGTGCCTTTTACGTCGGACAAACATCTTCGGGCTGCAAGATGCGTCTCTAGCAATAGTCGCAACGAACACAGGGGGTTCGCATGCGCAGGCTCGTCGTGGCACTGGCCGCCCTTGCGGCGCTCGCCGTGGCCGCACCCGCCCAGTCGGCCACGATCAATGTCAGGATCACGAAGTCCGGCTTCTCGCCGAGCTCGGTACGGATCGACTTCGGCGACACCGTCAAGTGGACGAACGCCGACTCGACGAACCACCAGGTGGTCGCCGACAACGGCTCGTTCGCCTCGCCGATCCTGAAGCCGAGCCAGACCTACTCGTTCACGTTCAAGACCGCCGGCCGCTTCCCGTACCACGATGCGATCCACCCGTCGCTCAAGGGCGTGATCCGCGTGAACGGCCCGCCGCCGTCGCTCACCTTCGGCGCCACGAACCCGATCGTGGTCTACGGAACCCCGACGACGCTCAACGGGACCGTCTCGAACACGAAGGCGAACGAGACGGTGACGATCTTCTCCCAGCCGTACGGGCAGGCCTCGCCGATCCAGCTCGCGGTCGTCAAGACGACGGCGGGCGGCGTCTTCAGCTTCACGACCACGCCCACGATCTACACCACGTACTGGGCGCAGTGGAAGAACACGAAGAGCCAGCAAGCGGTCGTCCAGGTGAAGCCGAAGATCACCTTCACCCCCAGGGGCCGCCGGTTCTACACGACGGTGCGTGCCGACGACCACTCCTGGGCCGGCCACTTCGTCTACCTCCAGCGGCGGTCGAAGTTCGGCCAGTGGGTGACGACGCTGAAGCTCGAGCTGGGGCCGAAGTCGGCGCGGCTCTTCCGCATCCCGCGCCGCCACGGCGTCAGCGTCTACCGGATCTACATGACCGTGAACCAGGCCGGGCTCGGCTACCTCGACTCACACAGCGGGACGCAGAAGGTCAGGCGCCGCTGAGCCTGATCAGGCGGGTCGACCGGTCAGTTCAGACGGTCAGGCGCCGATAGCGGTCTCGTACCGCGACTCGACAGCGGGCCAGTTGACGACGTTCCACCAGGCGGCGAGGTAGTCGGGCCGCCGGTTCTGGTACTTCAAGTAATAGGCGTGCTCCCACACGTCGATGCCGAGGAGCGGCACGTCGTCGTAGGAGGAGAGGATCGGGCTGTCCTGGTTCGCGGTCGAGTAGACGGCCAGGCCGCTTCCGTTCCAGACGAGCCAGCTCCAGCCCGAGCCGAAGCGCTTCACTCCAGCGTCGTTCATGAGCTGCTCGAGGTCGTCGAGGGAGCCGAAGGTATCGTCGATCGCCTGCGCGAGGGCGCCGCTCGGCTCGCCGCCGCCGTTCGGGCTCATGATCTCCCAGAAGAGCGTGTGGTTCGCGTGCCCGCCCGCGTTGTTCCGCACCACCGTCTGCTTGTCCTCGGGGAGGAGGTCGAGCTCGGCGAGCACCTGCTCGACTGGACGGCCGTCCCACTCGGTTCCCTGGAGCGCCGCGTTCGCGTTGTCGACGTAGGCCTGGTGGTGCTTGTCGTGGTGGACGCGCATCGTCGCCTCGTCGATGTGGGGCTCGAGGGCGGCGTAGTCGTACGGAAGATCCGGAACCGTGTAGGGCATCGCGCGCTCCCTTCGCGTCTGGCGTTTGCAGCTGAGGCTAACGGTTATGCTCCGCCGCGGCATGACGCTCGCGTTCAAGTTCGAGGAGATCGCCGCGATCGAGCTGAAGCCGAGCCTCTACGAGCTCGACGGCATCTCGCGAGCCGCGATCGAGGCGCACTACAAGCTCTACGAGGGCTACGTGAACAAGCGGAACGAGATCCTCGGGAAGCTCGCCGAGATCGACCTGGGGGCGGCGAATCAGGTGTACTCGGAGCTCCGCGCGCTCAAGGTCGAGCTCTCGTTCGCGGTCGGCGGGATCAAGAACCACGAGATCTACTTCGAGCACCTGGGCGGGGGCGGCGGCGACCCGGACGGCCTCGTCGGCGATCTGATCAAGCGCGACTTCGGCTCGGCCGCGGACTGGCGCGCCGACCTCACGGCGACCGGCATGGCCGGGCGCGGCTGGGCCTGGACGGCCTACGACTGGGACGAGCGGCGGCTCTTCAACTACGTCGGTGACGCGCAGAACACGTATCCGATCTGGAACGCGACACCGCTCGTGGCGCTTGATGTCTACGAGCACGCGTACTTCCTCGACTACCAGACCGACCGCGCCTCGTACATCGACGCCTTCTTCGACAACCTCGACTGGTCGATGATCAACGACTGGGCGTCGAGGAACCAGATCCAGATCCGCACCTAGGACTCTTCGCGGTGCTGACCGCGCTCGTCATAGCGATCGGCTACCTCGCCGGCTCGATCCCCACGGGGTACTGGCTGGTCCGCGCCACCAACGGCATCGACATCCGAAGCGTCGGCAGCGGGAACATCGGCGCCTCCAACGTGTGGCGGGCGTTCGGGCGGCGCTACGGCGTCCCCGTCGTCCTGCTGGACGTGGCGAAGGGGTTCGGCCCGGCGCTCGCGGGGACGCTGCTCGTCGGCGATCTCACCGGCGTCCTGGCCGGCGGCGCGGCGATGCTCGGCCACTGGCGTCCCCTGTTCCTCCGTTTCGAGAAGGGCGGCAAGACCGTCGCGACGGCCGGCGGCGCCTTCCTCGGCGTAGCGCCGGTCGTCGGCGGGATCGGCGCGCTCGTCTGGATCGGGACGTTCCTGCTCTTTCGCTACGCCTCGCTCGCCTCGATCCTGGCCACGGCGTCGCTGCCGATCCTCGCAGTACTCCTCGGCGAACCGTGGCCGGTGATCGCCTTCGGCGCGCTCGCCGCCGTCGCGGTCGTGCTGCTGCATCGCGCCAACATCGGGCGCCTCCGGGCGGGGACGGAGAGCCGCTTCCGCTTCGGCCGCGAGGCGACCGTCCGGTAGGTCGCGCCGATGGGCGACCCGATCCTGGATCGCGACGCGCTGGCGGAGTGCCTCCGGCTCGTCGCCGGAGAGGCCGCCGAGTACCTGGCCGGCGTCGACCAGGCTTTCGTCCGACCGCCGGAGCCGGGCGCTGCCGACGGTGTCGCCGGTCCGCTGCCGGACGAGGGAGCGGGCTCTCTCGCGGCGCTCCGCGCCCTGATCGACGCGGCCGCGGCAGGCGCGACGCGGTCGGCCGGCCCGCGCTTCTTCCATTTCGTGATGGGAGGAGGGACGCCGGCGGCGCTCGCCGCCGACTGGCTGGCAAGTGCGCTCGACCAGATCGCGTTCAACTGGGTCAGCTCACCGTTTGCGATGCGGCTCGAGCAGATCTCGGTCGGTTGGCTGAAGGAGCTCTTCGGGCTCCCGGCCGCGTGGAGCGGGGTGCTCACCACGGGCGCGACGACGGCGAACTTCACCGGCTTGGCGGCCGCACGCCGCTGGTGGGGGCGGCAGCACGGAGTCGACGTCGAGGAGCACGGCCTGGCGGAGCTGCCGCCGCTCCCGGTCCTCGCGAGCGGATACGTCCACGCGAGCGCGGTCAAGGCGCTCGCGATGCTGGGGATCGGTCGGCGGCAGGTCCGGATCTTCGCCGTCGACGCGACCGGCAGGCTCGACCGCGACGCCCTGCGCCGGGCGCTGCGCGACCTCGGAGCTGCTCCGGCGGTTCTCGTGGCGACCGCCGGCGAGGTGAACGCAGGCGGCTTCGACCCGATCGCGGTCATGGCCGATCTCGCCGAGGAGCACCGCGCGTGGCTGCACGTGGACGGCGCGTTCGGGCTCTTCGCCGCGGTCTCGCCTGCGACACAGGAGCTCGTGTCGGGGATCGATCGCGCCCACTCGGTCGCCGTCGACGGGCACAAGTGGCTGAACGTGCCGTACGACTGCGGCGCGGCCTTCGTCCACGACGCGGAGCTGCACCACGGCGCCTTCACATCGACGGCCGCGTACCTCGGCCGCGAGGAGCTCGACCGGCCGGTCTTCGGCAACCTCGCGCCGGAGATGTCGCGGCGCGCGCGGGCGCTCGCGGTCTGGGCGACGCTCTCCGCCTACGGCCGCAGCGGCTACCGGTCGATGGTCGAGCGCCACGTCGGGCTCGCCCGCCGTTTGGCCGAGCAGGTCGACGCCGAGGCCGACCTGGAGCGGCTGGCCGACGTGCCGCTGAACGTCGTCTGCTTCCGCTACCGGCCGGCCGGCGTCGCCGAGGAGGAGCTGGACGAGCTGAACCGGCGGCTGGGGCAGGCCGTTCTCGACGACGGCCGCGTCTATTTCGGCACGACGGTGTACGGCGGGAAGGTGGCGTTCCGCCCGGCGATCGTCAACTGGCGCACGCGCCCCGAGGACGTCGACCTGATCGTCCCGGTCGCGCTCGAGCTGGCGCGCGTGCCCGCGCGCGCCTAACGCGGCGGCGGCTCGAGGTCGGCGACGACGCCGAAGTGGTCGCTCGCCCAGACGCCGTCGACGGGCTCGTCGAAGATCCGCTCGCAGCTCGAGATCGCGAGGGTCGGCCCGCCGTGCTCGCCGCAGCGGACCAGGATGTAGTCGAGCCGCCGGAATGGCCAGTCCCAGTCGTAGACGAGCGGGTTGCGCGGCGTCGAGGTCTCGCCCGGCTCGCCGGGATGCGCGCTCTCCCACGCGTCGCGGTAGCAGACGCTCGTCCCGTCGAGCGACTGGCGGCCGGTCAGGAAGCGGACGCCGGCCGAGTCGGGGTCGGCGCTGAAGTCGCCGGCGAAGATCACGTGCCGGTCGCCCGCGACCTCCTCGACGAACCGCGCCGCCGCGAGCGCCTGCAGCGCGCGCTCGTGCTCGAACTGGAGCTGCCAGCTGGGCACGTGGTCGACGAAGACGAGCGGCCCGAAGGGCTCGGGCGTCGCGATCTCCGCGACGAGTGTCGTGCAGGCGAAGTCGGTGGTGCGGGGCGTCACGTGCAGGTCCACCTCGTGCACCCGGTCGATCGGCCAGCGGCTCGCGATCGACGCGCCTTGGCCGTCCGGCTCCCGCTCGGCCTGGTGCGCGACGTGGTAGCCGTCGCCGAGCAGGTCGACGACCTGGTCGTAGTCGTCGGTCTCGATCGCCTCGATGAACGCGACGAAGTCGGGTCGAAGCTCGCGCAGCCCGTCGGCGAGCACGCGCCGACGGGCCTCCCAGTCGCCGCGGCGAGCCCAGAGGTTCTGCGTTAGAACGCGTATCCGGGCGCCGTTCCCGTTTCGACGTCGGTGAAAGCCCTCGTCGCTCTCGCGACGCCTACGCCGTGTATCGGCTTGCGCAGTTCCTTTCGAAGATCGGCGCCGTTACCTCCTCCACCGCCCACTGAGCTTCCGCACCGGTTCGGCGCCCAGCGCAAGCCAGGCGCCGAAGCCGAGGCCGAGGGTCGAACCAACTGCCACGTATGGAGTCGAGAGGTCGAACACGTCACGGGCGAGGATCATGAAAGTCGCTCCCCCGAGGATCATCCAGCCGATCGTCGCGGCCACGCGGCGAGCCAGTGGGTGCTTGCCTCTGTCGGCGCCTCCTGATCCGAATCTGCTGATCACGTCGCCCACGCGTATGGGTTGAAGCATTCGTTCAAGTCGTGAGCCTCGTCGCGGAGGCTGTCGTCCTTGTCGGACGCGGCGCGGTACGCGTAGCAGGCATATGGCGCGACCTTCACTCCGAGTTTCCCCGCCCGCCGAAGCCCGCGCGCGAGTCTCCGAATCCGGCTCTTCTTGAACTTCCACTTCCACGGACGCAATTCGATCGTCCCGGTCGGGTCGACGAAGTTGACGGGATTGTTCCCGACGTAGACGTAGGCATCCAGCGTCGAGGGCTGCCAGTTCGAGCCCGGGACGGCATCCATCTGCGTCCAGCGCCCGATGGCGGGGTCATAGGAGCGGGCGCCGAACTGATAGAGGTTGTGCGGGGCGGGCTCGTGGTAGCCGCTCGCGAACCTCAGGTTCGAGTTGATCGGTGACGGGCCGCTCTGGGTCGTATTGCCAAAGGCGTCGTAGCTGTAGTTCTTCCCGACGGAGCCGTTCGCGTCCATGACGCCGACCACCGAGCCGAGCCCGTCGTAGAGGAAGTAGTAGTTGGACCCGAAGTTGGTCACTCGCTCCCCGAGCACCGAGCCGGTGGGGTCGTTGGTGTAGAAGGTGCCCCCGTCGGAAGACTCCTCCGCCAGACCGAGCGGCGACCAGGCGAGCGTGCGCGAGCCGATCGTCACGCGTTCGGTTTGGTCGGCGTCGGCATACGAGTAGCTCGTAGCCGAGCCGCCGACCGGCGTGCGGCTGATCGTCTGGTCCTTGGCGTTGTAAGTGAGCGAGGAGAAGACCGGGCTCGAGGTCAGGTTGCCGTTGCCGTCGTAGGTGTAGTTGGGCGTCGAGCAGCTCGGCGTGCCGCTCGAGGTCGCGCAGAGCTCGTCGTCCGCGTTGTAGGCGTAGTTCGTCGTCGTCGCGCCGGCGACCATCTTCGTGCGGTTTCCGTTCCCGTCGTAGGTGAAGCTCGTGGAGCCTGCGGGAGGGGACGAGCAGGCGTTCGTCGACGAGCCGACCAGGAACCAGCACAAGCGCCGAGCGTCGTCGTACTGGTACGTGGTGGTCACGCCCGCGGTGTCCGTCATGGTCTTGCGGACGTCGACGTCCTGCGTCCCGTTGGCGTACGTGTAGCTGAAGCTCGTGAGCGTGCTCGCGCCCTTCTTGGCGACGATCGAGGTCAGGTTCGCCGCATTGTCGTAGGCGATCGTCATGACGGCGCCCGTCGAGGGCGGATACGTGATGCTGGTGCGGCGGCCGTCCTGGAACTTGCCGTTCGAGTCGACGTAGCCGATCTTCGTGCACGGGCCAGTCACCGGGTTCGCGCTGCAATTGCCACCGGGCTCCTGGATCGACGTCAGCTCGTTTGCGGCGTCGTAGCCGTAGACGACGGTGCCGCGGGCGTCGCAGTAGGAGGTGACGTTGCTCGCGGCGTCGTAACCGAGCTTCATCCCGTTGTCGCCGGCGCAGGCGTCGATAAGTGGCCCCGGCAGCGCCTTCTTCGTCAGCCGTCCGAGAAGGTCGTAGCTGTAGCTCGTCGTGCCGATGTTCGAGACACGGCTGGTGAGGTTGCCGTCCTTGTCGTAGGCGTACTTGATGCAGGTCGTCGACGTGTTGCAGGTGGTGGCGCTCCCGAAGAGGATCTGCGTGATCCGGTCGGCCTTGTCGTAGGTGAAGGTCTCCTTCTGGCCTTTCGGATCCGTGACGTTGGCCGGCCGGCCGAGCGCATCGGGGACGATCGTCGTCGCCGCCATCGGCGCGGGCGGGTGCACGGCTGTGAGGTTGCCGTTGGCGTCGTAGTTGAAGGTGGTGACGTTGTTGCGGCCGTCGGTTGTCGAGCACAGCTCGCCGGGCTTGGCCGAGCAGTCGACGCCCGTGTCGCCCTGGTAGGCATTCTTGAAGTGCGTGCCGCCGGTGAGCCCGTCGCAGGGGGACGCCTGGTTTTCGTAGACATCGGTGAGGTTGCCGGCGGGGTCGTAGCGGAAGGCGCGGCAGTCGCCGCTCGCGTTCGTCGTGCTCGAGGGCAGGTAGAGCTGCCCCGGCGCCGCGAACTTGAAGGTCGTCGATGCGGCCGTGTTCGTGCCGTTCGAGGACGGCTTCGTCAGCCCCGTCATGTTGTTGTTCGCGTCGTACGTGAGGTTGTAGACGGCGGAGACGTTCTCGCCGTTGAAGCTCGTCATGTTGTCGTTGGCGTCGAACGCCGAGTCGCGGTTGTGCCCGTTCGCGTCCGTGACCTTCGAAATGCGTGCGACGTGGTCGCTGCCCGTGAGGTCGCGCGTGAACGTCGTCGCGTGTCCCTTCGGGTCGGTCATGATCGTCTTGGCCGGCTGCGACCTGGCGTCGTACGTCGTCGTGGGGCCGGTGCCCGCCGTCGGGTTGTCCACGCGGACGATCTTCGTCAGCCGGTTCATCCCGCCGAAGAAGGTGTATTTCGTGATCCGGCTGGCCGGGCTCGTCGCCTGGCTCATCCAGCCGTCGTTCCCTTCGGGCCCGTAGACGTAGGTGGTCGTCGCCGAGCCCGACGGGTCGTTCGGATCGCTCGTCGTGACGGTGGCGAGCTGGCTGCTCGCGTCATAGCCGTAGCTGACGCTGCGCCCCGTCGGGTCGGTGATGTGGTCGAGGAAGCCGTTCGCGTTGTAGCCGAACGAGTACGTGCGACCCTGCGTGTCGACGAGCGACGTGACCCTGAAGCTCGTGTCGCGCGTGATCTGGATCGCATTCCCGTTGCGGTCGGCGATCTTCGTGAGCGCGCCGTTCGTCAGCGTGTAGGTGATCTTCGGGTGCAGGCGCGTAAACGTGCGCGTGTTGTTCGCGCCGTCCTGCATCGTTCCGAAGTCGGAGCCCGCCGGCGCGCTCCAGGTGCCGGTGCCGGTCTTCGTGAAGTAGTAGTGGTGCCCGTCGGGGCCCACGAGCAGCCGCGAGCCGTCCGGCTCCAAGTAGGTCGCGACGTCGAAGATGCCGAGCGTCCACGGGCCCGGCAGCTCCAGCGAGTTGCCCCACGCGAGGTTGTTCTGCTGGCGCTCGATTGTCAGGTCGAGCCCCACCCCCGAGACGTCGAGGTCGGTTGCGCGGTAGACGAGGTTCTGGTTCGCCGGGTTGGCGTGGTCGTCCACCTGGTCGGTAAGGCGCGCGTCCTGGAGGTTGTACTGCGGCTGGAAACCGACATCGGCGAAGTCGATCCGGAAGTCGTCGTTGATCCGCACCGTCGGCGCCTGCCCGCCGATGTAGACGAGCTGGCCGTTCGTCGGCGTCTGCGCGAGCGCGCCGTCGACCTCGCCGGGGACGTTGGTCCACGATGCCGTGAGGAAGCTGCCGCCGAGCTCCCAGCTCGTGCCGTCCCAGGCCCAGAAGTCGCTGAGGTACGTGTTTGCGCTGTCACGGCCGCCCTGGAGCAAGGGCACCTTCAGCTTCGCGTCGTAGGCGAAGGTGAAGCGCTCGAGCGGCCCGGGCGTCGCCGCCGGCGACTGCTGCGTCCAGGCGGTGCCGTTGAAGAGCCACGTGTCGCCCAGCAGGCCCGTGCTACCGCGGCCGCCGTAGAGCACGAGCTGCGTCGAGGCGCCGGCGTACGTCAAGCCGCCTTCCGCACGTGCGGCCGGCGACGTGGCCGGCGCCAGCTTCGTCCACGCCGACCCGTTCCAAGTCCACGTCTCGTTGCTGTACGTCGAGCCCGAGACGCCGCCGAAGAGCACCACCTTCCCGGCCGAAGGCAGGTAGGCGGCCTGCGCTCCGTGTCGGGCCGAGGGCGCCGTCACTGTCCGCTGCGTCCAGTTCGTGCCGTCCCAGGTCCAAGTGTCGCCGAGCTCCTGGCCGGACGAGCCGATGCCGCCGAAGAGAACCGCGCTCCCGTGCGCCGTGTCGAAGACGAGCGTCGCGTCGTAACGCGCCGGAGGAGAGGCCGCCGGCGTCTTCTTCGTCCAGAAGTCGCCGTCGAAGGTCCACGTCTCGTTGCTCGCGCACGGGCTCGCAGTGGTGCAGCCGCCGAAGAGCACTGTCTGCTTGCGGACAGAGTCGTAGTCCATCGCCGACTCGACCCAGTTCGACGGGCCGGTCTGGGTCTGCGGCAGGTTCAGGAACGACGGGGCGTGGAAGGTCTGCGGGCTGCCGGTGCTCGCCGTGGGAGCTCTCGGGCCGGAGGGGGCGGTACGCCTGCCGTCCGGCAGTGCGCGGACGTGGGACGCGAAGCTCGGGCGCCGAGCGGACGCGGCGACGTGGCGCGGCCCGCCCCGCGCGGCGGGAAGCGCCTGCGCTGCTCCCGCGACGAGGCCGATCGAGACGGCAAGCAGTAGAGCAACGGCGAGATCGCGCGACACGCGCATAGCAGCCTCCTGCACTCGAGGGAGATGGCCCGGTGCGGGAGCTAGGGGGCTCAGCTAGCGCGTCGTGACCAGCCGCTGAAGCTACGCCTCCTTCGGGTTTCTGTCAATCATCCGCGGCAGAACGTCCCGAGCGGGCATACCGAAGGTCTACTCAGTCTGCACTACGAGGCATCGACGTGCGTTCGACGCGCGAACCGGCCAGCCACTCGCGCAGGTCGGTGTGGCGCGTGGGGCGGGAGCCGGCTTCGAGCTCGCTCCGTAGCTCGCCGACCGTGGCGGAGCGCTCGGCGATCACGTCGTGGTCGTGGATCGTCTCGAGGTTGACCTGGCGCGAGAAGAGGAAGTCGGCGTCGTCGAGCCGCGGGTAGGACTCCAGCACGCCTGCGAGCGCGAGCCGGACCGAGTCCTCGACGAACCGCGGCTGCAGGTGCGCGTGCTCGACGACGAAGAGCTCGTCGGGGCGCTTGAGGAGCTCGTAGACCGGCGCGCTCATCGACGACTCGACGACCGCGACGAGCTGCTCGGCGTTCACGGCCGCGTCGGTGCCGACGAAGAGCGTCCCGCGTCCGCGCTGGTTGTGCGTCGCGAGCGGAACGAGCTCGAGGATCCGCTCGACGTCGTCCTCGTCGAAGCCTCCCTCCAGCAGCCGCTCGGCGGCGCGGCCTCGCACGAGGCCCTGCGCGCACGGGCAGGCGTTGATCCCGGTCGCCTCGACCCCGATGACCCGCCGCGCGCCGGCCTCCGAGGCGGCGGCGATCCCGATCAGGCCCACCATCTCCTGCGTCGGCAGGTCGGTGACGGGCGTCCGCCGCTCGAGCGGGTAGCGCGCGTTGATCCGAACCTCGGCCCGCAGCGCGCGCTGGCGCTTCGCGATGTGCTGCGCGATGTGCTCGGCGAGCACCTCGACGAGGAGGGCCTCGCCGATCACGACCTCCTCGATCGCCTCCTCGAAGAGCTCCGGGAAGCGGGACATGTGCACGCCCTTCTGCGCCGCGTCGAGGTCGACCGTGCACTCGATCTCGGCCGAGATGAGCTTCTCGACGCCCGCGTAGGAGATGCGGATCGCCTTGTGCACGCCGGTGACTCCGACGCGCGAGAGGCCGATCCGAACCTCCGGCGAGGAGGCTTGGAGGTCGTCTGTGAGAATCCGAGGCTCCATGTCTTCCGAGCAGGATACGTCCTTCGTACGCCTCGTCTCGCTTGCGTGCCACGACCTGCGCACGCCGCTCGCCACGGTGCACGGCTTCGCACGGACGATCTCGCGCACGGGCGGGCTGGAGGAGCCGGCGAGCCGCTACCTCGAGATGATCGAGGCCGCCTCGGGCCAGCTGGCCGAGCTCCTCGACGAGCTCAGCCTGGCGGCGCGGATCGAGGCCGGCCGCTACGAGCCGACGACGACCGAGGTCGAGCTCGGCGAGCTCGTGCGCGCCGCGGCGGCGCGGCTGGACGAGGAGCTGGTGCGGGTCGAGGGCGAGGGAGCTGTGGTCAGGGTCGACGCGCCCGCGACCGAGCGAGCGCTCGCGGCGCTGGTCAGGTGCGCGCTCCGGCACGGGGGGTTGGAACGCGTCGACGTGCGGGTCGATGGCCGGGAGGTGCGCGTGTCGCCGATTACCCCGTCGTCGGCGCCGGTCGTGCTCGGCGAGGACCTGCGCGACCTCGGCGCGGCGGTCGCCGTCCGCCTCGTCCGCGCGCTGGGCGGCTCGGTCGAGCTCGAGGGAGAGACGTTGCGGGTCACGCTCCCCGGCGGCCAGTGACCGAGGGGTTCGTCCCCTTCCGCGGCTACCGGACGTGGTACCGCGTCGTCGGCGAGAGCGAGGAGGCCGGCAAGCTGCCGCTGCTCTGCCTGCACGGCGGCCCCGGTGCCACGCACCAGTACCTGGAGCCGCTCGAGGGCATGGCCGAGACCGGCCGCCGCGCGATCTTCTACGACCAGCTCGGCTGTGGGAAGTCTGATCTTCCGGACGACACGTCGCTGTGGACGGTGGAGCTCTTCGTCGAGGAGGTCGGCGTCGTGCGCGAGGCGCTCGGACTCCAGCGCGTGCACGTCTTCGGAAACTCGTGGGGCGGGATGCTCGCGATGGAGTACGCGCTCACCCAACAGCCCGGCCTCGCCGGTCTCGTGCTCGCGAGCGCGCCCGCGAGCATCCCGCAGTGGGTCGAGGAGACGGCGCGCTTGCGTGCGCAGCTTCCGGCCGGGATCCAAGAGGTTCTCGACCGGCACGAGGCGGCCGGGACGACCGACGACCCGGAGTACGGCGAGGCGGCAGCCGTCTTCTACCGGCGGCACGTCTGCCGCACCTTCCCGTGGCCCGACTGCGTCCTCCGGACGTTCGACTTCATCGAGCGGCACGGCGTCGTCTATCGGACGATGAACGGCCCCAGCGAGTTCCACGTCACCGGGACGCTGCGCGATTGGAGCGTTGTCGACCGGCTCGGCGAGATCACGGTCCCGACGCTCGTCGTGACCGGCGAGCACGACGAGGCGACGCCGGCGATCAACCGCAGCGTCGCGCAGGGCATCCCTGGCGCCGAGTCGGTGATCGTGCCCGACGCGTCGCACATGGCGCACGTCGAGCGAACGGAGGACTACCTGCGGCTGCTCGACGACTTCCTGTCGCGCGTCGAGCGGTCCAGGCCCTAGGTGTAGTTCCTAAGCACGTTGGTTCATCCGGGCCTCCTTGGAGGCTGAGAGCTGCCAGGCAATCAGCTCAAGGAGGGTCCCGGATGAAGCTTCACGGTAACGCGGCGCTCAGTTGGAGTGGGAGGCGGCGGCTGGCTGAGCGGGTCGTTGTCGAGGGGTGGACGTTGACCGCAGCGGCCGCCGCTGCTGGCGTGAGCGTGCGCTGTGCCCGGAAGTGGGTTGGGCGCTATAGGCTCGAGGGCGAGGGCGGCCTTCGCGACCGCTCCTCGGCGCCGCGGCGAGTCGCCAATCGCACCCCGGCCGAGCGGGTGCGGGCGATCGTCGCGCTGCGGCATCTGCGGCTAAGTGCGGCCGAGATCGCCGAGCTGCTCGGGATGGCCGTCTCGACCGTGTCGGCGGTGCTGGCGCGCGCCGGTCTCGGCCGCCTCGGCCGACTCGGGCTCGAGCAGCCGCGCCGCTACGAGCGCTCGCGCCCGGGCGAGCTCGTCCACATCGATGTCAAGCAAGTGGGCCGCATCCACGGCGGCGCCGGCAAACGGATCACCGGCGGCGTGAAGCGAAACCCGGACCGACGCCGGCTCGACGCCTCCGGCCGCGAGCGCAAGACAATCGGCTGGGAATACGTGCACGTGGCGATCGACGACCACTCACGGCTCGCCTACGCCGAGGTCCTGCCCGACCAGAAGGCGACGACAGCGATCGGTTTCCTCCGTCGCGCTGCCGCCTTCTACCGCCGCTACGGCATCGAGGTCGAGCGCGTGCTCACCGACAACGGCTCAGCCTACGTCTCCAGCTTGCACGCGCTCGCCTGCCGCCGGCTCGGCATCCGCCACCTGCGCACCCGCCCTATCGCCCACAGACCAACGGCAAGGCCGAGCGCTTCATCCGCACCACCTAGGAGGCCGCGCCGGGCCCTTCTCCCGCTTGTGCACTAGTGCACAATGATGATTGCGGTATCAGCGCAGCAAGCGCGACAGCCGGCCGTCCTTTGAGGACGCGGCCCCGGTCTGGCACCGAGGCACCGCTTGCGGTGCCGACGTCAGGACGTGCGGGCTTCGCCCGCGCGTCCGTCTGAAACGACCGGTCGACACCTGTGAAGCCGTCGCGTGCTCTCTCACCGCAGCAACCGCGAGAGCCGGCGATCCTTGAGCACGCGGCCCCCGGTCTGGCACTCAGGGCAGTAGTAGATCGTGTGCTCCTCGAAGTCGACGCGCGCGATCGGCGTCCCGCACACGTAGCACGGCTGCCCGAGCTTGTCGTGGACGCGGTACGTGCGGGCGTCGTTCGCGCCGCGCTCGCGCAGCTCGAGGCCGCGTGAGAGCTCGCCGTCGATCGCGGCCGCCAGCCGCTCGACCTCGTCGCGGTCGAGCTCGGGCGCGAGTGCATAGGGCGAGAGTCGCGCCGCATGCAGGATCTCGTTCGCCCAGGCCCGGCCGATGCCGGCGATCAGCTTCTGGTCGCGGAGCAGCGAGTGCAGGCGGCGCGACTCGTCGGCGCAGATCTCCGCGAGCCGCTCGGCGCCGAGGCCGAGCGCCTCCGGCCCGAGGTGCGCGAGCTCCGCCTCGGCTGCCTCGGGGGTCAGCAGCCACACGCCGGCGCGCTTCTTTGAGCCGGCCTCCGTCAGCACGAGCCGCGCGCCACCCTCGAATACGAGCTGGAACGCCGGCGTCTTCGGCCCTTTCTCGCCCAAGCGGAGGTAGCGCAGCCGCCCCGCCGTCATCAGGTGGACGAGGACGACGAGCTCGCCGTCGTCGGTGGGGAAGAGGAGCCGCTTCGCCCGCCGGCGCGCGCCCGCGAGGCGGCGCCCCTCGAGCGTGCTCAGCGGCGGGTCGTACGTCTTCAGCGTGGCGACGTGCGCGGGGCCTGCGCGCGAGATCGGGAACGCGCTGACCGGCTCGTCGAGGGCACGCCGCCACGCCTCCATCTCGGGTAGTTCGGGCATAGGGTCCTTCCGGTGGAGCCGCTCAGGGTAGTCGTTCGCCGCGGCGCGGTCGTCGAGGCGGTGCACGTTGTGCACGCAGTCGCGGTGGAGGACGGGCGGGTGGTCGCCTTCGCCGGCGACGCGGAGCTGGTCACCTTCATGCGCTCCTCCGCGAAGCCGCTCCAGGCGCTGCCCCTCGCGCGCGCGCGCGAGGACATGGACGAGCGAGACCTGGCGATCGCGAGCGCGTCCCATAGAGCGCAGCCCGACCAGCTCGAGGCCGTGCGCGCGCTGCTGACCAAGGCGGACGCGACCGAGGACGACCTCGAGTGCGGCGTGGAGCAGGGGTCGCGGTTGCGTCACAACTGCTCCGGCAAACACGCGGGGATGCTCGCGTTAGCTCGGACGCGGGGTTGGCCGGCGCGTGGCTACCGGCTAGCCGGCCATCCGGTGCAGGAGGGCTGCCTCGCGGAGGTCGCGGCCGCGGCGGAGGTGTCCGCGGCGGACATGGCCACCGCCGTTGACGGCTGCGGCGTCGTCACGTTCGCGCTGACCCTCAAGCGGATGGCGCACGCGTTCTCGCGGCTCGAGTCGCTCGACGCGGGCCCGCGCGTCGCGACGGCGATGCGCGCTCACCCCGAGCTGATCCGGGGCGGCGACGCGGCGGACACGCTGCTCATGAAGGCCTTTCCCGGCTGGACTGCGAAGGGCGGAGCGGAGGGCCTGCTCTGTGCCGTCGGCCCTGACCGTGTCGGCGTCGCGCTGAAGGTGGCGGACGGCAGCGGGCGCGGAGTGCGGCCCGCGCTCGGCTCCTTCCTCGCCCGGCTCGGGCTCGATCGCCAGGCGCTCGAGCGTGCTGGACTCGGCCGACTCCCGCTCCTGAACAGTCGCGACGAGGAATGTGGCGAGATCGTGACCGCGCTGTAAAGAAATTGCTTCCGGTTCGGGCGGAGGCTGTGTACTATCCGGCCACGATCAGGTGAGCCGGGGGCAGGGTGTACCGGCTCTTTGCGTGCCTAGGCAGTTCGAGTCCCCCGTCCCGCCGAGCGCAGAAAGCCGAGGTCCATGCTCACCGTCGACATCTCTCTTCCAGACGTAGAGGAACTCCAGAAGCTCGTCCAAGACGGTCAGGAGAAGGGGTTCCTGACGTACGACGAGATCGTCGCCGGACTCGAAGACGTCGAGCTCACCAAGGAGCAGATCGAAGACTTCTACACCTACTTGATCGACCACTCGATCGAGCTCGTCGAGGGAGAGACGCACAAGCACCCGCCGCACGAGCAGCCGGCGCTGGCGGAGGAGGAGAAGGGGCCGAAGCTCGACCTGACCGTGGAGCCGTCGCTCGACTCGCTGCGGCTCTACCTGCGCGAGATCGGCAAGGTGCCGCTCTTGACGGCCGACCAGGAGGTCTACCTCGCGAAGCGGATCGAGCGCGGGGACATGGCCGCGAAGACGCAGATGATCGAGGCGAACCTGCGCCTCGTGGTCTCGATCGCGAAGTCGTACCTGGGCCGTGGCCTCTCTTTTTTGGACCTGATCCAGGAGGGCTCGCTCGGCCTGATCCGCGCGGTCGAGAAGTTCGACTACCGGAAGGGCTACAAGTTCTCGACGTACGCGACGTGGTGGATCCGGCAGGCGGTGACGCGGGCGATCGCCGACAAGGCGCGGACGATCCGGATCCCCGTCCACATGGTCGAGAAGCTGAACAAGGTCGTCCACATCGAGCGCCAGCTCGTCCAGCGGCTCGGGCGCGAGCCGCGGCCCGACGAGATCGCGTCCGAGCTCGAGATGACGACCGAGGAGGTACGCGAGATCCTGCGCATGTCGCAGCTTCCCGTCTCGCTCGAGAAGCCGATCGGCGAAGAGGAAGAGTCCGAGCTCGGGGACTTCGTGCAGGACGAGCAGGCCGAGTCGCCCTTCGACTCGGCCTCGTTGTCTCTGCGGCGGGGCGACATCGAGAACGCCTTGTCGTCGCTGCCCGAGCGCGAGCGCAAGGTGATCGAGCTGCGGTTCGGCCTCAAGGGCGAGCAGCCGTGCACGCTCGAGGAGGTCGGCCGCGCGTTCGGCGTGACGCGCGAGCGCATTCGCCAGATCGAGAACAACACGCTCAAGAAGCTCGAGTCGCTGCCCGAGGCGCAGGGACTCAAAGACTGCGTCTAACGACGCGGGGGAAACCCCTGATTCCCCCACGAGCCCCCTCCTTTCGGGCGGCCGCTCGGGTTCCGGCGTTTCAGGAGCCGGCGACGGTTTGTGCGTCGTGGCGGGACCGCCGTAGCTGACCTCCCGCCGGGCGAAGCCCGGCTCCGGCGGCCTTTCGCCTGGTCCAACAGGCGCGGGAGACGGGGGCTAGCGCCTGACTAGGTGGGGCGCGGCGGCTTGCACGCTGATTGCTCGGCCGTCGCCGAGGAAGCCGGTCTGCGTCGTCTTGAAGACGAGGCGCCACGGGCCGCGCGACGACACCGCGAAGCGGACGGTCCGGTGGCCGCCCGGCGACACCCACACGCGCCGCTCCACGCCCGGAGCTCGGAAGCGGAGCGGCGTTCGCTCCGTCCCCGGCGGGAGCCGCAGCTCGAGCGATAGCGTCCCGCGGGCGCGGCCGCTCCCGTCTGGCCACACCGTCACCGAGCCCGTTCGCGCCAGCCAGCCGTCGAAATAGAGCCCCGAGGCGAGCACAGACAACCGCAGCACCCCGCGTGAGCGCCACAGCTCGAGGCTCGCGCCCCGTGCCACCCGCTGCGCACCAGAAAGGTCGACGCGCGCGCCGAAGTTCTCGACGAGAAGCGAGCCGCGAATCGGCCCCCGGCGACCTAGCAGCCGGCCATCCGTGCCCACCCGCACCGTCTCGGCGCCGAAGGCGTCGGTCGGGACGGCACCTTTTAACAGCACGATGCGGTTGACGGAGCGGTTCCAGAACAGCTGCTCGAGCGCGCGGCCGCGTGGGGCGCCGGGCGTCTGGAGGAGCGTGACGGGACCGGCGGCGGCGTGGTCGATCCAGCGCAGGTCGGGCGGCAGGTGCGAGCTGCGGACGTTGCGCGCATTGCGCGCGTCGAAGGCGAACGCGCCGACCGACGCTGCGCCCGCCGCGACCACGGCCAGTCCGACGGCCACAGCCGCCCCGCGCGGTCGGCGCGCCACCGCCACGGCCGCAAGCGACAGTGCCGCGGCGGCCAGCGCGACGGCGAGAGCGCCGCTGCCGACGCCGAGGATGCTCTCCAAGCGGAAGACGGCGAAGAGAAACGGCGAGTCCTGCTTGTTGTCGGCGGCTGTGAAGCCGGAGAGTGGGATCCGCGCCGAGAGCACGACCATCCCCGCCGCGAGCGCCCCGAGCCAGAGCCGGTGCGGCCAGCCGCGCGTGACGTAGAGCCCGAAAGCCGGCGCCACGAGCGGCAGGAGCGTGAAGAGGTAGCGCTCCTGGAACCGCGTCGAACCGCTCGAGGCGTAGAGCGCGGCCTCGGCGAAGAGGCCCAGCGCGAACACGAAGACGAGCACGCCGAATGACCGCTCGGCCCGGTCGCGAGGCCGCGCGAGCGCGAGCGCGAATCCGATCAGCGCACTCGGGACGAGGATCCAGCCCGCCGAGTACGCGAGCAGCATCGCGTCGGCGGCGGCCCAGTGAAGGATCGACCCGACCCCGACGTGCAGGTGCGCGATTCCCGAGTAGTAGCCGAGGACACGCGACGGCCCGACCGCCAGCGCCGCCACCACCGGCGCCGCCAGGAGCGCAAGGGGAAGCCGGTGCACGCGCAGCACGCGGCGCCGCTCGAGCACCACCGCCGCGACGACGAACGCCGCCGGGAGCACGACGTACTGGAGCCGCGCGAAGGTCGCGGCCGCGCCCAAAGCGACGAAGGCGAGCTGCGCGCGGCGCGTCGGCCGCTCGAGAGCGCAAACGCCGACGTAGATCCCACCGAGCACCAGCGGGTACGCGATGGGATCGGCCATCACGAAGGAGGCGTAGAGGAGGTCCGGGCACGCGACGGCGAGCGCGGCAGCGCCGAGCGCGAGCCCGCTCCCGAGGCCGAGCCGGCGCGCGAGCAGGTAGACCGGGATCGCCGCGACCGACATCGCGAGCGCGTTCAGCCCCTGGGTCAGCCGGTACGCGAGGACAGGGTCGCCGAAGAGCCAGAACGGCGCCGCGAGCAGCGGCTCGAGCAGCGCCGGGAAGTGCGCGGAGGTGCCGCGAATCGCGAGCCGGCCGGAGGTGGCGAGGCTGCGTGCGAGACCGCCGTAGATGTACTCGTCGGGGAAGTAGAGCGGCGTCGAGTGCGCGAAGGCCGCGGCGAGCCGGAGCAGGAAGCTCGCGAGGACGATCCCCGGCAGCCCGACCCACGCGGGGACCGCGCCGACGCGGACGGCGCCGAACGAGCGGCGCTCCGCCGAGGGAGCCGCGACGTCGAGGGCCACGTCGCAGCTATCGGCACGGCTCGACCGCCGCTTGAAGAGCGGCCGTCATCGTCCGTTCATCGGCAGGAGCCATGCTCGGGCCGCGGACGAACGGAAGGAGAACGGTCATGGTCAAGCTGATCGCCGCACTGGCCGTTGTCGCCGCAGCTGCGGCAGACGGTGGCCGAGGGCATCACGGCGCGCGTCGTCACCGACGTCGCGACGCACGACGGGCAGCTGCTCGAGAAGACCTCCGACTGGTACGCGCAGGATAAGCAGGGCAACGTCTGGTACTGGGCGAGGACACGGCCGCGTACCTCCCGAGCGGCAAATCGACACTTCGGGCTCGTGGGAGGCCGGCGTCCACGACGCCGAGCCGGGCATCGTCATGGAGGCGAACCCGCAGATCCCGGACGCCTACGGGCAGGAGTTCCTCGCCGGCGAGGCGGAGGACACCGCGTGGATCGTCGACCGCGGCGGCTCGACGACGGCCCCGTACGGGACCGTGCGCAACGTGCTGACGACCCTCGAGGCGACGCGGCTCGAGCCGTGGGCGTATGACCAGAAGGGGCGCCGGAGCCGGGCTCCGCCCGGCGAGAGGCTCACTGTGGCGGTCTCGCCCGCGACGCAAGAAACAGTCGCCGGCTCCTGAAACGAGAGCAGCGAGCGACCGCCCGCAAGGAGGGGGCTCGCGGGGGAACCAGGGGTTCCCCCGCGCCTAATCGAGGCGCTCGACGAGCTCCTGCTCGTCGGCGCGCTCGTAGGGCACGAAGAGCTTGCAGTGCGGGCATTTGAAGCCCTGGTAGCGAGGTGCCGCTCCGTCGATCAGCTCGGCCGTGAACGTCTTGTGGCAGTGCGGGCACTCGACCTCGTACTGCGCGTCGGTGGGCGCCCCGTCGCTCACTCGACCCAACGTACCAAAACGCCTGCAACCCGCCGTCCGGTCGCACTCGTAGCCTGGCTGCGTGCAGGAAGACGCGGTCCGGCGAGGGGTCGCCGAGTTCGTCGGCGCCTTCACGCTCATCTTCGTCGGCGGGGGCGCCGGCATCGTCTCGGGCGGCGACATCGTCGCGGTCGCGCTCGCGAACGGGCTCGCGATCGGGATCATGGTCACGAACCTCGGCCACATCTCCGGCGGCCACTTCAACCCGGCGATCACGCTCGCGTTCGTGCTCGCGCGCCGAATCACGACGCGGCTCGCCGGCGTGTACTGGCTCGCCCAGCTCGCGGGCGCAGTCGCCGCAGCGCTCCTCCTGCGCGGGATCTTCGAGCATGCGGCGACACTCGGCAGCGTCCCGCACGCGCCCGCGATCAGCGACGGCAAGGGCCTGATCGTCGAGGTCGTGCTCACGTTCTTCCTCGTCTGGGCGGTCTGGGCGACCGCCGTCGATCCGCGCGGCGCGTTCAAGTCGATCGCCGGCTTGGCGATCGGCCTCTCGATCACGATGGACGTCTTCATGGGCGGCCCAGTGACCGGAGCGGCCATGAACCCCGCACGCGCCTTCGGACCCGAGCTCGTCGAGAACTTCTGGGGCGAGGCTTGGATCTACTACCTCGGGCCCGCGCTCGGCGCCGTCATCGCCGCGCTCGCCTATGAGTACCTCTACTTGCGGCCGCCGCGTCCGGAGCCCGTCGGGCCGCCCGAGACCGGCGTCGAAGAGCCGCGACCCGGCGACACCGCAGCGTCCTAACGCTTCAGTCGAAGGGGCGCGCTGCCGATCTTCGGGAGGTGGACAAGTCGAC
This sequence comes from Gaiellaceae bacterium, assembly GCA_035640455.1. GTDB lineage: Bacteria > Actinomycetota > Thermoleophilia > Gaiellales > Gaiellaceae > AC-50. The sequence goes on along the minus strand of DASQWB010000002.1, from coordinate 30,766 downwards.
GTACCCGTGGAGGCCGCTCGGCCAGCTCCTCGTCGAAGCCGGTCTCGTCGACTCCGCCGAGCTAGAGGGCGCGCTCGCCGAGCAGCAGCGAAGCGGCCGCCGGCTCGGCGAGATCCTCGTCGCCCGGGGAGCGATCTCGGGTCCGGACCTGATCCGGATGCTCGCCGAGCAGGCGGGAATCGACGTGACGATCGCGCCCGCGGCGGAGGTCCGGCCGGCCGCGCCCGAGACGGGCGAGCCGGGCGCGTGGCGTCCGCTCGGGAGGCTGCTCGTCGAGCGCGGGGCGCTGAGCGAAGCCCAGCTCGCCGACGCGCTGCACGAGCAGCTCACGAGTGACCGGCGGCTCGGCGAGATCCTCGTCGAGCGGGGCTACGTCACGACTTTCGACCTCGTTGCCGCCGTGATCGACCAGCACGGCCTCCAGCGTACGGCCGAGCCGGATGACTTCTCGTCCGCCTCGCTCTCGTCTCGGACGCCGGAGGTCTACGAGGTCGAGGGCGACGACGGGGCCGGGGACACGGCGGTGCTCTTCAGCGTCGGCGGCTTCCTCGAGGCGACCGACTTCGCGTTCGAGCTGCTCGAATCGCAAAGCCGGAGCTGGCTCCGGATCTTCCGGCGCAAGAACGGCGAGCGCGAGGAGGTCTGGGCGTACGACGAGGAGCGCGCGGCCGAGCGCGCCGCGGAGACCGTCGAGTCGAAGGACCTCATCGAGCTGTACGGCTTCAATCCCGCTCGCTGGACGGGGCCGCGGCCTTAGAAGCGACGGGGCGGCGGAGGTATCGTCGCCGGCATGTGCTTCGAGCTCGATTCGGCGCCGCCTGTTCCGGCGCTGTCCGGGGCGGCCGTGTCACACGACGACCTCGTCCTCGAAGCCGCCGACGGGAACCGGTTCGCCGCCTTCGCCGCCGTCCCGGAGGAGAGCGGCGGGCCGGGCGTCGTCGTCCTCCCGGACGTCCGCGGCCTCTACCGGTTCTACGAGGAGCTCGCGCTTCGCTTCGGCGAGCGCGGGATCCACGCGGTCGCGATCGACTACTTCGGCCGATCTGCTGGGGTCGGCAAGCGCGGCGACGACTTCCCGTACATGGAGCACGTGGCCGAGACGACGCCGGAGGACATCCAGGCGGACGTGCGGGCGGCCGTCGAGCACCTCCGCTCGGCCTCGGGCGCGATCATCACGGTCGGCTTCTGCTTCGGCGGGCGTCAGTCGTGGCTCGCCGCCGCCGGCGGGCACGGGTTGGCGGGCGCTGTCGGCTTCTACGGACGCCCCGGCCTAGGCAACGACGGCTCGCCCGGGCCGATCCAACGCGCCCGCGAGCTCGCCGCGCCGATCCTCGCCCTCCAAGCGGGCGACGACCAGAACATCACCGCCGCAGACAACGCAGCCTTCGAGCAGGCGCTCACCGCGGCGGGCGTCGAGCACGGGCTCGTGACGTACGAAGGCGCCCCGCACAGCTTCTTCGACCGCCGCCACGAGGAGTTCGCCGACGCCTCGGCGGACGCCTGGCGGCGTGTCCTCGACTTCGTCGGGCGCTATTCCTGACCGGACGCGGGTCGAGTGCCTGTCACCGAGACGTGTCCGCTGCGGCCCCGTCCGAGTGACTGTCATTCGAACACGCCAGAAGCGGACGGCGGTTCGTCGGGCTAGGCGTTGGCGGCCTCCAGCTCGAGCTCGCGCGCCTGACGCAGCCAGCCGGCGCCGAGGATCAGCCGGACGAGGTTCCCCTGGAGGCCGGCGAAGCCCGTCTGCTCGAAGCGGAGCCTCGTGCCGCCCTCGACCGCGTCGAGCTCGAAGCGGACGACGGTGTCGATCGGGCCGCCGCGCCAGCTCCAGGCCATCCGTGAGGGCGCCTCGAGCTCGAGCACGCGGCAGTGGACGACGCCGTCGAAGCCGGGCCCGGGCTTCGTGCGGAAGGTGAACTCGCGGCCGGCGACGGGCTGGAAGTCGTTCGGCATCAGCCACTGCCCGAGTGCCGCCGGGTCGGTGAGCGCCGCCCACACGCGCTCGCGCGGATGGGCGTAGAAGACCTCGCGAGTCATTGCGCTCGAACTGCGTCCTTTCCGGCGGCGGCGCCGTCGAGCACACGGCCGAGCCGATCGAAGCGCTCGTCCCAGAAGCGCTCGTAGCGCTCGAGCCAGCCGCGCAGGCCGGCGAGCGGCTCGGCCTCGAGCCGGTAGATCCGCAGCCTCCCCACGCGCCGCTCGCTCACGAGCCCCGCCTCGCGGAGGACGCGCAGGTGCTGCGAGAGCGCCGGCTGCGAAATCCGGAACGCCGGCTGGAGGTCCTTCACCGCGAGCTCGCCCTCGGCAAGGAGGTCGAGGACCGCACGCCTTGTCGGGTCGGCGACAGCGCGGAAGACGTCGGGCCGCATCGGCCGGGGAGATTACATAAGCAATCGCTTCAGAGTCAACCTGGCGCGGTTCCGGGTACGACGTCTCCCCAAATGCCCTTCCGTCACGAGGCGCTCCTCTACGCGGGTCGCGACGAGTTCGTCGACTGGGTCGGCGCGTTCGTCCGCGACGCCGTGGCTGCGGAGGAGACGGTCCTCGCGGTCGTCGCCCCCGAGAAGATCGACCTCCTCCGAGGAGCGCTCGACGGCGAGGCCGCCGAGGTCTTCTTCGCCGACATGCGCAAGCTCGGCGGCAACCCAGCCCGCATCATCCCGGCCTGGCGCGAGTTCGTCGCCGAGCACAGCGCGACCGGGCGCCCCGTGCGGGGCGTCGGCGAGCCGATCTGGCCGGGCCGGAGCGAGGCCGAGCTCGCCGAGTGCCGGCGCCATGAGTCGCTGCTCAACCTCGCCTTCGCCGACGGCCGTCCGTGGTGGCTCGTGTGCCCGTACGACACCGAGTCGCTCGACCCGGCCGTCGTCGAGGAGGCGCGGCGCACCCATCCCTTCGTCTGCGAGGACGGTGTGGGGCGCGAGAGCGTCGACTACTACGGCCTCGACGCGATCGCGAGGCCGTTCGACGAGCGGCTGCCCGACCCGCCGGACGACGTCTCCGAGGTCGCGTTCCGCCGCGGCCCGCTGGCGCCGCTGCGACGGTTCGTCGCAGACCACGCCGCCGGCCTCGGCGCCGCACGGCGAGCCGACTTCGTGCTCGCGGTGCACGAGGTCGTGTCGAACTCGATCCGGCACGGCGGCGGCGCGGGAACGCTCCATGTCTGGCGCGACCGCGACGCTCTCGTCTGCGAGGTCCGGGATGGCGGCCGCATCGACGACCCGCTCGTCGGGCGCGAGCGGCCGGCGTTCGGCGGCCCGGGCGGCCGCGGGCTCTGGCTCGCGAACCAGCTCTGCGACCTCGTCCAGGTGCGCTCCTTCCCCCACGGGAGCGTCGTGCGCGTGCACATGCGGCTCGTCTAGCGCGCGAGTCGTCGACCGCGACCTCCGCCTTTTGCCGCTTCGCCTACGGCTCCGAGACTAGACATCTAGGCAGCGGGATCCGGCCGTCCTAGACTCGGCTGAGGGATGCGGTCGGTCGCGACGATCGGGCGCTGGAGCACGCGCCACCCGTGGCGTGCGATCGCGGCGTGGCTCGCCTTCGTCGCGGTTGCCGTGGCCGCGATGGCCGCGACCGGAACGGACTCGCTCCGGCGCCGTCGGCGAGTCGGCGCGCGGCTACGCGCTGATCGAGAAGCACCTCGCCGGCCCGCCCGGCCGCGAGTACGGCTACGTCCACAGCGCGACCCTGCGCGCCGAGGACGACGAGTTCCAGGGCGCCGCGCTCGAGGTCGCGGCGGCGATGCGCCGGGAGCTCGGCGGCGAGGTCCGGTTCCGGCGCTCCGCCGACCATCACTCCGTCCTCGTCGTCGGCCAGGTGACGCGGCCGTTCTCGGTCGACGCGCTGCGTGCGGCCGTGCTGGCGGCGGGCCGCGGACATCCGCAGGTCACCGTCGGGGAGACCGGCGACGAGTCGGCGAGCGACGCGCGCGACCGCGTCGTCAACCGCGACCTGCACCACGCCGAGCTGCTCTCGGTGCCGGTGACGCTGCTCGTCCTGCTCTTCGCCTTCGGTGCGATCGTCGCGGCACTCGTTCCGGTGCTGCTCGCGCTGACGGCCGTCGCGGCCGCCTTCGGGCTCCTGGGGCCGATCAGCCAGGCCTTTCCCCTGGACGACGCGGTAAAGACGGTCGTACTGCTGATCGGCATGGCCGTCGGGGTCGACTACGCGCTCTTCTACGTTATCCGCTCGCGCGAGGAGCGGCGCCACGGCGTCCGCCCGCACGAGGCGCTCGAGCGGACGGCGCGCACGTCTGGCCGCACCGTCCTCGTCTCCGGCACTACGGTCGTCATCGCCATGGCCGGTCAGTTCGTGATCGGCTCGGACATCTTCAACGGCGTCGCGAGCGGGACGATCGCCGTCGTCGCTTGCGCCGTCGCGGGCTCGGTGACCGTCCTGCCGGCAGTGCTCGAGCTGCTCGGCGCGCGGATCGACCGCGGGCGGATTCCGTACCTTCCGCACCTGCGTACGGAGGGAGGGTCGCGCTTCTGGCCCGCCGTCGTCGACCGCGTGCTGCGGCGGCCGGTCGTGGCGTGCGTCCTCGCGGCCGGGCTGCTCGTCGCGCTCGCGGTGCCCGCGTTCTGGCTCCACGTCTCGAAGCCGAGCGACGAGACCCTCTCGTCGCAGGACGAGCCGGCGCTGGCGACGCTCGCGCGCGTGCGGCACGACTTCCCCGGAACCTCGGTGCCCGCGATCGTCGTCGTGGCCGGGCCGCGCGGCGAGCAGGCGGCGGCGCAGCGGGAGGTCGGGCGGCTCGAGGCGCTCGCCGTCGCCCGCCGGATCGCGCACCCGCCGTTCACGCTCAACGGCAGGGCCGACGGACGGGCCGCCTCGATCGAGCTGCCGCTCACCGGCGCGGGCGACAACCCCGCCAGCAGGCGCGCAATCGAGATCCTCCGCGACGAGCTCGTGCCGCAGACGCTTGGCCGCGTGCCGGGCGCCGAGACCGCCGTCACCGGCGTCACGGCCGAGGACGTCGACTTCACGCACCAGATGAAGCACGGCGTCCCCTACGTGATCGCGTTCGTGCTCGTGCTCGCGTTCTGCCTGCTGCTTTCGCCTTCCGCTCGATCGTCGTGCCGCTGAAGGCCATCGTCCTGAACCTGCTCTCGGTCGGCGCGGCCTACGGCGTGCTCGTGCTCGTCTTCCAGCACGGCTGGGCCGAGGGCCTGCTCGGCTTCCACTCGAACGGGGCGATCATCTCCTGGCTCCCGCTGTTCCTCTTCGTCGTCCTCTTCGGGCTCTCGATGGACTACCACGTGTTCATCCTGAGCCGCGTCCGCGAGGCCGTCGACGCGGGGATGCCGACCGACGAGGCGGTGCGGCACGGCATCACGGTCACGGCCGGTGTCGTCACGAGCGCGGCGCTCGTGATGGTCGCGGTCTTCTCGCTCTTCGGCTCGCTCTCGTCGCTCGAGCTGAAGCAGGCCGGCGTCGGCCTGGCGACGGCGGTGCTGATCGACGCGACGGTCGTCCGCGCGGTGCTCCTGCCGGCGTCGATGAAGCTCCTCGGCGAGTGGAACTGGTACCTGCCGCGCGCCCTGCGGCGGCTGCCGCGCGCCGGGATCGAGGCGCCGGCCGCCCGCGACCCGGTCTAGCCCCCGCCGATCCGAGCACGCTCAACCCGGCCTGCACCCCGGATGCACATGCTCGCGCTCGCGCGGCACCGGATGCTGGCCTCGATCGCGGCTGAGCACGACGCGACGGTCACGCTCATCCATCGCCAGGAGACGATCTCGCTGCTCGGATCCCGCTCCTGCGGCACATCGACCTCGACGCGCCGGCGCCGCCGCGAGGTGCCTGCCACGGGACTCGCCCGCAGGTCCTAGTACCAATTGCCGATGGCGATTCAGACCCCGGCCCTCGTAGGCTTGGCGCATGCCGGTGGCGATCCTCACAGGCGCCTCGCGCGGCCTCGGGCTCGCGCTCGCGCGTGCCTTGAGCGAGCGCGGCTGGCGCGTCGTCGTCGACGCGCGTGACGGCTCCGCGCTCGCGGACGCGGTCGCCGGCTTGGCCGGCGTCGGCGCGATTCCCGGCGACGTCACCGACGCCGAGCACCGCCGGGCGTTGGTGGACGCCGCCGGCGAGCGAATCGACCTGCTCGTCAACAACGCGAGCCGACTCGGGCCGAGCCCGCAGCCGGCGCTCGCGGACTATCCGCTCGCCGAGCTCGCGCGCGTCTACGAGGCCAACCTCTTCGCGCCGCTCGGGCTCGTCCAGCTCGCCCTTCCGCGGCTGGCTCCGGGCGCGGCGATCGTCAACATCACCTCCGACGCGGGGGCCGAGGCCTACGAAGGCTGGGGCGGCTACGGCTCGTCGAAGGCGGCGCTCGACCAGCTAACGGCGATCCTCGCCGCCGAGCACCCGGAGCTGCGGGTCTACGCCGTCGATCCCGGCGACATGCGGACGCAGATGCAACAGGACGCCTTCCCCGGCGAGGACATCTCCGACCGGCCGCCGCCCGAGGAGAGCGTGCCGGGCCTGCTCGCGCTCGTCGACGGCTCGCTGCCGAGCGGCCGCTACGCGGCGCGCGAGCTGATGGTGGAGCGATGAGCGCGCTCGAAGCACCGGTACGGATCGAGGTGCATGAACCGCCGGAGGTCCGCGGGCAGGGCCGCGACGACGTCGCGATGCTCGTGGCGAGGCGGCACGACCTCGAGCTCGTCCATGCGCGGTTCCGCGACCTGCCGCGGTTCCTCGAGCCCGGCGACCTGCTCGTCGTGAACACCTCGGCGACGCTGCCCGCGTCGTTGCCGGCGGACGGCCTCGAGCTCCGGCTCTCGACTCAGGTCGGGCCGGACCGCTGGCTCGTCGAGCTACGGACGAGCGCGCGCGAGCGCTTCCGCGGCGGCCGCGAGGGCGCGCGTATCGCGCTGCCGGAGGGCCGAAGCGCGGAGCTCCTGGCTCGGCACGCTGGCGGCCGGCTCTGGCTCGCCCGCGTGGCGATCGACGAGGACTACCTCCGCCGCCACGGCCGCCCGATCCGCTACGGCTACGTCCCGAAGGCGTGGCCGCTCGAGGCCTACCAGACGGTCTTCGCCCGCGAGCCCGGCAGCGCCGAGATGCCGAGCGCCGGCCGGCCGTTCACGGCGGAGCTCGTCACGAAGCTCGTGACGGCGGGCGTGCTCGTGGCGCCGCTGACGCTCCACACCGGCGTCTCCTCGCCGGAGCGCGGCGAGGCGCCGTACCCCGAGCGCTACGACGTCCCGGCCTCGACGGCTTCGCTCGTGAACGCCGTCCACGAGTGGGGCGGCCGCGTGGTCGCGGTGGGGACGACGGTCATCCGTGCGCTCGAGACAGTGGCCGGACCGGACGGCACCGTCACGGGCGGACGCGGCTGGACCAGCCTCGTCGTCACGCCGGAGCGCGGCGTCCGGGCTATCGACGGCCTCCTCACCGGCTGGCACGAGCCCGAGTCGTCGCACCTCCAGATGCTGGAGGCGATCTCCGGGCCCGAGCTGCTCCGGCGCTCGTACTGCGCCGCCCAGACGCGCGGCTACCTCTGGCACGAGTTCGGCGATCTCCACCTCATACTGCCGTGACTCTTATGCTCGAGCGCATCGACCGGTCATTTCAGACGAGCGGGCGGGCAAAGCCCGCACGTCCTGACGACGGCACCGCAAGTGGTACCTCGGTTCCGTGAGCCGTGCCTGACCGTCCGCGTCTCGTCGGCATCAACCACGTCGCGCTCGAGGTCGACGACCTCGATGCTGCGCTCGCGTTCTACGGGCAGCTCTTCGACCTGACCCTGCGCGGCCGCTCGTCAGGCGCGGCGTTCGTCGACATCGGCGACCAGTTCATCGCGTTCATGCTGGGACGCCGGCAGCCGCCGGACCAGGCGCGGCACTTCGGGCTCGTAGTGGACGACAAGGAGGCGACGCGACGGCGGCTCGAGGCCGCCGGCGCCGAGCTCCTTCCCGGCCGCGGCCTCGATTTCCGCGACCCGGCGGGCAACCGCGTCCAGGTCGTGCAGTACGACGAGGTCCAGTTCACGAAGGCCGACCACGTGCTTCGCGGCATGGGGTTCGAGCTCGACAAGACGAAGGAGGCGCTCGCCGAGCTGCGGGCCAAGGGCCTCGGCCCGTGAGGGCGTGGCTCAAGGCGGCACATACCAAACCGACAAGCGAGGGCGGAGCTCTACGTCGGGATAGGTCGAGCTCGGGAACGAGGGGCCGCTCGAGTCCAGACTCTCCTCGCCTTCGGCGAGCTTGACGAGGACGCCGTCGTTCGGCAGCCCGCCCGACTGCCAATCCGAGACGAGGTCGGTCACGTCCCACACGAGCGGGCCGGGCGGCGCCGACATGTCGAGCTCGGCCATTGCCACCACCGGACCGAGCTCCACCTCGCGCTCGGCGAGCCAGCGGGGCGTGAAGATCGGGTGCGCGTCGAGCTCGAGCCAGCGGCCGTCGCACGGGCGGGTCGTTCGTCGCGGCGCGACGCAGGTGCCGTCGTACCAGAGGGAAAGCTCCGCCGTGACGACGACCGCACCCGCCGGCAGCGCGCCGAGCGGGAAGCGGAGCGCCACCCGGCGGACGCTGTCGTGGACGCCGCCGACGCCGAGGCGATCGGAGTCGTCTCGATAGCACCGGGCCTCCCAGTCGTAGCTCCAGTCGCACCAGAACGGCAGCGACAGGTTTTCGACCGGCGAGAGTGTCGCGACCCGGACGTCCGCCGCGCGAGCGCCTCCGACCGACAGGAGCCCAAGCCCTAGGACGAAAGCGAGAAGAAGCCGCACCTCGCCATCGTGGCGGCGAGCCTGTCACACGTGGTGAACGCGAACGTGACGACTCCGGAACTCTTCGGCGCGAAAGTCGCCTGCCGCGCGAGAGGAGTCGCGCGAGTGAGCTACGCGGGCCCCCAGAAGCCTCTCAGAAGCATTGCCCGATGTAGGCTCGAGCGTCGTTCGGCCCGCCCGTGAACGGCGGATCGTTGTCCTCGCAGGTCAGGACCCGGGCGACCTCGTTCGAGAAGACTTCCTTGAGCGAAGGCCCGGTGTTCCGCGAGACGGTGACGTTGCCGGACACGGTATTGAAGCGAACCGAGAGCTGGCTCGGAAAGGCGAGAAACGGCGGAACGAAGTTGTCCGTGACGGTGATGTCTCCGCTCTTCACCGTGTTCCGGTCGACGATCATCGTCCCCGCGCTATCGACCACGGAGATTCCATGGATGACCTTGTTCTCGCCGAGGAAGACTTCGGTGATACCGGTGGGAGAATCTCCTGCACCGGTGATGTCGATAGCGCCGTGAACAGTGCTCGACACCGTCTGAACGACAAGCGCATGGTCACCGACGACGTTTCCGCTGACCCTTACCGAGACGGCAAGCAGTGTGGCGCCGTTCTCGGCTGTGACATCGCCCGCGATCCGCGCATCGACGACAGTGCACTGGCCCCCGGGCGGAACCACGATGCCTCGGTACATCCCCCCGCTGAGCGTCCCGTTGCAGATCGTCGGAGCGGGCGACGCAGCTCCTGCCGTCGTACTGGTCACTGCGACAATCAGCGCCGACAGTGCGGCACACGCGTACAGCCAAGAGACCTTCATGCCGATCGACCTCCTCCCCCTCGGCGCACAACCGGACGTCGTTGACGTCGCACAGCGCGCGGTGACTCTTAGCGGCAAGTATCGCAGGGCTTGACGTGACCGCGAGAGAGCTCGAAGCTCGCTGCGACCTCCTCCGCTCGCTGCACGTCCGCGGCGAGCCGCTCGTGCTGCCGAACGCCTGGGACGCCGCCTCGGCGCGAGCCGTGGTCGCCGCCGGCTTCCCCGTCGTCGCGACGACGAGCGGCGGCGTCGCGGCGGCGCTCGGCTACGAGGATCACGAAGCCGCACCTGGCGACGAGATGCTCGCTGCGGCGGCGCGGATCGCCAGGAACGTCGACGTGCCGGTGACGGTGGATGCCGAGGCGGGCTACGGGCTCGAGCCCGCGGAGCTCGTCGCCGCTCTCGAGCGCGCGGGCGCGGCGGGCTGCAACCTCGAGGAGACCGACCACGCCGCCGGGACGCTGCGCGACCCGCTCGAGCACGCCGCCTGGCTGCGGGAGGTTCGCGAGGCTGCGTCCGCCGCCGGCTACGGGCTCGTGATCAACGCGCGTATCGACGTCTTCCTCGCCGACGGGGCGCAGGGCGACCTCGTGCCCGAGGCGCTCGAACGAGCACGCGCCTACGCCGAGGCCGGCGCCGACTGCGTGTACCCGATTGCGCTCTGGGAGGCGGACGCGCTCACCGCGTTCATGGCTGAAGCTCCCGGCCCGGTGAACGTCCTCGCGACGCCGCGGGCGCCCTCGCTCGACGAGCTCGCGCAGCTCGGCGTCGCACGCGTGAGCTACGGCAGTCTGCTGCACCGGCAGTCGCTGGAGCAGCTCGCGAGCGAGCTCGCGCGGATCGCAGCGTTTCGCCCGCGTCGCCCCGGGTAGCCGCCTCGCCATGAAGGCTCTGGTCTGGCACGGTCGCCGCGACGTGCGGGTCGAGACCGTGCCCGACCCGGCGATCCAGGAGCCGACGGACGCGATCGTCCGCATCACGTCGAGCGCGATCTGCGGCTCCGACCTCCACCTCTACGAGGTGCTCGGCCCGTTCCTCGAGCCGGGCGACGTGCTCGGGCACGAGCCGATGGGGATCGTCGAGGAGGTCGGCGCCGAGGCCGGCGAACTGCGGCCCGGCGACCGCGTCGTCGTCCCGTTCAACATCTCGTGCGGGCGCTGCTTCATGTGCGAGCGCGCTCTCTACGCGCAGTGCGAGACCACGCAGGTGCGCGAGCACGGGAAGGGCGCCGCGCTCTTCGGCTACACGACCCTCTACGGCCAGGTCCCGGGCGGCCAGGCCGAGTACCTGCGGGTGCCGATGGCGCACTTCGGCCCGATCAAGGTGCCGGAGGGGCGGCCGGACGAGCGCTTCCTCTACCTCTCCGACGTGCTGCCGACGGCCTGGCAGGCGGTGGCCTACGCGGACGTGCCCGAAGGGGGTAGCCTCGCCGTGTACGGCCTCGGCCCGATCGGCCAGATGTGCGTCCGGGTGGCGCGGCAGCTCGGCGCCGGCCGTGTCGTCGGCGTCGACCTCGTGCCGGAGCGGCTCGAGCTGGCGCGCCGGTACGGCGCCGAGGTCGTCGACGCTTGCGCGACCGACCCCGTCCAGGAGATCCTCGAGCGGACGGAGGGCCGCGGCGCGGACGCGGTGATCGATGCTGTCGGCATGGAGGCCCACGGCGCTGCGCTCGCGAAGCTGGCGCAGAAGGCGGCGGGGCTGCTCCCGGACGCCGCGGCGCGGGTCGTGATCGAGAAGGCGGCCGTCGATCCGCTCGCGGCGCTGACGAACGCGATCCACTCCGTGCGCCGGGGCGGGACGCTCTCGATCAGCGGCGTCTATGGCGGCGCGATCGACCCGCTGCCGATGATGGAGCTCTTCGACAAGGGCGTCCAGATCCGGATGGGCCAGACGCACGTCAAGCGCTGGGTGGACGAGATCATGCCGCTCCTCCTCGACGGCGACCCGCTCGGCACCGAGGATCTCGCCACGCACCGGCTCCCGCTCGACGACGCGCCGCGCGGCTACGACATCTTCCAGCGCAAGGACGAGGGCGCGATCAAGGTCGTCCTCAAACCCTGAGCGCGTGCGTGTCGTCGTCGTCGGAGCGACCGGGAACGTCGGCACGAGCCTGCTGGCGGCGCTCGAGGAGGAGGAGCGCGTCGAGTCGGTCCTCGGCCTCGCCCGGCGGCTGCCCCGGCTCGTCCTGCCGAAGGTCGAGTGGCGGCGCGCGGACGTCGCGGTGTCGGAGCTCGAGCCGCTCTTCCGCGGCGCGGACGCGGTCGTCCATCTCGCGTGGCTGATCCAGCCCTCGCGCGATCTCGAGCTCGTCCGGCGCGTGAACGTCGACGGGTCGGCGCGCGTGTTCCGTGCGGTCGCCGAGGCCGGCGTGCCGGCTCTCGTCTACGCCTCCTCGGTCGGCGCCTACTCGCGCGGCCCGAAGGATCGTGCGGTCGACGAGTACTGGCCGGTCGACGGCATCGCGACGAGCTTCTACAGCCGCCACAAGGCCGAGGTGGAGCGGCTGCTCGACCGCTTCGAGCAGGAGCACCCCGAGGTGCGCGTCGTCCGCCTGCGACCGGGCCTGATCTTCAAGCGCGAGGCCGCGTCCGGGATCAGGCGCCTCTTCGCCGGCCCCTTCCTGCCGGGCCCGCTGCTGCGGCCGGCCTTCCTGCGCTTCGTCCCGGACCTGCCCAGCCTGCGCTTCCAGGCCGTGCACTCGCTCGACGTCGGCGACGCCTACCGGCTTGCGATCGTCCGCGACGTCCGCGGCGCCTTCAACATCGCGGCCGAGCCCGTCCTCGACGTGGCGCGGCTCGCCGAGGTGCTCGACGCCCGGCCGGTGCGGCTGCCGCCGGCGGCCGCCCGCCGCGCCTTCGAGCTCGCCTACCGCCTGCGGCTCCAGCCCTCGCCGCCCGGTTGGCTCGACCTGGCGCTCGGCGTGCCGCTCCTCGACGTGACCCGCGGGCGCGTCGAGCTCGGCTGGGAGCCGCGCCGGCGGGCCGACGACGCGTTGCTCGAGCTCCTCGCCGGCCTGCGCGAGCACGCCGGCCTCGAGACGCCGCCGCTCGCGCCGGAGACCGGCGGCGCGCTCCGGATCCGCGAGCTCCTAACCGGCGTCGGCAGCCGTCCGTAGGCCAGGAGTCCGCGCACGGCGCGCGGCCTCACAGCGTCAGCCCACGCCGCTTGAGCTCGGCCTGCGCGTCCTCCACGCGGTCTTCCGGTTGCTGGCCAGCGAGCCACTCGACGAGCTCGGCGATCCCCTCTTCGAGCTCGACCTTCGCCTCGAAGCCGAGCTTCGCCCGCGCCAGCTCGACGTCGGCGAAGCAGTGCCGTATGTCGCCCGCCCGCGCCTCTCCTGTCACCACCGGCTCGATTCGAACGCCGAGGGCGTCGGCGAGCAGCGCGGCGATCTCGCGTACCGAGGCGCTCCGGCCGGAGCCGACGTTTAGCACGCGTCCGGCCGCGTCGTCCGATTCGAGCGCGAGCCGGGTCGCCCTCGCGACGTCGTGCACGGAGACGAAGTCGCGCCGCTGCTCGCCGTCCTCGAAGACGAGCGGCGGCTTTCCGTTCAGGAGCCGCGCCGCGAAGATCGCGAGCACGCCGGTGTAGGGATTCGAGAGCGCCTGCCGCGGCCCGTAGACGTTGAAGAAGCGCAGCGCGACGGTCGGCACTCCGTAACTCTCGCCCCAGATGAGGCACAGCCGCTCCTGGTCGTACTTCGTCAGCGCGTAGACCGAGGTGAGCGACGGCGGCTTCCACTCGGGGGTCGGTACGGGGCGGAGCTCGTTTCCCGGCTCCCATTCCCGGCGCGCGAGCTGCTCCCGCGTCCTCGCCGCGTCGACGACCGGCTCGCGGTCGGGCGCGAGGTACAGCCCCTCTCCGTAGACGCTCATCGACGACGCGACGACGAGTCGCGAGATGTCCCGCTCGAGCAGCGTCTCGAGCAGGGTCGCCGTGCCCGCGGTGTTCGCCGCCGCGTACTCGGCGATCTCGTACATCGACTGGCCGACGCCCACGCGCGCGGCGAGGTGCACGACCGTCTCGACGCCCTCCAGAGCCCGCTCGAGCGTGTCGCGGTCGCGGACGTCGCCGGACAGGAGCTCGACATTCGGGTCGAGGTAGGCGGGCCGCCCGCCGTCGTGCACCTGCTCGACGAGGCTGTCGAGCGCGCGGACCCGATAGCCGCAACGCAGCAGCTCGTCCGCGAGGTGCGAGCCGATGAAGCCGGCGCCGCCGGTGATCAGCACCATCGTCTGCACGAAACCGTGCGGAAACCTAGCTCGACCTAGCCTTCGAAGCCGAGCGCGCGCTCGGCCGCGAGCAGCGGCTCGAAGAGGTCGCCGTGCTGCTCGAGGCGGCCGGCGACGTCCTGCGCAAGGATCCGGAGAGCGTCCTCCCGCTCCTTTGCGACGGCCTCCTCGACCTCGTCCCAGCGCACCGGAGCGGCGACGGTCGGCCACGGCACGCCGCGCACCGAGTACGGCGCGACGGTCTGCCGGGTCGGGTCGTTCTGGAGCCAGTCCAGGTAGACCTTCCCGGCCCGGGCCAGGCGGCCGGCCTCGGCGACCACCTTGTCCGGATGCCGCTCGGCCAGCGCCTGCGCGATCTCCCGCGCGAGCTCCTTCGCCGGGCCCGGCCGTTCGAGCGGGACGTGCAGGTGCAGCCCGAGCGACCCGGAGGTCTTGACGAGCGCGGGGAGGCGCAGCTCCTCGAGCAGGTCGCGGAGGCACAGCGCCACGCGCGCCGCCTCGAGCAGCCCGGCGGGCGGCCCCGGGTCGAGGTCGAAGACGAGCGAGAGCGGCTGCCGGGGCAGCTCGAAGCGCCACAGGAACGGGTGGAGCTCGATCGCCGCGCGGTTCGCGAGCCAGACGAGCGGCGCAAGCCCGTCGACCAGGCAGAAGCGCAGCCGGCGCCCGCCGCGGCCGGTCGTCTCGAAGACCGGGAACCAGTCCGGCGCGCCGAGGCACTCGTTCTGGTGCCAGCTCGGCCCGTCGATCCCGTCCGGAAAGCGCCTGGTCGTGAGCGGCCGGCCCGCGAGGTGCGGGAGCAGCACCGGCGCGACCTCCCTGTAGTAGGAGATCAGCTCAGCCTTCGTGAACCCCGTCGCCGGCCAGAGCACCTTGTCGAGGTTCGTCAGAGCGAGCCGGAGGCCCTCGACCTCGACGACGTTCTCCTCCTTGTGCACTAGTGCACCAAGGGAAGGCCGCCGACGGTCACGACAGGAGCTCGTACGGATCGGCAGGCGGCGGCTCGAGCTGGTCGATCGTGCACGAGTGCACATCGCGATCGGGGCGCCAGCGGAGGAAGCGGGCCGGGTGACGGAACCGGCCGTCGTCGACCTGCTCGTAGCGGACCTCGCAGACGAGCTCCGGCCGGACCGGCGTCCAGTCCTGCTCCATCTCCTCCGCCGACCAGCGGGCGGCCGCGCCGGGCAGCCGTCCCGTCGGGCTGCCGGCGAGGAGGAACCCGTGCTCCCACGGATGGCCTTCGAGCGCCGTCGCCCGCGGCCGCAGCTCGCCGAGGAGCTCGCGCCGGCGGGCCTCGCTGAACGCCGAGGCGATCCCGACGTGCCGGAGGACGTCGCCGTCGTAGAGGCCGAGGAGGAGCGAGCTCGGCAGCGGCCGGTCGACGAGCCACCGGAAGCCGCCCACGACGCACTCGGCCGTCCGCTCCCGCTTCACCTTGACCATCTCCCGGCGGCCGGGCTCGTAGCGGAGGTCGCGGTGCTTCGCGACGACGCCGTCGATCCCACGGCCCGCGTACCGGTCGAGCCAGCGCGCCGCCCGATCGCGGTCGTCGGTGAGCGGTGTCAGGAAGAGGGGCGGCCGGCCGCTGCCGAGCATGTCTACGAGGCGCTGCCGGCGCGCCACGAAGGGGAGGTCGCGAAGATCGTCACCGTCGAGCGTGAGCAGGTCGAACGCCACGAGGAACGCCGGCGTCTCGTGCCGCAGCCGCTCGACCCGCGAGGCCGCCGGATGCAGGCGCGCCAGGAGCGCGGCGAAGTCGAAGCGGCCGTCACGCGTGACGACGACCTCGCCGTCGAGGACGAACTCGCGCTCGGGCAGCGCCGAGAGCGCGTCGACGAGCTCGGGGAAGTAGCGCGCGAGCGGCCGCTGGTTGCGGCTGCGCAGGTCGATCTCCTCGCCCGAGCGGAAGACGAGGCAGCGAAAGCCGTCCCACTTCGGCTCGTAGAGGTAGCCGTCCGCCGGCAGCTCGCGCGCGAGCCGCGCCAGCATCGGCTCGATGGTCGGGTCGGCCACGGGGCTCATGCGCTCTCCTTTCCCGACGCCGTGGGGGCGTTAGTCGGCGCCGACCATCAAGATTGCCGGCTCTGCCCCGCGCGTCCTACCGCTTGTGCACTAGTGCACAACGGGTCGTCCGAGTGACCCGTCGAGCGCGTGGAGCCGATCAGTCGGTGATCGGCCCGACCGCGCAGCGCGGGTCGTGGTAGCACGCGAGCCGCAGGAGCAGGTCGTGCAGCTTCGCTCGGCTCTCGAAGTCGAGTGGCGCGAGGAACTCGTCCTCGACGCCCTTCGCGATCGAGCGCAGCCGCACCAGCTGCCGCCGTCCCTCGCCGGTCAGGCTGACGACGTGGCGCCGCCGGTCGTGCGGATCGCGATGCCGCTCGATCAGGCCCCGCTCCTCGAGCCCGTCGAGCACGCTCACGAGCTGGCTGCGATCGACCCCGAGCGCGTCGCCGATCGTCGCCTGCGTCTCGCGGTCGCCCTCCCCGAGGAGCGCCAGCACGCCGTAGTGGTAGGCCATGAAGCCGGCCCGCTCGAACTCCTCCAGCGCACGGCCCTTGATCGCGAGGCCGAGCCGGGCAAGCAGGAACCCGCTGCTCTCGAGGAGTTCCTTCGCCACCCGAGTCGGCGGGCGGGCCTCGACTTGAAGCGCTTCCGTCGATGTCATGGAAATTAGTGTAGCGCCAAAGTGTTTGCTCCTGTTATCGTGGAACAAACAAACGATTGGAGGAGCTACCGGATGAGTTCTGAGATTGTGACAGAGCCTACGGCTATCGACCAACCAGACCGCAGGCGCTGGATCGCGCTGGCGGTCATCGTCGCGGCGCAGTTCATGGTCGTCCTGGACGTGGCGATCGTGAACGTGGCGCTCCCATCGATCCGAACCGACCTGCACTTCTCGCAGGAGAGTCTCCAATGGGTGATCACGGCGTACTCGATCCTCTTCGGCGGCGTGCTGCTGCTCGGCGGCCGCCTCGCCGACCTGCTCGGCCGCCGGCGTCTTTTCATGGCCGGGCTCGCGCTCTTCACCGTGAGCTCGCTGCTCGACGGGCTCGCCTGGTCGGAGGGCTCGCTGATCGGCTTCCGCGCCCTCCAGGGCCTGGGAGCGGCGCTGCTCTCGCCGGCTGCCCTGTCGATCCTCACGACGACGTTCCGGGAAGGCCGCGAGCGAAACCTCGCGCTCGGCATCTGGGGCGCCGCCTCGGGAAGCGGCGGCGCGGCCGGCGTCCTGCTCGGCGGCGCGTTGACGAGCGCCCTGAGCTGGTCGTGGATCTTCTTCATCAACGTGCCCGTCGGCGCCCTCGTCCTCGGGCTCAGCCCGTGGCTCCTGCGCGAGAGCCGCGCCGAACTCGAGCACCGGCACTTCGACGTCGCGGGCGCCGCGACGATTACCGGCGGGCTGATGCTGCTCGTCTACGCGATGACCCGCGCCACCCAGCACGGCTGGGGAACCGGCGAGACGATCGGGCTGCTGATCGCCTCCGCGGTCCTCGTCGGCGTCTTCTTCGTCGTCGAGGCCCGCTCGAAGGCGCCGCTCCTGCCGCTCCGCATCTTCCGCCTGCGTACGCTCACGGCCTCGAACGTGAGCGGGCTGCTGATGGGCGGAGCGATCT
This sequence comes from Gaiellaceae bacterium, assembly GCA_035640455.1. Lineage (GTDB taxonomy): Bacteria > Actinomycetota > Thermoleophilia > Gaiellales > Gaiellaceae > AC-50. Next base: position 13,387 of record DASQWB010000002.1, on the reverse strand, counting down.
TCTCGCAGTTCTTCCTGCTCACGCTCTACATGCAGGAGGTGCTCCACTACTCGGCGATCAAGACCGGCGTCGCGTACATCGGCCTGACGCTCTCGATCATCGCCTTCTCCGCGGCTTCGCAGGCGCTCGTGACACGCGTCGGCGTCCGCCGCGTCCTGCCGGTGGGGCTGGCGCTCTCGACGGTCGCGCTGCTGCTCTTCGCGCGGCTTCCCGTGCACGGGCACTACTTCACAGACCTCTTCCCAGCCTTCATCGTCAGCGGGATCGGGCTGGCGCTCGCCTTCGTGCCGATGTCGATCGGCGCCCTCACCGGCGTTCGCCAGGCCGACGCCGGGATCGCGTCCGGGCTCATCAACACGACCCAGCAGATCGGCGGCGCGATCGGCGTCGCCGCCGCGACGACGATCGCGACCACCTTCACCACGCGGTACGTCGACGTGCACCCGGGGACGACTGCCTTCAGCGACGGCGCGCTCACCCACGGCTTCGAGATCGCCTTCTACGTGCTGGCCGGCGTGGCTGCCCTCGGGGCGGCGCTGGCGGCGCTGCTGGTCGAGCCGAAGGCGCCGGCGCCCGAGGTCGAGACCGTCGAGGAGGAGCGCGAGCTCGCGCTGGAGGCGGCGTGACGACGCGGTCGACCAGGCGCGAGGTCGACGACCTCCTCCTCGACCTCAAGGGGCTCGTCCACGTCCGGGCGCTCCTCGAGAGCCGCGGCGCTTCCTCGGCCGAGCTCGAGGAGCACACGACGGCGATCGAGCGGCTGCGAGGCCGGCTCGCGGAGCTCGCGAAGAGCGACCTCGAGCATGCCGCCGCCTGAGCTGCGGCTCACCCCGCGCTCTCGCCGACCGGCTCGCGCTGCGAGCGGAGCCGGGGCAGCGAGAGCGCGGGGACGAGCGCCGCGGCGACGAGGCCGAGCGCGACCCAGAACGCCGTCCCGAACGCGTCGGCGAGCGCCGGCGTCGCCTCGGCTCGGCCCGCGTGCGAGAGCGCGGCGAGCGCGCCGATGCCTCCGTGGATCCCCGGCAGGCTCGCCGCGATCGAGCGCTGGAGGACGACCGCGAGGAGCGCGGTACCGACCGAGCCGGCGATGCGCTGGATCACGTTGATCGTGCTCGTCGCCTGCGCCACGGCCTCGTGCGGCACGGTCTGGTAGGCGACGGCCATCGAGGGCACGATCGTGCTGCCGAGCCCGAGCCCGATCAGGAACAGCGCGCCGGCTAGGAGCACGTAGGACGTCCCCGCGCCGACCTGCGTGTACGCGGCCGTGCCGGCGAGCGCGAGCAGGATCCCGACGGGGATCACGACACGGGCACCGAGCTCGTCCGTCAGCTGTCCGGCGATCGGCATCGCGAGCGCCGCTCCGACGCCCTGCGGCACGAGCAGGAGACCGGTCGCGAGCGGGCTCTCGCCGCGGACGAGCTGGTAGTAGAGCGGCAGCAGGATCAGCGCGCCGAAGAGCGCGATTCCGACGAGGAGGTTCGTCGCGGCGGCGGCGGCGAAGCCTCGGCGCGCCAAGAGCGAGACGTCGACGAGCGCCGCGCGGCCGCGGCGGAGCGCGTGCCCGACGAAGAGCGCGACGAGCGCGAGCCCGACCGAGATGCCCGCCAGCGCGCGCCCGCCGACGGCGCCGGCCGAGCCCGTCTCGGACATGCCGTAGACGAAGAGCGCGAGACCGGGGGAGAGCAGGACGAGGCCGCGCAGGTCGAGGCGGTTGCCGGCCCGCGGCGCCGCCTCGGGCAGGAGGCGCAACGCGAGCAGCACCGCGAGGACGGCGATCGGCAGGTTGACGAAGAAGATCCAGCGCCAGCTGACCTGGTCGACGATCGCGCCGCCGATCACCGGCCCGAAGATCGGCCCGAGCAGCATCGGGACGCCGACGACGCTCATCACGCGCCCGAAGCGCTGTGGCCCGGCGGCTTGGGCGAGGATCGTCTGGCCGACCGGCATGAGCAGCCCGCCGCCGAAGCCCTGGAGCACGCGGAAGACGATCAGCGCTCCGATCGACCAGGCTGAGCCCGCGAGCGCGGAGCCGGCCATGAAGACGACGAGCGCCGCGATCCACACCCGCTTGGCGCCGAAGCGCTCGCTCGCCCATCCGGTGAGCGGGATCACACTCGCGAACGCGAGCAGGTAGCCCGTCATCACCCACTGGATCGTCGAGATCGAGGTGTGCAGGTCGCGGCCGAGCGTCGGGATCGCGACATTGACGATCGTGGCATCGAGGATCGCCATGATCGTCCCGACGACGATCACGACGCCGAGCAGGAGGATCTCCCGGTCGAGACGCATCTCTTCCCCTCTCCTTGCTTTCACACTAAATTTATAGTAACAATAATCTTATTGCTGCGCTAGTCTTTGCAGGTGACCGCCGAGCAGGGACTTCGAGAGCGCAAGAAGGCGCAGACGCGGCAGGCCATCGCAGAAGCCGCTCAGCGCCTCTTCGCGGAGCGGGGGTTCGACGCCGTCACGGTGGCCGAGGTGGCCCGGGAGGCCGATGTCTCGCAGGGCACCGTCTTCAACTACTTCCCGACGAAGGAGGAGCTCTTCTACAGCGGGATGGTCGTCTTCGAGGCGGAACTCGTCGAGGCCGTCCGCGAGCGCGCGTCCGGCGAGTCGGCGGTGGCGGCTTTCCGCCGGTTCGTGCTCGAGGGCACAGCGCGCCTCGCCCGCGAGGACGTGGCCGACGTGATCGCGAGGGCGGGGCGCGTCATCACCGCGAGCCCGGCGCTCCGGGCCCGCGAGCGGGCGATCGTCGCCGAGTACACGGACGCCCTGGCCGCGCTCCTTGCCGAGGAGACCGGGGCCGGCGGCGACGACCTCGAGGCATGGGCGGTCGCGACCGCGCTGATGGGCGTCCAGCGGGCGCTCGTCGCGTATGTCCGGGAGAGCGTCCTCGCCGGACGGCGCGGCCCGCCGCTCGCCGCGGACGCGAAGGCGCAAGGCGAGCGCGCGTTCGCGCGCCTCGAGCGCGGGCTCGCCGACTACGCGATCAAGTGAGCGGCGACGAGGATCCCGAGGCCGACGATTCCGAGCGCGACCGGGACGTCCAGGATGGCTCTCGGCGGCAGGAGCTTTTGCGCGAGCACGACGCCTGCGACGACCGCCATCCAGGTGACGCTCATGACGCCGAGCGCGAGCAGGATCGCCATCAGCCCGACGCTCGAGCCGACGCAGTACAGGCCGAACTCGAGGCCGGAGCGCAGACTCTCGCGGCAGCGTTGCCGGCAGGTGCGCTTGAAGGGCGTCAGCTCGTAGAGGCCGGCGGCGACGACGAGCGCGCCGGCGGACGGGTAATCGTGCCGCCGGTAGAGCGCGTACACGACGACGCCGAACACGGCCCAGACGGCCAGGTACGAGCCGACGAACCGCGGCGCCGCAAGCGGGCGGTGACTCGCGCGCTCGAACGCGGCGACAGCCGGAACGGCCGCCGGCAGCATCATCGCGGCCATCATCGGCACCCAGATGCCGACGAAGGAGCCGAAAGAGCCGAGGTCGGTCGCGACGCCCATGTTCATCCCGCTCATCCGCCGGACGCTCAGGATCCAGCAGCCGGCGGCGAGGCCGAGCGTCGCGACCGCCGCTGTGGTCGTCGTGGCGTGCCGGGAACTCATCGGTCGTACTCGTCGTGGCGGCGCACCATGAGGGCGTCGTCTCCCCCGCGCGGCGCCCGGTCGAGGAGCCGGTTGTAGGTGAACCGCCAGGCTCCGAAGTCGGCCCGGTAAGCCGAGTAGGTGTGGTAGACGACGCCGTCCTCGAGCGCGAAGCCGCTCAGACCCGGCCCCTCCCTCGTCACGTATCTCTCGAGATCGGTGCCGCAGGACGCGGCGGCCTCGGCGACGGCGTCGCTCTTCGCGAACTCCGCGAGGACCTCGTCGAAGTCGACCTGCTGGAAGTTGTACTCGGCGCCGGTACGACGCTGCTGGGCCGGCCGCGAACGAGCAGCCGGGGCAGCCCGCCGTCCAGTCGGAGCGGAACATGAAGTGGTAGACGACGAGCTGCGAGCGCCCGTCGAAGAGCTCGGCCAGCGTCTTCGGTCCCCGATCGGTGTCGAATCGGTACTCCTTGTCGACCCGCACCCACGGCAGCTCTCGCCGCTCCTTGGCGAGCTCGTCGTTCCGCTCCGCCAGCGCCTTCTCCCGCTCGAGGAGCTTCTTCCGGGCGGCTAGCCACTCCTCGCGCGTTCCCGTCGTGTGCGCGGTCATCGCTCCCTCCTTTCGTCCCTAGGACCGGCCGAGGCCCCGAAACTCATCGATACGATGGCCCCGTGCGCGACTCGTCGCTTGCCACCAAGCCCGGCTCCGGTGAGCTCGAGCAGCGGCTCGAGGAGCACCGGGGCGAGCTGACTGCCTACTCCTACCGGATGCTCGGCTCGCCGTTCGAGGCCGAGGACGCCGTCCAGGAGACGTTCATCCGCGCGTGGCGCGGCTTCGACCGCTTCGAGGGGCGCGCGGCGCTCCGGTCGTGGCTCTACCGGATCGCGACGAACGTCTGCCTCGACATGCTGAGCGGGCGCGAGCGGCGGGCGCGGCCGATGGACCTCGGGCCTGCGCGCGAGCCCGTCGAGTCCAACCTGAACGCGTTGCCGGAGGCGACGTGGATCGAGCCGATCCCGGACGATCGCCTCGATCCCGCGGAGGTGGCCGTCGGCCGCGAGACGATCCGGCTCGCGTTCGTCGCGGCGCTGCAGCACCTGCCGCCGCGGCAGCGGGCGGTGCTGATCCTCTGCGAGGTCCTGCGCTGGAAGGCGGCCGAGGTCGCCGAGCTCCTCGAGACGAGCGTCGCGTCGGTGAACAGCGCGCTGCAGCGGGCGCGCGCGACGCTGCAGACGGCGAACCTCCACTCGCCCGACCCGGGCGAGGTCGATCATCACCTTCTGGCCCGCTACGTGAAGGCGTTCGAGGCCTACGACATGGAGGCGCTCACGTCGCTGATCCGCGAGGACGCGACGCAGTCGATGCCGCCATACGACATGTGGCTGAGCGGCCGCGAGGACATCTTCGCGTGGTGGCTCGGGCCCGGCATCGGCTGCCGCGGCTCGCGCGTGATCCCCGTCGTGGCCGCGAACGGGTCGCCCGCGTTCGGCCAGTACAAGCCGAGCCCGGACGGCGGCTACGAGCCGTGGGCGCTCCAGGTGCTGGAGCTCAGGGACGGCCGCATCGCCGAGCTCACGTTCTTCCTCGACACGGAGATCCTGTTCCCGCTCTTCGGCCTGCCGCCGCGACTCGAGTCGTAGCGTCAGTCTGCGAAGACGGCTGTCAGGCCCATGAAGGCGACGAGCTCGGACAGCTCCGTGGACGCATGGCGCAGCCCAACCCCACAGCCGTGGCGCCGCGCCGCGAGCTGGAGGCGCGCAAGGGCGTCGACGGTCACGGCGTCGGGCTCGACGCCATTCACGTCGCAGAGGATCACGCCTGCGCCGCTCCGCTCGAGCAACGCGCAGACGCGCTCGCAAAGCCCGGGCAAGTCGGTGCGGGCGATCGGGCCGCGAATCGCGAAGACGACGGTCTGCGGCGCTGCAGCGCCCATCGGAAGAAGGACCGTCCGGCCGCCCGAAACTCATCGGCACAGCGACCGATGAGTTCGCCGCGGCGCCACGGTCTTACCCCCGAAAGCGAACGAGGAGGAAGACATGACGATGGATAGCCGCACGCGCTGGCTCGCGCTCTACGTGCTCTGCCTCGCCAGCCTGATGATCGTGCTCGACGTCACGATCGTGAACGTCGCCCTGCCGTCGATCAGGCAGGATCTCGGCTTCTCCGAGACCTCGCTCGCGTGGGTGGTGAACGCCTACCTGCTCACCTACGGCGGCTTCCTCCTCCTCGGCGGGCGGCTCGGCGACCTCTTCGGCGCGCGGCGGCTCTTCCTCTTCGGGATCGGGCTCTTCACGTCGGCCTCGCTCGCGTGCGGCCTCGCGACGACGCAGTGGTTCCTCGTCTCGGCGCGGGCCGTCCAGGGCATCGGCGGCGCGGTTGCCTCGGCCGTGTCGCTCTCGCTGACGATGACCCTGTTCACCGAGCCGGCCGAGCGGGCGAAGGCGATGGGCATCTTCGGCTTCGTCGCGGCCGGCGGCGGGAGCATCGGCGTGCTCCTCGGCGGCGTCCTGACCGACGTCCTCGACTGGCACTGGATCTTCCTCGTCAACTTCCCGGTCGGCGTGGCCGTCGTCGCCCTCTCCCTGAAGCTGCTTCCGGCCACACCCGGGCTGGCGGCCGCTCGGCGGCTCGACGTCGCCGGCGCGGTGACGGTGACGGCCTCGCTCATGCTCGCGGTGTACGCGATCGTGAACGCCAACCAGAACGGTTGGACGTCCGGCGAGACGCTGGGCCTGCTCGGGGCGGCGGCGACGCTGCTCGCCGTCTTCCTCGCGATCGAGGTCAAGATTCCTTCGCCGCTCGTGCCCCTCAGGCTCTTCCGGCTACGGAACGTCGCGAGCGCGAACGTCGTCGGCGTCTTCTGGGCCGCGGCGATGTTCGCCTGGTTCTTCCTCTCCGCGCTCTACCTCCAGCTCGTGCTCGGGTACAGCCCGCTGCAGGTCGGGCTCGCCTTCCTGCCCGCCAACCTGATCATGGGAACCTTCTCGCTCGGCCTCTCGGCGAAGCTCGTCATGCGCTTCGGGTTCAGGCTGCCGCTGGCGACCGGGCTCGCGCTGGCCGGCGTCGGGCTCGCGCTCTTCGCCCGCGCGCCGGTCGACGGGAGCTTCATGGTCGACGTCCTCCCGAGCATGATCCTGCTCGGCTTCGGTGCCGGGATGGCTTTCAACCCGGTGCTGCTCGCGGCGATGAGCGACGTCGCCCCGGAGGAGTCGGGCCTGGCCTCGGGGATCGTCAACACCGCGTTCATGATGGGCGGGGCGCTCGGCCTTGCGGTGCTGGCCAGCATCGCCGCCTCCCGCAGCGACAGCCTCCGGGGTTCCGGCGACGGCCCGCTCGCCGCGCTCGTCGGCGGCTACCACCTCGCGTTCGTCGTGGGCGCCGTCTTCGCCGTCGCGGCGGCGGCGGTTGGCGGCGTGCTGCTCCGCACCCGGCACCAGGCGCCGGCGCCCGCTCCTGCGCACGCGCGGGAGGAGGCGATCGGCGGCCTGGCCTGCGCCGAGGCAGACTAGGATTCCCGTGCTAAAAGCCTCGGAGCGACGGCGGTGTGCGCCCTTTGAGCCCGAAGCCTAGGCTGTAGCCGATGGCTCGCCTCTACGCCGCAACCGGCGACGGGATCGCCCGGCTCGACGAGGCGGGCGGCGAGTGGGCTGTCGAGCTCTTCCTCGCCGGAAGCGGGGCGCAGTGCCTTGCCGTCGACCCGCACGACCCGGACACGCTCTACGCCGGCCTCCGCGAGGGCGGGTGCGCCGGACGACCGGCGGGGGCCATAGCTGGGTCGACTGTGCGCTGCCCGAGCCCGGCGTCTTCTCGCTCGCGGTGAGCGCCGCGGGCGGCGCCGTCTACGCGGGCACCGAACCGAGCCGGCTCTTCCGCAGCGACGACCGCGGCGAGAGCTGGCGCGAGCTCGCCGGGCTGCTCGACCTGCCGTCGCGCCCGACGTGGAGCTTCCCGCCGCGGCCATGGACCTCGCACGTCCGTTGGATCGCGCCGAGCCCGCACGACGCCGACCTGCTCCTCGTCGGGATCGAGCTCGGCGGGCTGATGCGATCGACCGACGGCGGCGAGACCTGGCAGGACCATCGTCCAGGCGCGCAGCGCGACGTGCACTCGCTCGCCTGGCACCCGCGCGCGGAAGGCCGCGCATACGAGGCCGGAGGCGGCGGCGCCGCCTTCAGCGTGGACGCGGGCGAGAGCTGGCGGTCCGCCGACGACGGGCTCGATCGCCGCTACACGTGGGCCGTGGCCGTCGACCCCGACGACCCGGAGCTGTGGTACGTCTCAGCGAGCACCGGACCCTTCGCCGCCCACGGCGGCCGCGATCCGCAGGCGCGTCTCTACCGGCGGCGAGCGGACGAGCCCTGGCAGGCGCTCACCAACGACCCGTTGCCGGCGATGCCCTACGCCCTGGCCGCCGCCTACGGCCGCCTCTTCGCCGGGCTCGCCGACGGCCAGATCTGGGAGAGCCGCGACCGCGGCGACACTTGGCGCGCCTGCACCCTCCGCGGCGACCGGATACCGGCACTCCGCGCGCTTGCATGACTACTGGGCCAGATCGAGCAGCTTCGTGACCGTCGTCCAGTTGCGCGCGGTCGCGGTCACCCCCAAGCCGCGGCCTGCGAGTGCCGCCCACAGCTTCGAGCGCGCGACGCCCTTAGGGTGCCAGGCGTAGATCTCGCGGCCGTCGACGACGAAGCGCTCGGACTCGACGGCCACGGCCTCGAGCTTGCGCACGATCTTGGGATCGAGCTCGCCGGCCAGGAAGCTGACCTGGTAGCGCTTCGGGTTCGTCGCCACCTTGCCGAGCGGGTTTCGCTTCACGACCTTCGCCAGCTCGTCGCGCGTCCGCACGACGACGGAGACGTCGAGCCCGAAGCGCTCCGAGATCTGCCGCTCGCACGTGCGTGCTACCTGCTCCGGCGAGGCGTCGCTCGAGAGGACGACGTTGCCGCTCTGGACGTACGTCTGCACGTCCTCGAAGCCCGCGCCGGCGAGCGCCTCGCGCAACTCCGGCATCCCGATCCGGTTGCGGGAGCCGAGGTTGATGCCGCGGAGCAGGACGATGTGGCGAGTCACGGTCGCCGCGGCTCAGCCGTGGTCGGCAGTCGCGTAGTGCCGCGCGAGGAGATCCTCCCCGAAGTCGATCCCCGGGCGGCGCCACACCGAATGGACGTGGTTCGCGTCGTTCTGGGTGTTGTCGTACTCGATCAGCAGGTCCCGGCCCTGGATCCGGTAGTAGTGGCCGGCGCCGCGCTCGAGCGGCCCTTCCCAGGCGAAGGTCAGGGTGTCGCGCGGGATCCGCCTCGCCTCGATCGCGCGGAGCTCGTCGGAGAGCCGGTCGACGTAGGTGGCGACGAGGTCTTCGAGCAGCGTCGCCGCCCCGTCGCCGAGGTCGGCGATCGGCACCCCGAGCGGCTCCAGCGTCCCGTCGACCCGCGGCGCGTCGCGCATCCGGATGTCTGTCGGTGCGACGTCGGAGACGACCGCGCCCCGAAGCGCCGCCGGATCCATCGCCTCGAGAAGCGCCCGCGCCAGCTCCTCCTCCCGCCCGAGCGGACGCAGCACCGTCGTCTCGCGATACCTGATCGCCGCCGGGTTCGCGCCGAGAAAGCAGGGCGTCGCCGAGACCGCGCCGTCGGCGACCGTGACGTTCACGGAGACGTGGTGGCCCTCGAAGCGCCACGCCCATGGCTCGTGGGAGCTCGGGTCGCCGAAGAGCACCGTCCAGAAATCGCTGCTGTGGCGGCCGCGCCGGAAGCCTTCGACGCGGTCGAGGACGTCCTCGAGCGCCATGATCGCCGCCACCTGGGCGTAGGCGTGGGTGCTCAAGACCGTCGTGAGCAGCCGGTGGACCGCCTTCCGGCCCTGCCGGTCGAGGTCGCCGAACGTCAGCCCTGCCCGCTCGCCCGGGACGTACGTCCACGAGCGGCGGAGACCTTCGTCGCCGAGCGGCTGCTGCAGCGCCTCCCGCTGCTCCTCGTCGAGGCCCGCCAGCAGCGTCCGCGCAGCGGTCGCCATCTCGTCCCTCAACGACACGGCCGGAGTATCCCCGTCCTGCTTAGCTAGTGCGCGATGACCCTGCTCGCCGACATCGTTGAGGCCTCGCGGGCCGTGGCCGAGACGAGCTCGCGGTCGCGGAAGGTCGCGACCCTCGCCGAGCTCCTGCGGCGGCTCGATCCGGACGAGGTTCCGCTGGCCGTCGGCTTCCTCGCAGGCGTGCCGCGACAGGGTCGCGTCGGCGTCGGCTACTCGACGATCTATGGCCTCGAGCGCGCGCCGGCCGCGGAGCCGTCCCTCACGATTGCCGAGCTCGATCGCGCGATCGCGGAGGTCGAGGCGGTGGCGGGCAGCGGGTCGGCGGCGAGGCGGAAGGAGATCCTCGGCGAGCTCCTCGGTCGTGCGACGGAGCAGGAGGCGGACTTCGTCAAGCGGCTCTTCACGGGCGAGCTGAGGCAGGGCGCGCTCGCCGGGGTGATGGTCGAGGCGATCGCGAAGGCGGCGGGCGTCTCCGGCGAGCTCGCGCGCCGCGCGCTGATGCTTTCGGGCGACCTCACCCGCACGGCCGAGATCGCGATCGCTGACGGCGAGGCGGGGCTCCACGAAGTGGGCTTCCGGATCTACCAGCCGATCCTGCCGATGCTCGCGTCCACCGCCGCGAGCGTTGCCGAGGCGGTCGCGAGCTTCGCGCGCTCGTCCGTCGAGTGGAAGCTCGACGGCATCCGGATCCAGATCCATCGCCGCGGCGACGAGGTGCGCATCTACACGCGGAACCTCAACGACATCACCTATGCGCTGCCCGGAATCGTCGAGGCGGTTCGCCGCCTGCCCGTGACCGACGCCGTGCTCGACGGCGAGGCGCTGTGGATGGGCGAGCACGGGCCCGCCGCCTTCCAGGACACCGTCTCGCAGATCGACGTCGAGGCGCCGCCGGAGGGCATCGTGACGTTCCTCTTCGACCTCCTCTACGTCGACGGCGACGACCTCCTCGACACGCCGCTCGAGGAGCGCGAGCGGCGGCTCGAGGCGATCGCGCCGCACCTCAAGATCCCAGGCGTCGTCACCTCGGATCCGCAGGCCGCCGAGAATGTCCTCGACGAGGCGCTCCGCGCCGGGCACGAAGGCGTCGTCGTCAAGGACGCCGCCTCGCTCTACAGCGCGGGCCGCCGCGGCAAGACCTGGCGCAAGGTGAAGCCGGTGCGGACCTACGACCTCGTCGTGCTCGGCGCGGAGTGGGGCCACGGCCGCCGCCAGGGCTGGCTGTCGAACCTGCACCTGGGCGCGCGCGACCCGCGGACAGGCGAGTTCCTGATGGTCGGCAAGTGCTTCAAGGGATTGACTGACGAGCTCCTCGCGTGGCAGACGAGGGAGCTCCTCGCACGCGAGACCGACCGGAGGGAGATCGCTGTGCTCGTGCGCCCCGAGCTCGTCGTCGAGGTTGCGCTCGACGGCGTCCAGTCTTCGACCCGCTACCCGGGCGGGGTGGCGCTGCGCTTCGCCCGCGTGAAGCGCTACCGCCCGGACAAGCGCGCCGAGGGGGCGGACACGATCGACGACCTGCGCGCGCTACTACCGACGCTCAGCCGGCGTAGGCGCGCTCGAGCAATAGGGGGATGGCGGCGCTGACGATCGTCCGCCTGGGTGGGTCGCCGACGCGCGTCTCCCGGAGTCGAGCCGCCCCGCAGACGGCGCCACCCGCCCTACCTCCACGACATGCGGTCGCGCACCGCGGCCGACCGGGTCGCGGGAGCGGCGTAATGGGTCTATTCATTTTGCGTAAGGAATTTCGTCCGGATCGCTTGCGAACGTCCGATCTTTCGTCTATGCTGCGCCGCGGCAATAACCGCGAGACGATGCTGCTCACCGCCAACACCCAAACGTTCATCAAAGTCGCGCCCGTCGCATCGGCCATGCCGTGCTGGCACAGCTTGGACGAAAAGCGCCGGCTCGGTAACGTTCCCGCCCTCGCTGGGAGGTGTGCGCGCTAGCTCCCTAGCCCGCATAGCAAGCCAGTCGAGGGCGACCCACCGGGTCGCCTTCGTCGTTTCGGAGGCAATGAGCCAAACGTCGGAACCACAGGTGATGCTCAGCTTGAACAAGCTCTAGATCGAATCGAGGCTCCGCCTGAGAGAGAAAGACTCTCGGCGCTTGTCATTGAAAAGAGCGCTGACGATTAACGTCTGCTTTAGCCTGCTCTTTTCCGGATGAGCGCGCGAGACTCGGGCTCCAAAGCTCCTCCACGTAGGACGCCGAGTAGGCGATCCAGGGTCGAAGGGTAGGCGAGTGGCTTGGAAAACATGGTTCGGGCTTCGTGCCGCTGCGTCGATCTCCCGCGAGCGGGAGTTGGACGGAGAGGCATGAGGATTGGGTCGTCGACGGGCGGGCCCAAGGGAGTGACGGAAGAACGGCTGTCGCTGAAGCGGAGCGAGGGCCGTAACGTGCATCCGGCGTCGCTAAGGGGAGAGGGCATCTCCCTGGCGGTCCACGACGGTGGCTGGCAGGCGTGCTGACGGGCAACGGACGGCTCCGGCAGGCGGTCGAGCAACGCTCCGCACCGGTTGAGGGAAGCAAGGCCCTCCTCCCAACTCTTCTCGGAAGCAGCACGGCCCTCGCCCCCCGAAGCTGCGCGCTCGCGAGGCGCGGCGGTCTTTCGGTCCGGCTGTGGAGCCGGCGCCTTGCCGGCCGGACTCGCGCGGTAGAGGAGCGGCCGTCCTCGCGAGCCTCATGAGCTCGAGACCGTGGGTTCGAATCCCACCCGCGCCATCACGATTAACCCTCCCGCCGGTCTGGCGTGGAATTGACTCTTGGCCGAGACGGTGCCATGATCGTGCACCGAGCGCGGTCGCGGATCACGAGAAGCGCAGGCAGATGAGCTCGTCACCAGGGCAGAGGCGCGAAACGGCCGGTTCAAGCTCGGAGAACCTGATTCTGTGGCTCATCTTGGCCGTCGGATTCGTTGCTGGAATCGCCTTGCTGCTTGGCGCCATTCTCTGGGAGGAGCATTCCGACTCGGTCCTTGGGCCTGACCTGATTCGAGACTTGGGGATAGGCGCGCTCGTCTCCGTGTTCGTGACGATACTGATCGAGTCGTATGCGGGTCGAATGCTTCGAAGGAAGATCGCGAGCGACGTTCTCGAAGCCGCTTTCGAGAAGGTCGTTCCCGCCGCGGTCTTTCAGGAGGTCACCGACAACGTCTTCTACACCAGTGTCTTCCGGCGGAAGTGGGAGGTCGATCTCGAAGCCCTCGACCGTGGTCGACATTCTGACCTGTATCGGCATGTGGCCACATATGCAAAAGATATCGTCATCCTGGACTATCGGGCTCGCTACACCTTGGAGAATCTCTACAACAAACAGACCAGCTTCGACGTCACGGGCGGGATCGACCTCGACGTGCCGCTCCCCGACCTGGGAGTTCCGAGGTTCAAAGAAATTCGCGTCCGTACCGTTGGCAAGCAGACCGAGCTTGTCGAAGAGGTGCTTGACGAAGAGGATGCCAAGCGTGTCCTGACAGCTCCTAAGGGAATCACGGTGGGGCCGCTGAAGATTTGGGCCGATGGAAAGCAGTTGCGGTTCATGCTCAAACGGGAATTCGACGTACGTGGAACCGTCGAGGTCGAATACAGGATTCGGAGAGGCATACATGTTCCCGGCGCCTTTGTGCTTTCGACTCCGGTGCCGGCGGATGGCGCCCGCATCAGCGCCTCTGGGCGAGACTTGGAATTCGAGCTCAATGCACTCCATCCCGACAATGGTGCGCTTACGCCGACGGGAGCCGGCCAGTGGGACTTCAGCCGCGT
>DASQWB010000001.1:0-13694 GCA_035640455.1 Gaiellaceae bacterium | reverse complement strand
CCCATGAGCGTCAGCGCGGTGACGCTCTTGCCGGAGCCCGACTCGCCGACGATGCCGAGCACCTTGCCGCGCTCCACCTCGAACGAGACGCCGTCGACCGCGCGGACGACGCCGTCCTCGGTCGCGAACGAGACGTGGAGGTCCTTGACCTCGAGGAGCCGCTCGGCCACTACGTGGGGCGGATCCGCGGGTCGAGGTAGGCGTAGAAGATGTCGACGAGCACGCTGAAGAGGACGATGAAGAAGGCGCCGTACATCGTCACGCCCATGATCGGGGGCAGGTCGAAGTTGTTGATCGACTGCGCCGCGTACTGGCCGACGCCGTGTAGGTCGAAGACCGTCTCTGTGAGGATCGCGCCGCCGCCGAGGACGCCGGCGAAGTCGAGGCCGAAGAGGGTCACGATCGGGATGAGCGAGTTCCTCAAGACGTGCTTGATCAGCACCCGCTTCGGCGCGAGCCCCTTGGCGCGGGCGGTGCGCACGTAGTCCTCGTTGATCGTGTCGAGGATGTTCCCGCGCAGGACGCGGCCGTAGAAGCCGATGAAGAGCACGGCGAGCACGAACCACGGCAGGATCAGGTGGTACGCCCACTGGAGCGGGTTCGCCGTCAGCGAGGCGTACTCGCCGTCGGGGAAGAACGAGTTCTTCTCGGCGAGCAGGTAGCGCATCACGAGGCCGAGCCAGAACACGGGCATCGAGATGCCGACGAGCGCGAGGATCGTGATCACGCGATCCGAAAGCCTCCCGGCCGTGATAGCCGATATCACCCCCACGAGGATCCCGAACGCGAGCCAGATCACACCGGCGCCGATCGTAAGCGAGAAGGTCGCGGGCATCCCCTGCACGATCTGGCTCAGGACCGGCTGCTGCGAGGTGTATGAGACGAGGTCGTTCGTGAACATCCGCTTGATCATGCGGTAGTACTGGACGTAGAAGGGCTGGTCGAAGCCCCAGCGCTTCTCGACGCTCCGCACGAGCCCGGGCGTCGCGTTCTTGCCAGCGATGCGCTGCGCCGTGCCGAGCTTCCCGCCGCCTGGGACGACGATGAAGATGAGGAAGACGATGAAGGTGACGGCGAGCATCACGAGGATGGCGCCGATCGTCCGTCGCACGAGGAAGGCGAGCATCAGTGCTCGACCTTCACCTTCGCGCGCGGGTCGAGCGCGTCGCGCAGGCCGTCGCCGAAGACGTTCAGCGCCAGCACGGTGAGCACGATCGCGATCCCGGGCATGACGGCGAACCACGGCCGGGTGACGATCAGGCCCTGGCCGTCGGAGATCAGCGTTCCCCACGACGCCGTCGGCGGCTGCACCCCGGCGCCGAGGAATGACAGCGCCGCCTCGAGCACGATGTTGTTCGCGATGATCAGCGTGAAGAAGACGAGGATCGACGAGGCAACGTTCGGCAGCAGCTCGGTGAACATGATCCGCAGCGGACCCGAGCCCTGAGCGATCGCGGCCTCGACGAACTCCTTCTGGCGCAGCGAGAGCACCTGACCGCGGAGCGGCCGCCCGACGTACGGGATCAGCACGTACGAGATGATCAGCGTCGGGATCAGGATGTTCCCGGACTGGACCTTGATCGGGCCCCAATGGATGCCGTTGATCGCGAGCGCCGCGCCGAGGGCGATCCCGAGCAGGATCACCGGGAAGGCGTAGAAGAGGTCGAAGAAGCGCGTGATCACGAAGTCGAGCCAGCCGCCGTAGAAGCCGGCCAGGAGCGCGAGGATCGTCGCCGCGACGACGCAGATCAGCGACGAGACGATGCCGACGATGAGCGACGTCCGGCCGCCGTAGAGCAGGCGGACGCCGATGTCGCGGCCGAGGGTGTCGGCGCCGAGCATGTACTTGCCGCCGGCCGCGAACCACTGCGGGCCGACCGGCGTCGAGGCGACGAGCTTGCCGCCGAGGACGCCGCCCTTCGAGACGACGTCGATCCTCTTGCCGTGAACCGTGATCGTGTCGAGGACATGGGTGTCGTTCGGGCCGGTGTGGGCGACGTGGTGCGCGTAGACCGGCGCGAGCAGGCACGCGACGACGATCACAACGAACAGGGCGAGGAAGCCGAACGCGACGTAGTTGCGGCGCAGCCGCCGCCACGCCAGGTACCACGGGCTGCGGCCGCGGATGACGGCCGCCGACTCTTCCGCCGCGAGCTCCGCCGCGGTGTCGAGGGTGAATTCCGTTTCCGCAGCCGGTTGGGCCAAGCCACCCCCTAGACGGCGGGGAGGGCGCGGGCGGCGCCCTCCCCGTTACGACGCGGCTATCCGATCACTTGTGGCAGATGGTCGCGAAGTCGAACTGGTAGAGCACGTGGTTGATGTAACAGCCGAGGTCGATGTCCGAGTTGAAGGTGTCGACGAACTGCCGGTTGATGAACGGCGCCCAGGCGCCCTGCTGCATGGCCTGCTTGTCGAGCGCGGCCCACTGGTCGTTCACCGACGACGTCAGCTTCGTCTGCTTCTTCAGCGCCTCGATCTTCGCGTTTACCGCCTTGTTGTCGAAGTTCGAGTAGTTGTTGTTGTGCGTCTGCGTGATCCGCGTCCCGTTCAGCAGCACGTCGAACCAGTCGAGCGGGTGCGGGTAGTCCTGGAACCAGTCGGCGAAGCCGATCTGCGCCTTCGTCGCTTGGTTGCCGATCGTCGTCCAGTAGACCGAGGAGTTGATGATCTTCTCCTTGGCCTTGAAGCCGATCTTGTTCAGGACGTCGGTGAGGTAGGCGGTCGCCTTCGGGTCCTGGCCGCGGTCGTGGTTCCAGACCGTGACCGACATGCCCTTGAACCCCGAGGCGGCGACGAGCTGCTTCGCCTTGGCCAGGTTGTACGGGTAGAGCGTGTGCTTCTTGTACTGCGGATACGTCGGCGGAAGGATGTTCTCCGTCGGGTTGGCGAGGCCGCCGTAGATCCGGACGAGCGCCTGGCGGTTGATCGCGTAGTTGACGGCCTGCCGCACACGTACGTCGCTGAACGGCTTGAGCCGCGTGTTCATGAAGAAGTAGTACGTGTTCGCCGGCGTGTAGACCTTCGTCTGGTTCGAGTACTTCGACTGCAGCGTGTTGAGCCGGTCCGGCGGCGGCTGCTGGAAGTCGTAGTCGTCCTGGCCCTTGAGCGTGCGCGTCAGCGCCACACCCGGGTCGCCCAGGATGTCGAAGGTCATCTTGTCCGGGTTTCCGTTCGGCACGTCCGTGATCCCCGTCCCCTTGTTCGACTTCCACTGCGGGTTGCGGACGACGATCGCCGACCGGTTCGGCTTGTAGCTCTGGATCATGTACGGGCCGGTCGAGGGCGCCGGATGCGTCGACTGATCCTTGGCCGGCGTCGCCGCGGGGATTAGTGCCGCGAACGTGGTGCCCAGGATGTTCTGGAAGTCGCCCTGGGGCTGGGTCAGCTTGATCGTGATCGCGCCGGTCGAGTCGTTCGTCGTGATCCCGCTGATGTGCCCCTTCTTCGTCTTCGAGAACGCGTCGGCGCCGACGATGTTCGAGAAGAACCCAACCCCGGGCGAGTCGACCTTGTAGTCGCGCTCGATCGTCGCGCGGAAGTCGCTCGCCTTCACCGCCGTGCCGTCGGAGTATTTGAGCCCCTTCCGCAGCGTCAGCTTGTAGGTCTTGCCGTCGGACGAGATCTGCGGCAAGGACTTCGCCAGGTACGGCACGAGCGTCGCGCCGTCGGGGCCGTTGACGTGCTTGTAGCCGACCAGCGGCAGATAGACGTTCCACATGATCGCCCACCCCTCGACCGTGTACGACAGCCCTGGGTCGAGGTAATCGGTGCCGGTGTCGTAGGCAATCCGGAAGTTGGCGAACGGCTTGTTCTGCGCCGTGCCGCCGCTCGTTCCCTGGCTGCCTGCTGTGTTCGTGTTCTTGTTGGCGTTGCTGCTCTTGCCGCCGCAGGCAGCCGCCAGGAGTGCGAACCCGGCGACGAGCGCCCCTACGCTCAGAAGCCACGTCCACCGTTGCCTCCGTCTCACTCCATACCTCCCGCTCCGGGATCCTTCACGCCGAGGCGAAATGCCTCTCGGAAGCCGATGTTATCGGCGCCCTCTTCTTGGTGCGACGATCAGCGTGGTGCGTTGTTAGGGCGCTAACCTCACGAGGCGGCGCCGCATCGCGCGAAGCTCGTCCGGCTCGAGCTCCTCGACGACGCGCGCCACGCCGTCGCGACCCGTCGCGTGGAGGATGCGCCGGTGCGCCGAGCCAGAACGCGACGTGCGTCGTCTCGCGCCGGGGTAGTCGGAGGCGGTCACGATGGACCCAGCCGTCGCGCTCCTCCTCGACGCGAACCGATTCCCCCTCGAGGAGCTCGGTCACGTGCTCCGCGTCCTCGCGAGGCTCGGAACGGACCGGGGTGACCGCGACGGAGCAGAGGCGGTCCACGGCCCGAGGGTAGGCGCCTCAGAGCTTCGTGCACGGGCTGCTCGGCATCGCGATTCGAAGCGTCACGGTGATTCCCGGCAGCTGCGCCGAAGTGGGTCCCTTGTGAGTCGAACGTATGTTCTGTAGCCTTTTCGCGCATGCAATTGCGGCTCGACGCGGCCGACCGGCTCGTGGAGCTCGTCGAGGAGCGGCGGGGGCCGGTCTACGCCGAGGAGGCGGCGCGCCGGCTGTTCGCGCTCCGCCACGTCCCCGCAGGCATGGCGCGCAGCCTCCTCGAGGACGCAGTCGCCGCCGACGCGCGGCTCGCCTGGAGCGGCGACTCGGTCCGGCTGGCGACGCCGCCGGGCCACGACCTGCCGCTCGAACGCGCGACCTACGTCGTCGTCGACCTCGAGACGACCGGTTTGCGCCCGGGCGTGTGCCGGATCTGCGAGATCGGTGCCGTACGGGTGCGCGAGCTCGAGCTCGGCGAGACCTTCCATACGCTCGTCGACCCGGGCGTGCCACTCGGCGCCTTGGTGGCTTCCCTCACAGGTCTGCGCGACGGCGAGCTCCGGCTCGCGCCCCCGGCCGCGCACGCCGTCCGCCGGTTCCTCGACTTCGCCGCCGACGCCGTCCTCGTGGCGCACAACGCCCGCTTCGACCTCGCGTTCCTCGATCGCGAGACGGAGCGGCTCACCGGCCGGCGGCTCGCGGGGCCCGTCGTCGACACGGTCTCGCTCGCGCGCCGCGTGCTCGCGGGCCGCATCTCACGGGCCGGCCTCGCCTCGCTCGCGCACTTCTTCGGCACGAGCGCGCGGCCGTGCCACCGCGCCCTGCCGGACGCGACCGCGACCGCGGAGATCCTGGTCGCGCTGATCGGGCTTGCGCAGGAGCGCGGGGCGACGAGCGTGGCCGACCTCTGCGAGCTCGCCTCGACGCGCACCCGCCGCATCTACCTCAAGCGCTCGCTCGCCTTCGGCGCGCCGACGTGCCCGGGCATCTACCTCTTCCGTGACGCCCACGACCAGGTCCTCTACGTCGGCCGCGCGCGGGATCTCCGCGCCCGTCTCCGGTCGTACTTCCGCACCGACCGGCAGCGGCCGGCGGTCGAGGCGGCGCTCGCGGCGCTCGAGCGGATCGAGTGGCGAGAGTGCGGATCGGAGCTCGAGGCGGCGCTCGAGGAGCTGCGGCTGATCCGCGAGCTGCGCCCGCCCGCGAACGCGCGCGTCTCGCGCCCCGACCGCTACGTCTATCTGCGCCGCCGTGGGCAGGCGCTCGTGTGCTCGTCGACGCCGACCGAGCTCGGGCCGATTCGCAGTCGCTCGAGCGCGCGGCTCGCAGCACGCTTGCTCGACGGCGCGAGCGACGAGGAGCTCGGCGCGCCGGAGCTCGCCCTGCCCCGGCTGCGCGCGAAGGTGCGCGAGCGGGCGGAGGCGCTCCGCTACGAGGACGCGGCGCGCCTGCGCGACCGTGTGGCGGCGCTCGAGCGGATCGTTGCCGAGCTCAGGCGCCTCCGGAGGCTCCGCCGCGCGGCCTGTTGCCTCGTCGTGCCGGCGCTCGAGCCGGGCTTCGCGCGCGCCGTCTTCGTCGCCGGCGGCCGGATCGTCACCGTGCGGAGCCTGCCTCCGGGCGCGGGCGCCAGACTCGAGGTCGAGGCCGGCCTCGCCCTCTGCCGCGCCGCCGAGCCGTCGCTTGACCCGGAGGCCGCGGACGAGCTCCACCTCGTCGGCAGCTTCCTCCGGCGGCCGCCGCCCGAGCTTCGCGTCTGCCCGCTGGACGCCGAGCGGATCCTCGCCGCGGCTACACGGGCGGCGGCTCTGGGGCCGGCTCGACCAACCCCGGCTCGAACACCGGCTCGACGGCGTGCGGCGTGATCCGCCCTTCGTGGATCTCCTCCGCCCAGTGGCACGCGACCTCGTGCCCTGAGGCGAGCCGCCGCAGCCGCGGCACCTCGTCGCGGCAGCGCGTCGGCTGCACGTACGGGCACCGCGTGTGGAAGCGGCAGGCGGACGGCGGGTTCGCCGGGCTCGGGAGGTCGCCGGCGAGGAGGATCGACTCCCGCTGCCGCTCGACGACCGGGTCGGGGATCGGGACGGCGGAGAGGAGCGAGATCGTGTACGGGTGACGCGGGTTGTCGTAGAGCTCCTCGGCCGGCGAGACCTCGACCACAGTCCCGAGGTACATCACCGCGATCCGGTCGGAGATGTGCCGCACGACCGCGAGGTCGTGCGCGATGAAGAGGTAGGTGAGCTCGAACTCCTCCTGGAGCCGCTCCAGCAGGTTGATGATCTGCGCCTGGATCGAGACGTCGAGGGCGGAGACCGGCTCGTCGGCGACGACGAAGTCGGGGTTGACCGCGAGCGCGCGGGCGAGGCCGATGCGCTGCCGCTGTCCGCCCGAGAACTCGTGCGGGTAGCGGCTCGCCGCGTCGGCAGGAAGGCCGACGGTGACGAGGAGCTCACGCACGCGCGAGGCGGCTTCACGGCGGCCGGCGAGGCCGTGGGTGCGCAGCGGCTCGCCGACGATGCGGCCGACGCTGTGCCTCGGGTTGAGCGAGGCGAACGGGTCCTGGAAGACCATCTGCATCCGCCGCCGCAGCGGCCGCAGGTCGCTGTCGCCGAGGTTCGTGATGTCGCGGCCGTCGAAGAAGACGCGTCCATCGGTGGGCCGGTAGAGCCGCAGGATCGTCCGCCCGACGGTCGACTTACCGCAGCCGGACTCGCCGACGAGGCCGAGCGTCTCGCCCCGGCGGATCGTCAGCGTGACGTCGTCGACCGCGCGAACGTCGCCAATGTGGCGGTCGAGCACGAGCCCGCTCTTGATCGGGAAGTAGAGCTTCAACCGCTCGAGCTCGACGAGCGGGCCCGCGCCGTCGCCGGTCATGCCTTCTCCGCGACGAGGATGCAGTTCGCGCGCATGTCCCGGAATGGGTACGGCCCGGCCGGCGCGCGCACCTCGCCGGCGAGCTCGACGAACGCGTCGAGGTAGGTCTGCAGGGCCTCGCGGTCCTCCCAGAGCACCTCGCCGTCGGTGTCGCGGCGCTCCACGCGGACGAAGTGCCGCTCGAGCGCGGCCACACCCTTCTCGCAGCCGAAGTCGTCGACAGGCCACGGGTCGCCCACCGCCGACCAGAGCGCGCGCAGGTTGTCGCGCCGGTTGTAGATCCCGACGAAGCGGCCCCCCGGCCGCAGCACGCGCGCGAGCTCGGCGAGGCCTCGGTCGACGTCGGCCAGGTGGTACAGGACCCAGTTGCACGTCACGACGTCGAAGGACTCATACGCGAACGGCAGGTCATCGAGGTCGCCGCGCACGGCTTCGAGCCCCAGCGCGCGAGCCGCATCGACGGCGGCAGGCGACGAGTCGACGCAGACGACCTCAGGCGCCGCGATCAGCCGCGCGAGCTCGGCGCGGCCCGAGCCGGCATCGAGGACGCGGCGCGGACGCGCCTCGGCGATCGCCGCGAGCGCCGTCGCGATCGGCTCCACAGCCGGGCGGATCCACGCCGTCCGGTCGAGCCGCCTGAGCGCGAGCCGGTCGAGAGTCGCGTACTCGCGCCGCACGCGCGCTGGATCGTCGAGCTGCCGCGTCACGCCGTCGCCGCCGCGCGCGTCCGCTCCCACTCCTCGGCGGGCACAGGATTGAAGCAGGCGACCTTGTGCCCCGGCTCGATCTCCAGGAGCGGCGGGACATCGAGCCGAGACTGCTCGACTTCGTAGCGGCACCGCGGCTGGAACGGGCAGGCGCTCGGCGGCTGGAGCATGTCGCGCGGCGCGCCTTCGATCGGCTGGAGGGCGGCGCGGCGCGCGGCGTCGAGGCGCGGGACGCTCTGGAGGAGGCCGAGCGTGTACGGATGCCGCGGCGTGCCGAAGAGCTGCTCTGCCGAGCCGGTCTCCATGAACATCCCGGCGTACATCACGTTCACGCGCTCGCACATCCCGGCGACGACGCCGAGGTCGTGCGTGATGAGAATGAGCGCGGTCCGCTCCTCGGCCACGAGCTCCTTGAGCAGCGCGAGGATCTGCGCCTGGATCGTCACGTCGAGCGCCGTCGTCGGCTCGTCGGCGATCAAGAGTTTCGGCCGACACGCGAGGGCCATGGCGATCATCGCGCGCTGCCGCATGCCGCCCGAGAACTGGTGCGGGTAGTCGGAGAGCCGCATGTCCGGGTTCGGAATTCCGACCCGGTCGAGGAGCTCCGCGGCGCGTGCGGCGGCCGCCTTGCGGCTCATGTCGAAGTGGGTCTCGAGGGGCTCCCGGAGCTGCCGGCCGATCGTCAGCACGGGGTTCAGGCTCGTCATCGGATCCTGGAAGATCATCGCGATCTGCCGTCCCCGCACCCGCCGGAGGGCCCGCTGGTTGAGCCGGAGAAGATCGCGGCCGTCGAACCGCGCCGAGCCGGAGCGGACCCGTCCCGCCCGGGGCAGGAGGCCGAGCAGCGCGAGCGCTGTCACGCTCTTGCCGCACCCCGACTCGCCGACGATTCCGAGCGTCTCGCCGGCGCCGATCTCGAAGGAGACGCCGTTCACGGCATGGACGGTGCCGCCGCCCGTCCAGAAGTGGACGCGCAGATCGTGAACCGCGAGCAGGGTTTCGCTAGGCACGACCGGCCGCCGCATTCCTCCGCCGGCCGAGGAACCAAAAGACCTTCCGCTCGCGGAAGCGTCCGACGCGGCCGCGGAGCTTCGGGTCGAGCGCCTCACGCAGGCCGTCGCCGATCAGGTTGAAGCCGAGGACGGAGATCACGATTGCGACTCCGGGCACGATCGCGAGCCATGGCGCGACCTGGAGGTAGTCGTTCACGTCGGTGAGCATCGTCCCCCATTCGGGCGTCGCGGGATCCTGGGGGCCAAGGCCAAGGAACCCGAGTCCCGCCACGTCGATGATCGCCGTGGCCATCGCGAGCGTCCCCTGGACGATCACGGGCGAGATGGCGTTCGGGAGGATGTGCGAGAAGAGGATCGCCGGCCTCCGCACACCCACGGCCCGCGCGGCGAGCACGAAGTCGTTCTCGCGCTGCGCAAGCACGGATCCACGGAGCAGACGGGCGAAGATCGGGACATTCACGACGCCGATCGCGATCATGATCTGGTAGAGGCCGGGGCCGAGCACCGCCACGATCCCGATCGCGAAGAGCAGACCGGGGATCGCGAGCATGACGTCCATGCAGCGCATGATCAGCGAGTCGACGAACCCCCCGACGTAGCCGGCGAGCGACCCGAGGACGAGGCCGATCGAGAGGCCGATCGACACCGAGACGATGCCGATGATCAGCGAGAAGCGGGCGCCGTAGAGGATCCGGCTGTACACGTCGCGGCCGAGTTGGTCGACGCCCAGCCAGTGCGCGTGCGACGGCCCCGGGCAGCAGCCGCGTACGACGAGGAGCAGGTTCTGCTCCTTCGGCCCATAGGGCGCGATGAACGACGCGAGGGCGGCAGCCAGGACAAAGAGCAGGACGAGCACAGCGCCCAGGATCGCAGCGGGGTTCCGCACGAGCCGGCGGAAGGCATCGCGCCAGAGTCCGCCGGTCGCCGCCTCGAGCGCGACCTCGTGGGCTTCCAGCTCCGCGACGCTCACCGGCGCAGCCTCACGACAGTGGTCACGAGTAGCGGATCCTCGGATTGATGATCGCGTACGAGATGTCCACCAGCAGGTTCACCAGCACGAAGACGACGGCGAGGAAGAGGATCCCGCCCTGGAGGACCGGGTAGTCGCGGGCGAAGATCGCGTCGCGCAGCCACGACCCGACTCCCGGGTAGGCGAAGACGGTTTCGGTCAGGACGGCCCCTGAAAGCAGCAGGCCCGTCTGGAGACCGATGATCGTCGACACCGGAAGGAGCGCGTTCCGGAGCACGTGCCGGCGGTCGACCGTGATCGGCGGCAGTCCTTTCGAGCGGGCCGTTCGCACGTAGTCCTCGTTCTGGACGTCGAGCACGGCCGCGCGGGTGATGCGCGCTACCACCGCAAGCGGGATCGATCCGAGCGCGATCGCGGGCAAGACGAGGTGTTTGAGCACGTCCCAGAGAGCCGACCAGTCTCGTTCGATGATCGCGTCGAGGACGTAGAAGTTCGTCGGGTGCTTCGTGTCGATCAGAACCGAGATCCGGCCGACGCTCGGGAGCCAGGCGAGGCGGATGGCGAAGATGTACTTGAGGATGATCGCGAGGAAGAAGATCGGGATCGAGATCCCGATCAGGGACGCAACCAAGCTGACGTTGTCGAAGATCCCTCCGTGCCACTTGGCGGCGAGAAAGCCGAGCGGCACGCCGATGAGCACGGCGAAGAGCATCGCCGCGAGCGCGAGCTCAACCGTCGCTGGAAACTTCTTCTTGATCTCCGCGACGACGCGTCGGTGCGATGCGACGCTCACGCCGAGGTCTCCTTTGACCGTCGTCTTGACGTAGATCCAGTACTGCTTGTAGACGGGCTCGTCGAAGCCGTACCGCTCCCGGTAGGCCTTCACGAGGGCGGGTGTCGCGCGCTCGCCGAGCAGCGACTCGGCCGGGCTGCCGGGAAGGGCCCTGATCCAGAAGAAGATCAGGACTGAGACGCCGAAGAGAATCGGGACGAGCAGGAGCAGCCGGCGGACGAGATACCTGAGCATTTAGTCCGCCGGCTGCGCCGCTTTCTTTGCTACTGGCCTCCGAAGAAGACCGGGTCGAACGGATCGGTTCCGACCGGACTCGGAACATAGCCCTTCACCCTCTTCTGGAAGGCGAGCGCGGGCTTCGAGTGGGCATACGGAACCGCAGGCAGGAACTTCATGATCATGATGTTCGCCTGCTGGTAGAGCTTGATCCGCTTCTTGTAGTTCGTCTCCTGCTCGGCACGAGTCAGGATGTTGAAGATCGCCTTGTTCCTGAACCCGAACTGCGGGCTGTAGGTCTGGAAGAACGTGCCGACGAAGTTGTCCGGATCACCGAAGTCACCGGTCCAGCCGATGAGGTTGAGATCGCCGGCGGTGCCGTCGTTCACGTGTTTCACGTAGTCGGGCCGCCACGGCGCACTCTTCGCGGTGACCTTGAAGCCCGACTTCTCGAGGCTTGCCGAGAAGGCCTCGAAGTTGAGCTTCGGGTTCGGCATGTACGGCCGCGACACGTTCGTCGGATACCAGAACTCGACCGATACCGGCAGCTTCAGGCCCGCCTTCTGCAACAGCTGCTTCGCCTTGCTCGGGCTGTACGGGTACTTGGGCACCTTGTTCGTCCACCCGAAAAGCTGCGGCGGCATGAACTCGTTCGCGACGATCGCCCGCCCCGCGTAGAACGACCTCACGACCGATCCCCGGTCGAGGCCGTAGGCGATCGCCTGCCGCACGGCCAGCTTGTTGAATGGCGCGTGCGCCTGGTTGATCGTCACGTACGCCACGTTGAACGGCGGCCGGTTCAGGACCTTCAGGTTCTTGTTCTTCTTGATCGTCGGGATGTCCTGCGGCTGGATCAGGTCGGCGCCGTTGATCTCGCCGGTCTGAAGCGCCTGTACACGGGCCGTGTTGTTCGAGATGGGCCGGACGATCACGCGCCCGAGCCGTGGCTTCTTTCCCCAGTAGCTCGAGTTCCGCGTGAGCTCGACCTTCTCGCCGACGCTCCAGGACTTGAACTTGAACGGTCCCGTGCCAGTCGGATGGCTGAACGCGTACGTGCCGGTCGGGTAGAACGTGCCGTTCCGGAGCTCACCCTTCTCCGCGCCGTACTTCTTCAGCGCGGCCGGGCTCTGGATCGCAAAGGACGAGATGACGAGCCCCGGCACGAACGCCGCGTTCCTCTTCGTCAGGTGGATCGTCGCCTGGTACTTGCCCTTGGTGCTGCAGCTCTTGTACAGGCTGGGCGAGAGATCGGGGCTCTCGTTCTTCTTGAAGCCGTAGAAGACGGTCTGCCAGTAGTAGGTCGCGGACGCGTCCTGGAACGCTCCGGTGAAGTTGTACTGGCGGTTGAAGTTGTAACAGACGGCTTGCGCGTTGAACGGCGTCCCGTCGTGGAACTTGACGCCGCGCCGGAGCGTGAACGTCCAGTCCTTTCCGTTCTTCGAGCCCCACTTCGTCGCGAGGCCCGGACGGAGCAGCGTCGTGCCGGGCTTGAGCGAGACAAGGCCCTCGAAGACCTGCTCGGTGATGCGGAATGACTCGCCGTCCGAGACGAGCGCCGGATCGAGATACGTGGGATCGGACGCGCCGGCGAAGACGAACGTCGGCGCGGCCTTCGACGCGCCCCCCGCAGTGCCGACGGCCGCGAGGGCGGCGACGGCGATGGCCGGGAGGACGAGCCGACTGACAATGCCCCTCATAGACGAACTCCTTCCTGCCCGCCCCCTGGCGGGTCAGGGCGAAGTATGCCCCTCGACGGCTCGAGGAGCTAGGGCCCGTCTTGCGTGCTGACGCTCGGACCTACGCGGCGACCGAGATGAGGTCGCGTAGCGCGCCGAGGCGGGCGAGCGCCTGGCCCTCGAGCTGGCGGACGCGCTCCCGCGTCAGATCGAGCTCGTGGCCGATCGCCTCGAGCGTCCACGGCTCGCCCTCGAAGCCGAACCGCAGCTCGAGTATCCGCCGCTCGCGCTCGGGCAGCGCGTTGAGTGCGCGCCGGACGCCCTGCCGGCGGAGCGACTCCTCGGCCTCGTCGAACGGGTCGGCGGCCTCGCGGTCGGCGAACAGGTCGCCCAGCTCGCCCTCGTCGTCGGCTCCGACCGTCTGGTTCAGCGACACCGACGCCTGGGCGGCGCCGAGCGCCTCGTCGACGTGCTGGATCGGCAGACCCGTCGCCTCCGCGAGCTCGGCCTTCGTCGCCTCGCGCCCCAGCTCGACCTCGAGCCGGCGCGCTGCACGCGAGAGCTTCTGCTGCCGCTCGACGACGTGCACTGGCACGCGGATCGTGCGCGCGTGGTTGGCGACCGCGCGCTGCACCGACTGGCGAATCCACCAGGTCGCGTACGTCGAGAACTTGTAGCCGCGACGCCAGTCGAACTTCTCGACCGCCCGGTTCAGCCCCAGCGTGCCCTCCTGGATCAGATCGAGGAACGGCACCCCGAGGCCGCGGTAACCCTTCGCGATCGACACGACGAGCCGGAGGTTCGACTCGATCATGCGCCGCTTCGCGACCGGGTCTCCGCGCTCGATCGCCTTCGCGAGCGTGACCTCCTCCGCCGCGTTCAGGAGCTTGTGGCGCCCGACGTCGGCGAGGAAGAGCTGCAGCGAGTCGGCGGAGCCGGAGAGCTCCGCGGGGTCGACGGGAATGGGCTCGATCTTCTCGCGTTCGACCTCGACGGCCTGCGGCTGGCCGACCTCGAGCCCGATGCGCTCGAACTCGCGCGTGATCTCCTCGATCTCGACCTCGGACAGGTCGTGCTCGAG